>DATJIX010000601.1:0-14215 GCA_035492865.1 Mycobacterium sp. | reverse complement strand
CCAGGTTCTGCCGCACAAGAGTTATGTCGCCGAGTGCGGGTCGGCGGTGTCGGGCCGGCGCGCATGGACGATCCCGGTGGCCGTCGTCGGCCTGTTGATGATCGCAGGTTCGTTCGCCGTGGGAGGGCGCGTGGGCAGCGTCCGGACGCCTTAGCTGCGGCGCGCCCTGACGATCCAGGAACGCGCGGTGCGGATCTAGCTGGCTTCGCGGCCGCCGACGAGGTGGAGTCGCGGCTGCGCAGGTTCGTCCGCGCCGATCCGGTCGTTGACCCTCTCGACCACGGAGTCGACCCGGTGCACGGCCCGGTCGCACAGGTCGCGGACCCGCTCGCCTGCCGCGTCGACATCGTCGGCGGCGCTCAGCAGATAGGCCCTGACGTTGACGCGCAACCGGTCGTTCGCGCGGCGCAACCGGCGCCGCAGCCGGTCGTCGATCTCGACGGTGACGTAGGGCAACACCTGAAGCCTCATTCGCGCCTCCCCTTCGTGGATGCCTGGCATCACCTTACTGGGGGCTGGGGCTTCGCCGAGTTACGAGCCGGAGTCGGCCTTCGCCTGGTCCTCCTGCGCCTTTGCGATGGCGGCCCTGCCCTCCGGGCTGGCCGCTGAGTTTCCGGGATCCTTGGCCGACGCCACGGTGGCGTTGCAGTTCAGGTAGACCAGCACGGTGTCGGTGACGGGAGAGAAGTCGTCACCCTTGATCCACGGCGCCGACTGCGAATGCGAAACGATGCAATCGTCGTCGGCCAGGGTGTCACCCGCCCGGCTGGCGATGACGGCCTTCTTACCCGCATCGCTGATCGACTTCGACGCGTCGCCATAGGTCTGGCCGCTGTAGTCGTCGGCCGCCGCGATACCGGAACCGAGAAACGTCATCGATACCGCCGTCGCACCGACGGCGGCCATGGCGTAGACGCCGAACTTCTTCATGTGCGACCTCCGTGTGATGTACCTGTGGTTGTGCTTGCCGAAAACTGGGTGTTTCGTGCACAGGACGTTAGATTCGCCAGCTGGCAAGACGCTGGTAGGCACGATGCAACTTCCTGAAAATCCCGCACCGCTCTTGACAGTGGCTTCCGAGTTGGACGGCCTCGTCTGCCAAGCCGGCGGTTTCCGCGTTGACTACCTGGTTTTTTGGACGATATAGTTCAGTTCTCGACACAGATAGGACGCATCATGAAGTCAGGCCGTACGGTTCGCCGCCTCGCCGCCACCGCGGGCATGGGCGCGATCATCGCCATGGGCGCATTGACAGCATGTGGTCAGGGCGAGAAGGCACCCGAGACCACCACGCCCACCACCACGACGACTACCAGCGCCACGACGTCGGCCCCCGCGCCCGCGCCGACGGAGAAGTCGATCAACCCGACCGGCGGGAACCTGTTCACGCCCCCGGTCAAGGCGCCGCCAGCGCCGACCGCCATCCCCGGCGACAACTAACGCCGAACTGGTCGATCAGGTCCAGATCGCGACCGCCGTCACCGCACTGCTGTGCCGGCGGTCGCGTAGGACGCCACATGGCCGATGGCCATGTTCAGCGCCGACTGCATCAGTCGCGGATCGCGACCTGTCTGCGAAAGCAGGTAGCCGCCTTCCACCGCCGCAAGTAGCCCTGTCGCAAGGGATTTGACGTCCACATCGGCGACGAGTGCGCCGTTGTCGCGCATCCGCTCCAATGCCGCGCCAAGCAACCCGCGCCATTCGGTGAAGTGCTCGGACAGCGACGCCCTTGCTTTGTCGTCGGTGTCGGACAACTCGGCGGCCAGCGAACCGAGTTCACACCCCCACAGCCCGCGCCGCAGCGCACACCGCTGCACCATGGCGTCCCGCCACGCGTAAAGCCCACGGAACGAATCGACCTTTTCCAGCCGCAGGCGTTGCCACGACAGGATCTCGTCGGCACGCATGGTGATGACCTCGTACACCAACTCCGATTTGTCGTCGAAGTGTTGGTAGAACTGGGATTTACTCGTCGCGCTGGCCGCAAGCACGTCGTCGATCGTGGTCGCCGCGACGCCCTGCACATGCATCAGCTCGGCGGCGGCAAGCACGATGCGGTTGCGCGTTGCTGCGCCGCGTGAGGTCAGCTTGGGCCGCGTTGCGGGATCTGTCTGCGGCACCCACTTACTGTAACCCCGCCGATTGGAACGTTTGGTCCGATATGCCATGCGACAGGGGTCGGCCCGCGGTCTCCCGGATGGTCAGGATCGTCGCCAACGACACGATCGCGGCGGTCACCACGTAGTACGCGGGCGCGACGTTGTCACCCGTCTCCGCGGTCAGCCAGGTGACCACGTAGGGCGTCGTTCCGCCGAACGCGGCGACGCAGATGTTGTAGCCGATCGAGAAGCCGCTGTAGCGCACGCGGGTGGCGAACAGCTCGACGCCCGCGGCGACGGCCGTAGACACGTAGACGGCCTCGATCGCCGCCAGTCCGCAGTGCGCCGCGACGGCCGCCACCAGGGAACCCGAGTTCAGCAACAGGAACAGCGGGTAGCCGAGTGCCGCGAATCCCACCGAGCCCGCGATCAGCATGGGCCGCCTGCCGACCCGGTCCGAAAGCGCGGCCAGCGGCAGGATGAGGAGCAACGCCACCAGGCTGGCAAGCGTGATCGACACGAACGCGTTCGTCTTGGAGAAGTGCAGTGTCTTGATGAAGTAGCTGGGCAGGAAGGTGAACACGACGTAGTAGCCGATGTTGAAGATGATCATCAGTCCGATCACCTGCAGGATCGGCCGCCACGCGGTGCGGACTGCCTCCGCCAGAGGCGACTTGGCGACCTGCTGAGCGTTGCTGAGCTCCGCGAACTGCGGGGTGTCGTCCAAGCGCAGACGGATGTAGAGGCCGACAAGACCCAGCGGCCCTGCGATCAGGAACGGGATGCGCCAGCCGTAACTCTCCATCGCGGCGGCTGGCAGCAGCGCCTGCAGCAGTGTCACCGTCACAGAGCCGATAAGGAAGCCGAGCACCCCGGACCACACCATGAACGTGACGGTCAGTCCGCGCCGCTTGTCCGATGCGAACTCGGCGAGATAGACCGCGCCGCCGCCGTATTCGCCTCCTGCGGAGAAGCCCTGCAGGCAACGAAGGAACAGCAGCAGCAGCGGCGCAGCCACGCCTATCGAGGCAAAGGTGGGCAGCAGGCCGATGGCCATCGTGGCAACGGCCATCAGCAGGATGACGATGGCAAGCACTCGCTGCCTGCCGATGCGATCGCCGAGGGGCCCGAAGACGAAGCCGCCGAGCGGCCGCATGAAGAATGCCGCGGCAAAGATCGCGAACGTGTTGAGCAACGCCGCAGTCTCGTTTCCGGATGGGAAGAAGTTCGCGGCGATGAACGTCGCCAGGAACCCGTAGATGGCGAAGTCGAACCACTCCACCGCGTTACCTATCGATGCGCCGGTTACCGCCTTGTTAACAGCATTTCTTTGCTCACTTCGGCGAAGCGACATCCCGACTACTCCCGAAAGTAGGCGTCCCGCTAAGCATTTCGCTTACGGCCGCGCAGGTCCCCTCCGCAGAGAACGATAGCCGTAATCACATTGCAGGGTCCGCATATTTCTAGAACGGGTTCCATTTTTCGCCATCGTCAATTAAGGTCCGCTCGACGGCAGGAAGGGTGGGCAATGGGCTTCATCGACCGATGGCTGGAAACCGCGATCAGACAACGGATGCCGACAACGCTGGGCGCCGACCACGTCTGCGACGTGCTCGGCGAACTCGGACCGGCCTACACGCGCGGCGCTTGTCCGCCGATCAAGGACCCGGTCGAGGGCTGGATGCATGTCGTTGGCTGCTCCGCCATCAAACCCGATGTGACGCGGGCCCCGTGCCACATCATCTACGTCGTCCAGGCGGAGGGTGTCGGCATCTTCTCCGGCGACAAGGTGTTCGAGTTGGACAGCGATCAATGGCCGAACATCTGTGATGACCTACCGGTGGTGTTCGATCGCGATCGCACCGAGAGCATCCGGATCCAGTGGGATCGGTTACCCACACACGCCGAATGCCTTAAACAGCAGATCAACTCGGTGATCTGCCACCCGCCGGCGAATGACCGGAACGTGGCGCAGGGCGCCTCCTCACGAACGCGGCGATGAGTTTGGCCTAGCGCGGGTGTCTATACAGGGGGCCCGAAAAGGAGGTCAACCGTGGACATGCCACCGATCGTCTCACCGCAGGAGTGGGACACCGCCCGTCGCGAACTGCTGGTGAAGGAGAAGGAACTCACCCGCGCCAGGGATGCGCTGGCCGCCCAGCGCCGCCGGATGCCGAGGATGGCGGTCGAGAAGGACTATCTGTTCGACGGGCCAGACGGGCCAGCCGGCCTGCTCGATCTATTCGACGGCAGGCGTCAGCTGATCGTCTATCGATTCTTCTTCCAACCCGATGTGGACGGCTGGCCGGACGGCGGCTGCCCCGGCTGTTCGATGCTGGCCGACCAGGTCGCCCATCTGGCCCACCTCAACGCGCGCGACACCACGCTGGTGTTCGTCTCGCGCGCTCCACAGGATGCGATCACCCGGCTGAAGAAGCGGATGGGCTGGGACATCCCGTGGTACACGGTGACGGATTCGTTCGACGCCGACTTCGGCGTCGACGAGTGGCACGGCACCAACGCGTTTCTGCGGGACGGGCGCGAGATCTACCGGACCTACTTCGTCGACAACCGCGGCGACGAAGCGATGGGCAGCACCTGGTCGTATCTCGACATCACGGCGCTCGGCCGCCAGGAGGAGTGGGAGGATTCGCCCGCCGGCTATCCGCAGACGCCGCCCTATCAGTGGTGGCACCGGCACGACGAGTACCCAATGGCCCGGGGTTGACAGCACGCTCGTGCGGCCGCCCGGCGAGATCACGTCGTCCAAAACGGACGAGTCACCACAACATAGAGCGCCAGCACGACCAACGGAGCCAGCAGTGGCACCCACGGCAGCTGGAACGGAAGCGACGCGGCCGCCAGCCCCGCCGCGGTAAACCCAACGGCGCCAAGCACGGTCGGTGCGCCAACCGCCGCGGTGTGCCGCAACACCAGGTACGCGGCCGCGCACAGTCCGGCCGTCGCAGCCAGCACCGGCGGCGCGTTGGAAAGCACGAGCACCGCGACGGTGGCCAACACCGCGATCGCGGCGGCCGGGCGAAACAGGCTGCCCGCCAACACCGCTGCGGCGGCAACGCCGGCCGCCACCAGACCTGGTCCATCCGCCTGTACGGCGGCCGACGCCACCATCACAAGCCCGAACGCCGTCGAGATGGCGCGGGTCGCCGGCGAAGGGACGCTCATATCACCGCCGCCCGCCGTCGCGCCGGGCGCCGGTGGTCCGGCACCAACTGCATCGCCTGATCGAGCGTGGTGTCGCCGCGCCACGACACCACGTCCACGCCGACCGTTCGCATATCGCGGTACATGAACGACCGCTGTAGCGACCACATCCTGGCCACCAACCCGTCGCGCTCCTCCTCGAACGGTGCGCCCTGCAAGACGTCGACGGCGACCACGGAGTGCCCGCGCTTGCGCACATCGATCAACGCCAACGCGAATTCGGTGTCGAGGAGCGTGGAGAACGCGACGACGATCGCGCCGGGCGGCAGGGCGGCCCGCGGCGCCAACGTGCCTGGCGTGGTCTCGAACCCGTCGCCCGCGGTCAATATCGCGTCGAGCACCCGGTAGAACTGCCTGCGCCCGATGTCCGCTCCCAGCCAGCGAGGCTTGCGGTCGCCGAGCACCACGACGCCTGCACGATCACCGCTGCGCAGCGCGCTCTGCACGACCTGTACGGCGCCGCGCGCGACACGGTCGGTCGCTTCGGTCGCCGGACCCGGCGGCTGCGGGTACCCGTCGATCATCACCACCACGTCGGCGGCGCGGTCGGTCAGTCGCTCCGTCACGTGCAGACTGCCGCGCCGGGCGCTGACCGGCCAGTTGACGGTGCGCAACTGATCGCCCGGCACGTACCGGCGGACGTCGGCGTATTCGACCCCCGGCCCGATGTGCCGCGTCAGGTGAGTGCCGAGGCGGTCAAGGAGCTCGGTGCGTGGAATCGCGGTGGACTGCGGCGGCGCCAACGGGAACACGAACACATCCGCAGCGTCGACGACGCCCGTGCCGAGCAGAAGTCCGCCCCGCGCAACCACATTCACCCGGGCCACCACCGGATATCTACCCCACTTGTCCGCGACGGCCGCCACCGTTTGGCGCAGCGGCGACGCCTGCTCCACCGTGTCGAGTCGCATGCCGTCGACGGCCTCGACCGTCAGCCCCACCGCCACGTCGGCCGCTTCGGGAACCGCCCACACCTCCAGCCGCGTCTCCTCGCCCTCGAAGCACCGCTGACCGGCGGGCTCTGCATGCACGCGCACCTTCGGCACACCCCGCTGCCAGCCGATCGACACCAGCACCCCGACCAGTGGGGCCGCGAACGCGACGAGTTGCCAGTAACCGCCGATCACCGCCACTGCGAGCGCGGCCGCGGCACACGTCACCATCGATCGCGTCAAAGGTGATGGGCGCCAGCGCAGCTCGACCTCGGTGCGGCGCGTCTCGATCATGTCGTCAGCTCGTGGCTCTTGGCACCGGCAGCCGCCGCAGGAGTTCCTCGATGACGTCGGAACCGTGTACCCGTCGCACCCACATCTCCGGTCGCAGGCTGATCCGGTGCGCCATCGTCGGCACCGCCAGGGACTTGACGTCCTCGGGGACCACGTAGTCCCTGCCGAGCAGCAGCGCCTTGGCGCGGGCGAGTTGCACCAGATCGAGTTCCGCACGCGGACTGGCTCCGACGGCGACCTGCGGGTGCTGGCGCGTCGCGGTCGCCAGTGACACCACGTAGCGCAGCACGTCGTCATGCACCGTCACCTGCTCCACCGACTCTCGCATGGCGAGCAGGTCGTGTGCATCGACCACCTGATGCACGGTCGGCTGCGCCGATCCCCTTTCGAGTCGCCGCCGCAACATCGAAGCCTCTTCGTGTTCGGACAGATACCGCAACTCGAGTCGGATTGCGAAGCGGTCGAGCTGGGCCTCGGGCAGGGGGTAGGTGCCTTCGTATTCGATCGGGTTGTCGGTGGCGAGCACGATGAAGGGTGCTGGCAGTTTGTGGGTGTCACCGTCGATACTGACCTGGCCCTCGGCCATCGATTCCAGCAGCGCGGCTTGGGTCTTGGGCGGTGTGCGGTTGATCTCGTCGGCGAGAAGCAGGTTGGTGAAGATGGGTCCCCGACGGAATTCGAAACGGCCAGACTGCATGTCGTAGACGGTGGAGCCGAGCAGGTCGGCGGGCAGCAGGTCGGGCGTGAACTGCACGCGCGTGAAGTCGAGACCGAGCGCCGCCGCGAACGAGCGGGCGATCAGCGTTTTGCCGAGGCCGGGCAGGTCTTCGATCAGGACATGGCCGCCCGCAAGCACCGTCGTCAGGATCAGCGTCAGCGCTCCGCGCTTGCCGACCACCACCCGACCGATCTCATCGAGCACCGATTCGCAGTGGGCCGTCGTCGTCGCGGCAGGCAGGCCGGCATTCGGAGTCATACTCGCTCCAACCGTCGCAGGATCTCATCGAGGGCTTCGCGGCCAGGACCGGGCTCGCTGTCGCCGGTCCGGGAAACGTTCTGCGGGTCCACCCACGCCCACAGCTCCTGGCCGAACAGCATGGTGCCGGTGGCGTGGAAGGCCGTCTGATTTCTGCTCTGCCGTTGCCCGGTGGCCAGCTCGAACTGCCTGGCCAGCATCGGACGCAGATGCCGGTCCCAGTCCCTGCGGGTGGACTCCGCCCGGCTGACCAACATCTCGGTCCGAGAAAGCCAGCGCTGCAACGATTCCGCGGCATCGTTGGTCAACGCGTCGTCGGGGTAGGCAGGCTCGCGCACCAGATAGAGGCGCAACGCGAGCAACACCAGCGCGGCCATGGCGCCCACCACGACCAGCACCAGCTCGCGGTCGAGCACCGCGATCGCCATCAGCTCGACCAGTCCCACCATCAAAACGCCCCCGGCGACAAGCTTTTTCATGCCATGCTCCGCAGGTCCGCGAGCACCAGACGCAGGGCGTCCACCGCGATGTCCCGATGTGCCTCGTTCATCACATGCGGGGAAAACCGCGCCTCCTCGAAGACTTCCACGAGCCGGGTCGCGCTATCGGCGTTGAGCGCATGGCGGCCGACGGCACGGGCCAGTACCTCCGACGGAGTGTCGCAATCCATCGGCGCCGCCCCGGGTACAAGCGTGAGTTCGCGCTCCATCGCGGCGTAGCACGCGATGATCGCCTCGCGCGGTTCGCGGCTGAGATCGCCGATCTCGGCCAGCCCGACTTCGGCTGCGCGTGCAAGCGTTTCGGCCGCCCCGGTCGTCGCAGGGGCATCAGCCAGCTCGTCGTCACCGGCCGTCCACGCTGGTGCGAGGCGGCGCTGCCTGCGCGATGCAATGACGGTGCCCACGACGACCAACCCCATCAGGATCAACATCGGCGGCACCAGGTAGGCGATGACGTTGGGTCCCGTGTCCTTCGGCGAATTCGATTGCGGCGGAGCTGGATTGGTTGCGGTTGACGCCGCGGAGCCCGGATCCGCGGCAACAGGCGCGCCTGACGGGACTTGATCCCCCGGGCCATGCACCCCCAGCCGCATCAGCAGCATGACAAACAGCAGCCAGCTGATGACCAGCGCGAGGGCGATCAGCGAGAAGCGCCACGTCGGGCGGCCTATGGTGCCGCGGCCCTGCGGCAACTGCCCCAGCCCAGGGCGCCGCGCCGACCGGTTGCGCAGCCGCGAGACGATCGCATAGCCGATGATCCCGACCGAAACGGCGAGCAAGGCGATGTCCACGACCAATGCCAAGGAGTTGTTCTGCGGGCGATCACGCTCGACCGCCCGTTCAACGCCGGGCAGATAGCCGCGAAGCGCCCACGCGGTGACGAACAGCAGCGCCACCACCGCGACGGCTCGCGGTGTCGACCTCTCCATACCGGCCATCGGCACACCAATCGGCTGGGCTTGTGTCCCATCCTGGCACGCTGGCGGACCCCGGCGGCGCTTATTTTGAACGTCTATCTTTGGCCCGGTGACCACCACACTTCAGGACGCCAGAGTCGCGTCCGTGCTTGACCGGATGTACACCGAATCCACCGAGCAGATGAGCCGGTTGCGCGAGAGGTCGGGCGACTTCGAGCGCCTCGCCAAGGCCAGTGCCCAGGAGCGTGCGGACGCACTCAGCGATTTCTATCTTCCTGTCGCCCCCGAGGCGGGCAGGCTGCTGTACTCGCTGGTGCGGGCGTCGCGGCCGAGCACCGTTGTCGAGTTCGGCATGTCCTTGGGCATCTCGGCGATCCACCTCGCGTCGGCGGTGCGCGACAACGGCACCGGACGCGTCGTCACCACCGAACTCAGCGCGGCGAAGGTCACCACCGCCAAGCAGACATTCGCCGAGACGGGCCTCGACGACCTCATCACCGTGCTCGAGGGCGACGCGCTGAGCACGCTGACCACCGTCGACGCGCCCGTCCAGTTCGTGCTGCTTGACGGCTGGAAAGAGCTCTACCTTCCGGTGATCCAGCTGCTCGAGCCCAAGCTCTCGTCCGGTGCACTCATCGTCGCGGACAACACGTCGATGGACGACACCAAGCCCTACCTGGAGCACGTTCGCGATCCCGGCAACGGGTACGTCAGCGTGAACTTCCCGGTCCGCGACGGCGACAGCATGGAAATCAGCTGCCGCGCAATCACTTAAGGGCATCCAGGAACGCGGCGATCCGGCCGCGCGTCTCATCCGACTTCCAGATCGCCCGCACGTTCGCGTCCAGTTCGGCGCCCGCGTCGATCGCCGCGCGGGCGTGTCGGTGCAGTTGGTGCTTCATCGCGGCATAGCCGGTGGCGGGGTGTCGCCCGAGCGAGCGGGCGGTATCGACAGCGCGGGTGAGCAACTCGTCCGGGGCGACCACCTCATCGATCCAACCGCGCTCGGCGGCGGCCAGCACGTCGATGTTGTCGGCCTGCAGCACCGCACGGGTCACCGACGGACCCATCGCGTAGCCGCAGATCTCGAGCGCGGCCACCGGGAACGGCACGCCGACCGCCACCTCGGTCAGGCCGATCAGACCCGTGGACATCAGCCGGACGTCGGCGGCCATCGCCAGCACGCAGCCGCCGGCGATCGCGTGCCCGTTGACCGCCGCGACCACCGGCGCCGGGTGATCGAACACCGCGAGGAAAGCCGCTGACACGGCGGCGAGGAAGCGGTCGGTGTATTCGAGTGGACCTTCGATGATCGCGCGCAGATCGACCCCCGCCGAGAAGCACTTACCCGCACCGGTCAGCACGATCGGACCCTCGATGCCGCAGACCGTCGCTACCGCGTCGTCGACCAGGTCCTGATCGAAGGCGTTCACGGGCGGATTGTCGATGCGGACAACGGTCACGCCGTCGGCCACTTCGGTATTCATCGCCGGGCTGCCTTGGCCGCCTTCACCACCGCCGCCGCGTCGCGGCTGGCCTGCTTGCCCTTGTCGTAGGCGTCTTCGGCGGCGGCCAGCGCATCTTCGGCGTCCTTCAACCGCCTGCGGGCGTCGTCGCGGCGCAACCGCGCCGTGGCCAGGTCGGATTGCAGCTCGCCAAGCGCAGCGTCGGCGTCGGCTTTCGCGCGCTCGGCCTCGGCCAGCGCGGCGCGCGCCTTCTCACGTTCGCGACTCTTCTCATCGCCTTTCGGTGTTTCGGCGGGTTTCTCCTGGACGGTGGCCGGTCTGCGGGTCTGGGTGAAAACCATTGCGGTGTCGCCGAACTCGCCGAATCCCGTCCATTGCTCTGCCTTGCTCAATCGGCCAAGCCGGGCGGCGACGTCGGGGTCGGCGATCGCCGCCTGCAGGGTTGAAGTGACATCGTCGCGCAGCGCGCCGGACGGCTCGGCGAGCTCCGCTTCCTCGAATGCGGCTTTCGCGACGTCCTCGACGAGCCTGCGCTGCTCCCGGGACAACTCACGGATGCGGTCGCCTGCCATCGCGGAGTGCGCGTCTTTCAACCGCTCGCCGAGCCCCGCGAGGCGTGTCCTGGTGTCGGGATCCCGGATCGCGATCCGGTTGACCACCCATGCCGCCGTGGTCGGCTTGCGCGCGGCGGAGATCTGCTTGGCCGTGTCCGCGTCGCCGCGTTGCTTGGCCGCCGCGGTGAGCTTGGTGCGCAGGGCGGTGAACTCCTCGGGTTTGACCTCGTACAGCTCGTCGAGTTCGTCAGCCATGGCTTCCATGATCGCGCAGCCAGCGTGCGGTCAGCTGCCGATACGCCTGCTCGCCGATGCTGCCGCGGCGTCCGTCGAAGACGTGGTCGGCGTACGGGACGGCGACGAGTTCCACGTCGACTCCCGCCGCCCTGGCCTGTGCCACGAACCGGTGCGTGCCGTCGACCGGCACCAGGTGGTCCGCTTCTCCGACGATGACGAGCGTGGGCGGCGCGGCCGCGCTGATGTGGGTGTCGGACGCGATGGCGGCGTACCGATCCGGAAATTGTTGCGGCGAGCCGCCGGTGTACGCGCCGACCATCCCGCGTGACCTACCGCCCAGCGCCGGGTCGCGGTTGTCGTAGAAGCCGGCCGGGTCGACCACGGGGTACACCGCCGACACCGCGGCAACCCTCGGCATGGTCCCGCCGCACGACGACCGCAGCCGGCCTGCGGCAGCCAGGTAGCCGGTGTTGATCGCGAGGTTTCCACCAGCCGAATGGCCGGACACCGAAATGCGGGTCGGGTCGCCGCCGTATTTCGGTGCATTGGCGACCACCCAGCCCAGCGCGCAACCGATCTGGTCCTGGGTCACGTCCCACAGATGACGGTCGGCGGAGGACAGCGTGTAGTCGATGCTGACCACCAGCCAGCCCCGCTCAGCGAACCACCGCAGATCCGCACTGCGGGCGGTGAGGTCGCCTGCGACCCAGCCGCCGCCATGGATGTACACGAGAACCGGTGCGTACGAAGCGGATTCGGGTGGACGATAAACACTCAGCGGCAGCGGCGTGCCCTGGTAGCTCCCGTACGTCACCTGCTCGTCGGGTGCGGCGTATTTCGGCACGCCGACGCCGAACGTGTCGATCAGGTTGATGTCGGCGCCCGCGTGCTCGACCGCGGCGATCATCCTGGCGTCGATCACCGACGCCCCCGCTACGGTCAGCACCGCGACGACGGCGAGCACGGCGCCGATTCGACCTCGGCGCATCCGCCAGTGGGTCGCGGCCAGCACGCCGCCTGCCACCGTCGCGACGACCAGCCACGGCAGATACCACGGCACGTATGCGGTGGCCAGGCCGAGGTACGGCACGGCATAGAGGTAGGTACCCAGCACCGCCAGTGCGGCGGGCACCACGAGCACCGCCGCGATGACAACGGTCACAAGGCGCACGATTCATCCTGACCGATGCCGGTAGATGCGACGATGGCACCCGTGGACAGTCGGCAGGCCCTGCGCCCCGCCATCGTGATCGGCGCACTCGGCGTCGTGTTCGGCGACATCGGCACCAGCCCGATCTACACCATCCAGACCGTCTTCAATCCAGGCGACCCGCATCCGGTCCCGATCTCCACGGCGAACGTGTACGGCGTGGTGTCGACGATCTTCTGGTCGGTGATGATCATCGTCACGCTGACGTACATCACGCTGGTGATGCGCGCCGACAACAACGGTGAAGGCGGGATCATGGCGCTGATCACGCTGCTGCGCCGGTGGAACGGGCAGCGTGGCCGCCGCACCGCGATGTTCCTGGCCGCACTCGGACTGTTCGGCGCTTCACTGTTCTTCGGCGACAGCATGATCACCCCTGCGATCTCCGTGCTGTCGGCGGTCGAGGGCCTCAAGGTCCTCCAACCCGGTTTCGAGGATTGGGTCGTGCCGATCACCGCGGTGATCATCGTCGGGTTGTTCTCTGTGCAACGGCACGGCACCGCAGTGGTCGGGCGGTTCTTCGGGCCGGTGATGATCGCCTGGTTCGTCGCGATCGGCGCATGCGGCGTGGTGGGAATCGTCGACAATCCCGAGGTTCTGAAGGCGCTGTCGCCGACCTACGCACTGACGTACATGGTGGGTCACTTCCACATCGCGTTCTTCTCATTGGCCGCGATCGTGCTGTCGGTCACCGGCGCGGAGGCGCTGTACGCCGACATGGGCCATTTCGGCCGCAGGGCCATCACGTACGGCTGGCTCGGCCTCGTGCTGCCCGCCTGCACGCTGAGTTACTTCGGCCAGGGTGCACTGGTGCTGGCCGACGAGTCCAAGGTGAGCGCGCCGTTCTTCCTGCTCACCCCGGAGTGGGCGCGCATTCCGATGGTGCTGCTGGCCACCGCGGCGACGGTCATCGCGTCACAGGCGGTGATCACCGGGGCGTTCTCGGTGGCATCGCAGGCTTCTCGGCTCGGCTACCTTCCCCGGCTGCGCATCGAACACACCTCGGCATCGACGATCGGCCAGATCTACGTGCCGTGGATCAACGGCCTGCTTCTGGTGATGGTGCTCATCCTGGTCTTCGCGTTCCGCAGCTCAGCCGCGCTGGCCTACGCGTATGGCATGGCGGTGACGGGCACGATCACGATCGTCGCCATCCTGTTCTTCTACTACGCGCACAGCCGATGGAGATGGCCGCTGTGGGCCGTGCTGATCGGCGGCGGTTTCTTGGTGCTGGTCGATCTGATGTTCCTCGCCGCGAACCTGACCAAGCTGGTGCATGGCGCCTGGCTGCCGCTGCTGATCGCAACCGTCGCATTCACGGTGATGACGACATGGCAGAAGGGCCGCGAAATCGTCACGCAGGCAAGGGAAAAGGCTGAGGGGCCGCTGCGTGAGTGGGTCGACAGCCTGCGGGATTGCAAGCCGCCGCTGACTCGGATGAGTGGCACGGCGGTGTTCCTCAACCGCGGCAACGAGACTGCGCCGCTTGCGATGCGGGCCAATGTCGAGCACAACCGGGTGCTGCACCGGCATGTGGTCATCATGTCGATCGACACTGCACCGGTGCCCCGGCTGTCCGACGACGAGCGGATAACAATCGACGAACTGGGCTACAAGCAGGACGGCATCATCCACGTCAGCGCGTCCTACGGGTACATGGAGCGGCCCGATATCCCGGCCGCGCTGCGGTTGCTCGATCCCGCGCACACGGAGGGACACATCGACGTCGACGAGGCGTCGTACTTCCTGTCCAAGCTGGAGTTGACGGCGGGCGACGAACCGACGATGGCACCGTGGCGCAAGCG
>DATJIX010000600.1:0-2743 GCA_035492865.1 Mycobacterium sp. | reverse complement strand
AGATGATCAAGAAGATCGGCCCGACGCACCCGAACACGAACATCATCAGCTGGATCTTGACGTAGCGCCAGAACGTGGCCACGGGCGCAGCATATCGCGCAGGATGGTCGGTATGCCCGCGGTCTATCGTGCGCCGATGCGGTCTCGCAGCGACGATGTCGACCTGCGAGCGACGATCGAGCGCGCCCGCCGCTTGGGGCTCTGCGGATTCGGCCAACGTGTCCGGGACCGCGGTGAGGAGCAGCGCCTCGCCCGTCGGGTGGACCGGTTGGCTGAAATCGATGACGGCTCATTCGTCTGGACCCGTGACGGTGATGGTCTCTTCTGGCTGGGCCGCATCGAAGGACCGTATTTCTACGACGACGACGCGGCCGCACTGGCCGCCGACCTCGTTCACGTACGCCCATGCCGCTGGCTGCCTGAGCCGATAGTCGAATCTGACGTTCCGTCAGCCGTTGTCGCCACCTTCGGCCGTGGCGGACGCAACTTCCAGCAGACGCATGGCGCGGCCGTCGGCCTGCAGACCGAACGGATCTGGGCACAGCGGTACGACTGACGAGATAGGGCATTGGCAGCTGTGCACCTTTGAGACAGCGTTCGTCCCGGACACCAGCAGCGGCGTGCGCGTCGTCAACTAGGACAACGGCGCCAGCCCCGACCGAACCAAATTCAAAGCAGCAGCAGTGATTTCACCGAGATCACCGGTGCAGCCGTTGCGGCCCCAGTGCTCCACTGCCACTACGAGCGCGGCGGCGATCGTGGCGCCCGCGACCTCGGCAATGAGGTCGATGTCAGCGGTATCCGAATACCGATCCCTGATGAACTCGGTGATCACGCCGGCGAACGACGACTGCACCACCCGCAGGTGGCTTGCGATGCGGTCTGCGGTGATCAACTCGGCCCGCGCGGTGGCCGCCTGCCGGACCACCTCCAGGTCGTAGGGGAAGCTCGCGATGCTCGCCAGGACGGCGTCGATGAGCGATTCGGACGCCGGACGCTGAGCAAGCGCCTCGGAGAGCCACTCGACCTGCGTCTCGTAGTCCTGAAACAGCACGGCTTCCTTGCTCGGGAAGTGCCGAAAGAACGTGCGCTCGGTGACCCCGGCCTCGCCGGCCAGCTCCGTCACCGTCACATTCGCGAAGCCCTTCCTGGCGAAGCTCGCCAGCGCAGCGCGCCGAAGCGCCTCACGGGTCGATCGTCTGCGCAGCTCATGCAGGTTCGGCGTCGCGGTCATCTCACGGCGATGGTATCCGGCTTCAACAAATTTATGTCAGTACTGACCAAATTACGTCAGTCCTGACATATTCTCCGAGCGGACCTCCACTACCGACAAGGAGAACTGGGCAATGAGCGATTACGACGCGATCGTCGTCGGTGCCGGCCACAACGGGCTGACCGCGGCAGCCGTGCTGCAGCAGGCGGGCCTGCGCACGGTGTGCCTCGAGGCCAACACCTATACCGGCGGCATGGCGGCCACCGTCGAGCTCATCGACGGCTTCCGCTACGAGATCGCGGGCTCGGTGCAGTTCCCGATGCCGGCCCAGATCGCCAAGGAGCTCGGCCTCGACACATTGCCCACCGTCGATGCCGACGTGATGTCGGTCAACCTCGGCGACGACGGTGAAGAGCCGATGATCTTCTACCGGGATCCGATGCAGTTCATGACTCACCTCTCCGAGAGGCACGGCATCGACGCCGTCGCGGGCATGGCCGGGCTGATCGGGTGGAGTCAGGGGCCGGCAAAAGCGCTCGGCCGCTTCGATGTTCGCACGCCACCCAAGACACTCGATGAGATGTACGCCTGCGCGGCGAACGAGTCCGAGCGCACCGCGATCCACGACGTGATCTTCGGATCCGCGATGGACGCCATCGACCGCTACCTGCCGGACAAGCAGAAGCACGCCGTGCTGCGAAGCATGCTCGCCTTCCTGGCCATCAACTCGACCTACCGCGGACCCTACACACCGGGCAGCGCAACGTGTTTGGCGTTCGCGCTGGCAGTACCCGACGACACGACGGCGATGATGACGAAGCTCGAGGGCGGTATCGGCGCGCTGTGCGAGCACCTCCACAAACTGTTCGTCGAAAGCGGCGGCGAGGTCAGGTACCGCACGAAGGTGGAGAAGATTCTTGTCCGCGACGGTCGCGTTGCCGGCGTGCTGCTGCGCGACGGGTCCGAGATCACCGCGCCCGTCGTCGTTTCCAATCTGTCGCCCGATCACACGCTGATCGACATGGTCGGCGCCGAGCATCTGCCTGCCGACCTCGTCACGCGGCTGACCGGACGCGATCACCGAGCATCGTTCGTCCAGATTCACTTCGCGCTCGACGGCCTGCCGGAATTTGCACCGCCCTACGACTTTCTCAACGAACCTGGGATGCAGGGCTCCATCGGAATATTCAACTCGCCTGAGGAGCAACAACGTCAGTGGGATGAGTGCAGGCGGGGCATCGTCCCCGACAATCCGTCGATGGGCATGCAGATCCCGTCGGTGCACGACCCCGACATGGCGCCCCCGGGTAAACATGCGGCGAGCGCATTCGCGTACGCGTTACCGGTGGAGAACAGCGCCGACACCCGTCAGCTCAAAAATGTGATGGCGGAGAAGGTGATTGACAAGATCACCCGGTTCGCGCCGAACTTCCGCGACATCCAGATCCGGCACATCACCTTCGCGCCGTATCACATGGAGACGATGTTCGCCGCGCCGTCCGGCGACTTCTGCCACGGCCTGCTGCATCC
>DATJIX010000599.1:0-9479 GCA_035492865.1 Mycobacterium sp. | reverse complement strand
TACTGCCATCTTGTCGATCTCGGCGGCAGTCTTGAGTTCGATCACGTTCGGCCTCCGTCCGGTGTCGGTATTTTTATACCGACACGACGGTACCAGTACCGGTACTTAAATACCGCTATGCTGGGCCGCATGGTGCGGGTGCCTCTGAGTCCGGAGCAGGTGAGAGCGGGGCAACGCCTCGGCGCGTTGATGAGGACAGCCCGCGCCGGTCGCGATCCCGAGACGATCGCGCGGGGCGCCGGCATCTCACCGGAGACACTGCGCAAGATCGAGGTCGGAAGAATGCCCAGCCCCAGCTTCGGCACGGTCATCGGCCTGTGCAATGCGCTCGGCTTGCCGCTGCAGAAGGCCGTCGACGCCTGGCACGGGGCTGACCACCAACAGATGGCTATCTAAGAGCACCCGCACCAATGGGAAAACGGGCGTTGGCGGTGCTGCTCTGTCTTATTCTCGCGGGCTGCACACGCGACGCCGAGGCGCCGCGACCACAGGCTGAGCAGCCCGTGGCGCCCATCACCGAGCTACAGGTCAATGACCTGCTGAGCAAGAAGGTGCGAGACAGGGACGGCAATCTCTTCGTCTCCGTCAAACCCGAAGCGTGCAGACCCCATGCGCTGGAAGTCGATCCGCCGCTGATCTTCGATCTTGACCCGGCGGCAACCGATGGTGGGCATTGGGTGACCGACGACGGGGTGGTCATCGACGAGACGGCAGGCGTCTATCACGCCAACTTCGATTCGAAGCGCGCGGTGGCGGACACGCAGCGCACCATCGACGCCTGCCGCGACATTCCGTTCACGATCACGGATATGCGCGGCCGCGAGTATCACTTCAAGCTTCTGCCCCAGACGAATACGGACTCACCCGACATTGTGCTCTGGTCATTCCGGGCCCCCGACTGGGCCTGCGACAACGCGTTCATTGCGGCGCACAACGCGGCCATCAGGATCTCCACGTGTGCCACCGTCAATGGTTACGACGTGCTGTCGCTGGCCCGCGATGCGCTGAAACGGATTGACAAACTTGCCAATATGGCGGCGTGACCGTCACAAGCCCTTGAACCGCTCCTTGACCTGCTCGTCGGTCAGACCGTAGTCGGCAAGTGAGTACGTGTGCTTGGGTGCACGCGGTCCCTCCTTACTCTCGGCGTGACTCTTCGTTATCGCCTCGCGGGCCGCGTCGGTGAAGTCCAAGCCGAAATGCCGGTAGACCTCCTCGACGCTGGCGACCGGATCCTTGATGAAGTCGAAGTAGTCGACGTCGTAGAACTGCGCCGGATCATGTTCCGCGCGAACGGCATTGAACCGCTCTAGGCCTCGAGACCACGTTTCAAGCGCATCCTCGCCGATCTGCGCTCCGACGAACGAGTTCGACCAGCCCGCTGTGGTGTGGTGTGCGAGTGAGCACATCGACGCCATGATGGTCTCCGCAGGGCGGTGACATTGCACCACTAATGCATCCGGGTATGTCGCGAACAGGGCGTCGAGCGCGAACAGGTGGCTCGGGTTCTTGAGCACCCACCGCTTCTCGGGTTCGTTGAGGCCGATCAGCTGGAGGTTGCGGCGGTGCCGCAGATAGGGCCGCGTCCAGTCCTGCTTGCTCAGCCACTGCGAGTAGGTGGGCAGATGAGCCAGCGTCTCGTAGGACACCGAGTGCAGCGACTGGCGCAGCAGCTGCCAGCACTCCTCGACCTCGTCGGGCGTCATGAAGTGCAAGCCGGTGTAGTCCGGGTCTTCCTCGTGCGCCTTCTTGAAGCGGGCATCCATCTCGGCGAAAACCGGGTTCTGCGACCATGTCTCGCGCGGCGGGCGTGGCTGCGGGAACTCGGCCAGCCACAGCTCAAGGCCCTGGTGCCGTGGATCGGCGGTGAGCAACCGGTGAATCAAGGTGGTGCCGGTGCGCGGTAGGCCGGTGACGAAGATCGGTCGCTCGATGGCGACGTCGGCATGCTGCGGATACTGCTTGAAGGCCGCTTCGGAAACCAGCCTCGCCACAAGCGCGTTGCGCACGAAGAACCGGTTCATCTTGCTACCGATCTCGGTCAGGTCCGCGTCGCGCCGGAACGACTCGAGCAGCACGCCGAGCGCCTCGCGATAGTTGTCGTCGTCGACACCGAAATCGTCGAGCCCGCAAGCCTTCGTCGCCGAGGCGTGCAGTTCGTCGACCGTGCCGACATTCGTTCGGGTAGTCATCAGGCCTTGAACTCCCCGCAGTTGACATCCAGGGCCTGGCCGGTGATGCCACTCGCCAGATCGCTGGCCATGAACAGAATCGCCGAGGCGACTTCCTCTTCGGTGGGCAGCCGCTTCAGATCGCTGTTGGCCGCGGCCGCCTTGTAGATCTCGTCGACAGTGGTGCCGTACTTGCCTGCCTGGTGCTCGAAGTAGCCCTGCAATGTGCCACCCCAGATGTAGCCGGGCAGCACGGAGTTCACCCGAATGCCTTGCTCTCCGAGTTCGGTCGCCAGCGTCTGCGACATGGCCAGCAGTGCGGACTTCGCCATCTTGTAGGCACCGTACTTGGCCTGGGAGTGCCGCACGACCATCGAGTTGACGTTGACGACGGCACCCTTCGACTCGGCGAGCGCCGGCGTGAAGCCCTGGACCATTCGCAGCGCGCCGAACACTGTCAGCTCGATGGCGTCGCGCATGTGCTCGAAGGTGGTGTTGGCGAACGGCCTCATCGAAGGGACACGGAACGCGTTGTTGATCAGCACGTCGACCTTGCCGTAGGCCTTGAGCGTCTCGTCCACGAGGTGGGCCACCTGCGCATCGTCGGTGATGTCGGTGCCGACCGACACCGCGCGCCTGCCCAGATCGGTGATCTGCTTGGCCACGTCGTCCAGGCGCTCTACGGTGCGGGCCGCCAGCACCAGGTCCGCACCCGCCTCGGCACACCGCCGCGCGAGCGTGGTGCCAAGTGCGGGACCCACACCACTGATTACGACGACTTTGTCCTCCAGTAAGGCTGCCATCTTCTACCCCACCATCCGGTGTCCGATTTGGCTCTGGCGCTGAGCAATTCGCGCTCGCCAGTCTTCGTCTGAGATCTTGTTCTGCTCGTAGTACGGCAGAGACGCCGGAATCTTGTCGAAATCCACCAGTTCCGCGGTCGGGCCGTCGGCCTCGGTGAGCTCGCGCGACACCCGCTGCCACCGGAACTGCAAGTAGCCCTTGGTGTGGCCGAGTGTCTCCACCCAGTTGGTGACACCGGGGTTGCGGTCGGCCACCACGATGCGGATCTTTCCGTCCGGATCCGCCTGCGCCTGAGTGCCGTTCAGCGACGTCTGGTGATTGATGTAGTCCAACGAGATGTACCACAGGCTGCCCAGCTGGAAGCCGAGGTAGGGGGCGTCGGTGACGGGCAGCGTGATGACGAGAGCCTGGTCCGGGTTCAGGTCGAATTGCCCGACTGAGGAGTACTGGGTGGCCAACCCGCCCGGTGTCAACCGGGGTGCCACCAACGTGTTGACGGCCATGTCCGTGTAGAACCACTGCGGGAACTGCAGCCATGTCTTGACCCGCTGCACCAGCTGTTTTCCTGCTGTGGCGTAACGCTTTTCGATGAGCTCACGAGTCAGCGGCGGAGGCGCGGTGCCTGCGGTATCGACGCGCTCGATGGCGAACGACCCACGCTGCGCCGACCAGTCGTTGTAGACCTCCCTGATCACCAACTGCGACGGGGTTTCCGGACGGAACCGCCACTCGAAGCTGCCGTCCGCCGCGATGTCGAGCCTGCGGTCGTCGAACGCGGTCTCGCTGTCGGGCACCACCTCGTCGGTGTACTCCCCGCCGAGCAATTGGAAGCTCACGTCGGTGGTGGTACCGCGCTTTCCGGTCACGACGTACTCATGCCCGGGCTGTACGCGGGTGCCGAAGTAGAGGGTGTCGGGATTGTCGAGCCCCATCTTCGTGAACGGACCCGTGCCACTGTGCAGGAACGGATGGTCCCGGTCGTAGTCGAACGCCACGTGCGTACACGCGGCGATGCAGCCCGCGAGGTACTGCAGGCCCTCCAGCAAGTCGGCTTCGGATTCGATGTGCGCGGCTTCGGAGACCAACTTCTCGGCCTCGGCGATCGCGTCGATCAGTGGCTGCGTGTACACGCCTTCGAAATTAGAACGTGTTCTATCAAGAGTCAATATATCGACCGATGCGGTACATATATGGAACACTGCTCGGGTGTCCGCCCCTGAGCCCGCTGGTCGCGCGTCGCCGCCGACCGACCGCGTTGTCCGCATTCTGGACTACCTCGCCGGCCGTCCCGAAGAGCGATTCGGCCTATCCGACCTCGCCCGCAGGCTGGGGCTCAGCAAGCCGACCTGCCTCGGCATCGTCACATCGCTCACCGACGCCGGCTACCTGGTGCGCGACGCAGGCGACAAGACGTACCGGCTTGGCCCGTCGCTGATCACGCTCGGACACAAGGCGCAGGAGTCGATGCGGGTCAGCCCCGCGGCCCGCGACGAGCTGCGCACGCTGTCGGCACGCTTCGGGGTCACGGTGGCTCTTTCCGGCGTGATCGACGACCGCATCACGCTGCTTGATCTCGTCGCGCCTGCCGGTGCTCGGCCGGGCGTCGAGGTCGGCCAGAGTTATCCGTTCGCTCCCCCCGTCGGGTTGATGTTCGTGCTGTGGGACGACGAGGCCGAGCGCAACTGGCTCGCCAAGGAGCCGACGATTCCGCTGCGGACGCACACCGAACGGCTCAACCGGGTGATTGCAGCATGCCGCTCCGATGGCTACCTCGTCGAACGCCTGACTCCCGGTGGGCGTCGGCTCTATTCGTTGATGGCAGGGATGTCGAGCAACTTGCCCGACGAATTACGCGCGCTGCTTGGCGAATTGGTCTCCGACATCGGCGAGCGGGTGTACCTGCGCGACGAGAGCACGCGCGGTCGCGCCCGCTTTGATATCAGCGTGATCTCCGCGCCGGTATACGACCACTACCAACGCCAGGTTATGGTCGCGTCGATGCACATCGGAAAGTCGTTGACCGACAACGAGATCACCGAGCGGGCCCGCGCATTGGTGACGACGGCGGACGCCGTCACCAAACAGCTCAGCGGAGTCAAGCCCAGCCATGGTTGACCGGAAGGTACTCTGCGCAAGCACCGCCGGACCTCGCGGCATCCATGACTACGTGGTCGCCATGCAGCAATCGCCACTCTGGACCAACTGGAACGTCCGATTCATCGCAACGCACCGAGTCGGCAACCAGGCGATGAAGTACGTGGTGTTCGCCCGCGCCATCGTGTTGTTCACCGCCCATCTGATCCACTGCCGCCCCCACCTCGTCGATCTGCACACTGTGGGCAAGACGGGTAGCTTCTCCCGAAATGTGATCTTGGCGTCGATGTGTCGGCTCGCCCGAGTGCCCGTCATCCTGCACGTGCATGCATCGACTTTCGATGTGTTCTACGAGAATTCGCCCCGCGTCGTCCGATCCCTGATCCGGGCGACCCTGAAACGAGTCGACGCTGTGATCGCGCTCGACGAAAACGCGGCAGGCAAGCTGCGCACTATCGCACCGGATGCCCGGGTCGCCGTCGTTCCCGACATCGTCCGACTCGATGCGCTCTACAGCGAGGTGTCGCGGTGAATCAGATTGCTAGTACGCATAGGTGTTGGCCGGTTTGGCGACCCGCCGGAAGCTTGAAATAGCCAGTGTTGGTACGAAATTCGTAGCCAGCGTCGACGTGCCAGGGACGACGGTGCCCGTCATCTCGAGCCAGGTGTCCTCCGGATAACCAGCGAGTTCCGCCGCCGCAGAACCGGAAAGATGGATGCGGGCCAGTTGCGCGTCGGCGGCGCAGCACACGATGACCACGCGTCCGAGGTCGGTACCCTCGGGATAACGCAACGTGAATCCGGTGACCGTGATGAGCCGGTTCTCGAGGCTGTTGGTGGAATCGGCCGCCGCCCGCATCACCAAGTCCGGTATCGACACCGTCGGCGCGCTTCCCGCGGGTAGCGGCGGAAACGCCCGCTTCTGCGGTGCTGTGGCTGCGACGCTTTCAGGCGCTGCGCCCGCAGCGCCGAGCGGAGGCGGTACCACGAACGTCGTCAGCGCGATCGGCACCAACAACAGCCACACCAGCCAGGTGCGATGCCGATGACCGTGCTCCCCCGCCGGGCCGAGGCGCAGATCGCGGACGATCGACGCCACCGCCAACAGGATCAACACCGCGGCAGCGGCAACGAGCCAGGGCAGCAGCGAGGGCTTCACGAAGTGCAGGTAGCTGCCCTTGATGATCATCACCACGGCGCTCAATCCGACGAGCAGCATGAGGGTGTTCTGCGTGCCCCGGCTCACCGCGCACCTCCGAGGAACAACAAGCCGACGATCGTCCCGACGACGGTGGCGACCACGAACGTCGCGGGCCCGAAGCGAATTGCGAAGGGACGGCCGAACATTCCGGCCTGCATCGCCGACAGCTTGACGTCGACGGCCGGGCCGACGACCAGAAACACCAGCCGCGGCAGCAGCGGCAACATCGTCAGGCTGGCCGCGACGAACGCGTCGGCCTCCGAACACAGTGCCAACACGACTGCGAGCAGCGCCATGGTCAGCACCCCGAGAATCAGGTGCCCGGCGAGGTGCTGGAAGACCCAGGCCGGCAATGCAACTCGCAGCAGGGCGGCCGCGGCGGCGCCGAGCACCAGATAGGACGCGGCCTGCAGGAAGTCATGCCGGGCTGCTTCGGTGAACACCGTCCAGCGGGACTCATCGCTGTCGTGCGGCGTCGGCAGGCGGCGAGTCACCCATTCGCTGCGGCCCCACCTCAGCCACAGCAGACCCATCACGACCGCGGTGGCCAGCGAGGCCACGCATCGCGCAAGGACCATCGCGGGCTGACCGGGAAAGGCCACCGCGGTGGCCACCAGCACCACCGGGTTGATCGCGGGCGCCGACAGCATGAACGTCAGCGCGGCCGCGCCGGACACGCCCTCGCCGAAGAGGCGCCGCGCGACGGGCACCGATCCGCATTCGCAGCCCGGCAGCGCCGCGCCACCCACCCCGGCGACCGCGACGGCCACCACCGGACGGCGTGGTAGCCAGCGCGCAAGCCGGTCAGCAGACACGAACGCCGCGATCAGGCCGCTGATCACCACCCCGAGCACCAGAAACGGCAGCGCCTGGACGAACACTCCGCAGAACACCGTTGCGGCGACGCTCACGTCGGCGTTACCCGCCACAAACGCACTCATCGCCCCGGCCGAAAGGGCCAGCGCGATGAGCGAGGCGAGCAAGACCTCCATCGACCCGACACGCCTACGGCGCTCGGTTGGGGCGGCGGTCACCCGCCCATCTTGCCTGCGTTACCTGACTAGAGCGTCTGCAGAATCTCCGAGATCGGTGTCGGCGTCAGGGTGACACCGCAGCTCCTTCTCGACCTGTGGGGTTCCGTGTCAGACGTCGGCGAGCACGGTCAGCGCGTCGGTGGGCGAGACCTCCATGCCACAGCGGTTCTTGTAGTCGGCCAGCGGCTGCTGGATCACGCGCAGATCGTTGGCTTGGTCGGGGTGGTCGTTGAAGTAGCCGTCGACCTGCCCCATCGCCACGAACGCCGGTTGCCGGGTGATATCGATCAGGGCCTGGTTCGCGTCGGGGTGCGCGGCGAAGTAGGTCGACAGCGAGGCCGTCACGGAGCTGATCGTCTGCGCCATCGTGCTGGCGTTGCAGTCATTGGCGGGTGCCGGAGCGGGTTCGGGTTCGGGGTCGGCGTTGGCCACCGGCACGCTCAGCAGAGCAATAGCGGCGCCAGTCGCAAACATGCCGAAGGCGGCGCGTGAAACGGCACGCATCATGGGATTTCTCCTTAGTTCAGGCCGCACGCTGTCTTCCCCGGCCACTGGAGATGACTTCGCTGGAAAATGCTGCGATGTTACTGAGGAGACGCAAGTGGTCCGTCAGCTGGTGCTGGCCAACGCGAAGGGAAGCACCTCGGGCGCGCCTGCGTCGCGCAGCACCCTGGCCGCCATCGTCAGCGTCCACCCGGTGTCGGCCATGTCGTCTACCAGCAGCACCGGACCTCCGGCTGCCGCGATCGCCGCGTCGGGTGCCGACCACGAACCGTGCAACGCGGCAACGCGGTATGCGGAGTTCGCGGCGGTGACGGGCCGGCGCTCGGGTGCGTACCGCAACACGCCCAGATCGGTGAGCTTGCCGAGTTCGGCCAGCCTGTGCGCCAGGGAGGCGATCAACCGTGGATGCGCATCTGAGTCCAGCGCCATCACTGCCGTCGGCCGGGTCGCCCAGTCCCACGACGCCAACACCTTTACCGCGGCGGCGACGACGTCGTCGGACACCTCGCCATCTGGTTCGTCGAGTATGCGCCGCAACCGCGCGCCCCAGCCCAGATCGGTCAGCCTGCCGATGACGCGACCCGGCGCGGGCCCGTCGACGATCCTTCCACTCAGGTCGACGCCGAGCTTGCCCATGTTGGACGGCCACTGCTTGCGCGGCGTGAGCTCCACCCCGGGCCGCATCAGCCGTTGTCGGGTGTCCTCCGCGGCGCAGGCATCGACGTCTGCTTCGAGCCGAACCCCCGTGCAGTTGTCGCAGCGGCCGCACCGCTCGCCATCGCCAAGTTCGGGATCGTCGAGTTGGCCCCGCAGAAACGCCATCCGGCAGTCGTCGGTCTCCTGGTAGTCGAGCATGGCCTGCTGTTCGCGCCTGCGGGCCTCGTCGAGCTTGCGGTAGCGCGACTCGTCGTACTCCCACGGCGCCCCCGTGCCAACCCAGCCACCCTTGACGCGCCGCACAGCGCCATCGACGTCGAGTACCTTCAGCACCATCTCCAGCCGAGTCCGGCCGAGGTCGACCTGTGGTTCCAACGCGGGTGTCGATTGCGGCCGATCGAGCTCCAGGGCTCGAATAACGTTGCGCACCATGAGTTCCGACGGAAACGCGACAGAGGCGAAGTAGCGCCAGACGTCCTGATCCTCGCGCCCTGGCAACAAAATGACCTCGGCGCTCGCCGTGGACCGCCCCGCACGGCCGACCTGCTGGTAGTAGGAAATGGGCGAGGACGGCGCGCCGAGGTGCACGACGAAGCCCAGGTCGGGTTTGTCGAACCCCATGCCCAATGCCGAGGTGGCGACGAGCGCCTTGACTCGGTTGGCGAGCAGATCCGCCTCCAGCTGTTCGCGTTCCGCCGCCTCGGTGGCGCCGGTGTAGGCCGCCACCCGGTGCCCCTGGTCGCGCAGCAGGGCGGCGACGTCGTGTGCCTGGGCGACCGTCAGGGTGTAGACGATGCCGGATCCAGGAAGCGAATCAATATGTGCTGCAAGCCAAGCCGCGCGCTGCGCCGGATTGCCCGCCTTGACCACCGACAGTCTCAGTGACTCTCGGTCAAGGCCGCCGCGCAGGACCAACGTGTCCCGTCCCCCTACACCCAGTTGGGTCGCGACATCGTCGACCACACGGTCGTTGGCTGTCGCCGTGGTGGCCAACACCGGGACGTCGGCGCCGAG
>DATJIX010000598.1:0-8551 GCA_035492865.1 Mycobacterium sp. | reverse complement strand
TCTCGCATCCGGATCCGTGTGAGGCAAGTGCAGATCCGGGTCGGAATACAGGTGCAGGCTGTGTTCTCCCACTCTCCACTGCCATGGCTGCGAGTTGTGCACCGACGGAGCGCGAAGGGCCAGCGAGAGCGCGGACCGAACCGTCTCGACGTCTGGGAAGTGTGCGTTCATGGCTCCACGATGCCGAACGGGGCAACCGTCCTTGCAGAGGACAAAGTCCCTGGTCTTTGAGGACTTGGGAACCCGGTGCGATGAGGCTGGTCCCGACTGGCATCGAACCAGTCACCTTCCGCGTGAGGCGGCGGTTCAGCGAGTGACGGCGTCCCGTTTCTGCTGTTCAGGGGGCAATGAACCAGCCGAGTTGGAGCTGTCGGGAGCTTCGGCCAAATAGACGGTGTCGCGAACGTGTCAAGAGTCGCCTCGGCAGGTACTACGCGACGATAGGCGACGTCCCGCAGTGGAAGCCCGATTAGCGGTAGTTGCCCGATTCAGACTGCGACTGACGGGTATCCACCGGTCATCGAAGCCGAGCGCCTTCCGGCCGCGGTGGACGCAGCCGGTATTAGTTCGAAGTTCAACCGTGGCCTGGTGAGTCTGCTTGTCCACACCTACCGAAGGGCATAGCGATGAAAGCAGTTACTTGGCACGGCAAACGGGATGTCCGGGTGGACGATGTCCCGGACCCGAAGATCGAAGACGCGAACGATGCCATCATCGAGGTGACCTCGACCAATATCTGCGGATCCGACCTACACCTGTATGAGGTTCTCGGCGCCTTCATGAACCCCGGCGACATCCTCGGGCACGAGCCGATGGGAGTCGTCCGCGAGGTCGGTCCTGAGATAACGAATCTGGCTGTTGGCGATCGAGTGGTGATTCCGTTCCAAATATCCTGCGGCAGTTGCTATATGTGCGATCAGGAGCTGTTCACTCAATGTGAGACCACTCAGGTCCGCGACCAGGGCATGGGTGCGGCACTGTTCGGCTATTCCGAGCTGTACGGCGCAGTCCCCGGCGGACAGGCGGAGCTCCTTCGCGTGCCGCAAGCCCACTTCACACACATCAAAGTCCCGGAAGGTCCACCCGATTCGCGGTTCGTCTACCTTTCCGATGTATTGCCGACGGCCTGGCAGGCGGTGGCCTATGCCGACATCCCCGACGGCGGATCCGTAACCGTTCTCGGCCTTGGGCCGATCGGCGATATGGCGACTCGCATCGCCTCCCACCTCGGCTATCAGGTCATTGCGGTCGACAGGGTTCCCGAGCGAATCGCTCGGGCCCAGGCCCGCGGTGTGCAGACGGTCGACCTCAGCGAATACGGCAGCGACCTGGCCGACGTCATCCGCGACATGACCGCAGGCCGCGGCACCGACTCGGTGATCGACGCGGTCGGAATGGAGGCGCACGGATCGCCCATCGCCAAAATCGCGCAACAAGTCACCGGCTTGCTGCCGGACGCGGTGGCCAAGCCGATGATGAAGAAGGCCGGGGTCGACCGGCTTGACGCGTTGTACTCGGCCATCGACATCGTCCGGCGCGGCGGCACCATTTCGCTGATCGGCGTGTACGGCGGAATGGCCGACCCGCTGCCGATGCTCACGCTGTTCGACAAGCAGATCCAGCTGCGAATGGGGCAGGCCAATGTGAAGAAATGGGTCGACGTCATCATGCCGCTGCTGACTGACGACGACCCGCTTGGCGTTGACTCCTTCGCGACGCACACTTTGGCGCTGGATGAGGCGCCGCACGCCTACGACATCTTTCAAAACAAGAAGGACGGCGCCGTCAAGATCATTCTGAAGCCATAGCCGCCGATAAAGCGACGACCGATTGGCGAAAGGCAATGACAGCGTCCCAGATCGAAATCTGTCCGAAGCGAATGCACTTCGGGCCGTGCGGAGGCGTGCGTCACGACGGTCAATGCGAAATGCGTTCCGGGAATTGCGCGTTCGTCGATGTCGTCCCGTGGACGGGCCCCGAGGTCACCGCAGACCCGGTGCGGGCACCCTTGATCCTCACCGACTTCAGCTGCGCGTCGTTCGATCCGGCCGACGTTGTAGCAGTTGCGGCCATCCTTGCCGAGACCTGTGATGCGGTGTTGGTCGGCGAACACCACAATCGGCCTGACTTCCCGCCGACTGTCATGAGTCGGTTGCTGCTCGACTGCGGTGTGTCGCCATGGATCACGCTGTCGTGCCGTGACCGCAACCGCGTCGTACTCGAGCAGGAGCTGCGCGGGCTCAAGCTCACTGGGACGAAAACCGTGTTCTGTGTGACCGGCGATGGACGCGGTTATGACGTACGCCCCGACGTCACCCAGACTTTCGACCTCGATGGGCCGCGGCTGGTCGCACTCGCCGCGTCGTTGGGTATGACAGCTGGTGTCCCGGAGACACCGACGGCGCCGCCTGTCGATGCGCGGCCCATGCGTCTCGTCGAGAAACAGCGGGCCGGCGCAAGCCTTGCCGTTCTCAACCACGTTCCGTCCGTGTCCGCGGTGAAGCGGTTCGTCGAGGCGGCGCGGTCACATGGATTGATCATTCCCGTGCTGGCCAGTGTCGCGGTGTTCACCGACATCGTTTCCGCTGCAGTCCTGCAGGGGTTGCCCGGCCTGGAGCTCGACGAGCGCCTCGTCGCAGGCGTGGTCAACGCCGCAGATCCCGTCGAAGCCGGTATCGAGGCCGCTGTCGCTGAGGCCGGCGCCTTGTTGTCAATCGAGGGTGTCGAGGGTGTCAACATCTCTGGACTCGCCTCAGGCGCTGGGAACAGGGTGGGCGCGCAGATCAAAGCCGAAGTCGGCACACGCATCCGGGCCGGTCAGCCGTCGTGAGTGAGGCGATGGCGGCGGAGTTCGACACGGTCGCGGAGTGGACGGCGCAGGTGGCGGCCGATCTTGGCAGTGCTTATCACATTCCGGCGGGCTGCCGAGGTAGCGGAACACCGGCGGCGCTGGACTGGCTGATCAGCCACCTCGGCCTTGCCAAGGGGGAGGCGTTTCTTGATTGCGGCGCGGGTGTCGGCGGCCCTGCGGCCTACGCAGCGCAACAGCGAGCGGTGCTGCCGGTGCTTGTCGAGCCAGAGGCCGGTGCCTGCCGCGCTGCCAGTTACCTGTTCGGCTATCCGGTGCTTCGCGCAGTTGCGTCGGCGTTGCCGGTCGCCGACGAATCCTTCGGCGCCGCTTGGTCATTGGGAGTGCTTTGCACGATGGACGATCAGCTGTCACTGCTGACAGAGCTGCGTCGGGTGGTGCGCCCGTCGGGCCGCATCGGCGTGCTGGCGTTCGTGGCGCGTGGGTTGGTCGAAGATGAGCAGCCGACGGGCAACAACTTTCCATCAGTCGATCTGCTGCAGGACCTGGTGCAGCGGGCGGGACTTCATATCGAGGCGTCGCGTAGCACCGCAGATCTGCCATCGGCTCCGTCGGACTGGGAAAGTCGCGTCGATACTGTGGACCGCGAGTTGCGGCAGCGGCATTCGGGCAAGCCGGCGTGGCAAATGGCCGAAGAGCAGGGCGACCTGATCGCGGGGTTGCTGGACAGATCGGTAGTGACCGGCGAATTACTGATATTGCGGCGTCGGTGAGCGCCCGGTAGGTCCGTGGTTTCAGGGTTTAAGTCCGGTCTGTGTGGGAATTACTTGAGCTCAGTGCTGTGGACGATCTCGGCACGTACCTGAACTGAGGGGGACGGGCCCGATGACCACAACGGTGTTTCCTGATCGCATGCGCGTTGCTGCCGCACCCGGCGTCTACGCACCACAACATGATTCGCATCTTTTGATCGATGCGTTGCGGCAGCTGGGAGAAATCGAAGGCCGCACGGCAGTCGACCTCTGCACGGGGTCAGGCGTCGTGGCGATAGCCGCTGCACGGCTGGGTGCCGCCGCAGTCACCGCATGGGATGTCTGTCCCGTCGCGGTTCAGTGCGCACGCAGCAATGTGGCCGCAGCAAGGGTAGAAGCTGAAATCGTGGTGGGTCCACTGCAAGACGCAATCGACTACGGACCCTTCGACATTGTGCTGTCCAACCCACCTTATGTTCCAACCCCCCTGCGCACCGAGATCGAAACTGTCCCGGCAGATGCCGGACCGCCGAGGGCCTGGAACGCCGGACCCGACGGCCGCCTGGTCCTCGATCAACTATTTCGTCGAGCACCTGACCTGCTCACCCACGGCGGCACCTTGCTCGTCGTGCAGTCGGAATTCGCCGGAATCGGACACTCGGTGGACGCGCTCAGGGCCTCGGGGCTGGACGCTGATGTCGTTGCCAGCCAACGGATCCCGTTCGGGCCGGTGCTCAACGCCCGCGCGTCGTGGCTGGAAAGCTCCGGGAGACTCACACCCGGATGCCGGACGGAAACATTGGCCGTCATTCGCGCGGACAAGCCATGAAAGACAACGAACACCGCGTCGTCCGGGTGGTGCCCTCAGGCCCGGTGATGGTACAGGGGCCGGTGCGTATCGAGATGCCCGACGGTAGCGTGGTGGAATCCGACCGGTTCATGGTCGCAATCTGTACCTGCAGGCGCAGCAAGGGATATCCCTTGTGTGACACCAGCCATCGGTGCCGTCGCCGCTGATCAACCAAGCGGTCGGTGTAGCGACGTGCGGTCGGCTTCCCAGCAGGCCATCACATGCGTAGCGAGCCGGTCCTCGACGACATCACGCGCTTTGATCCCGAATACCACGTCTTTATCCAGATGGGGTTCGCGCGCAACGAGATCCCCGACGACGTCGGTGCGCACTACCTGTTCGTGGACCGCGTCGGCCTCGATGTGTTCGCGATAGAAGCCGATGCACGGCTCAGGCGCGTACATCCGTTCCAGCGCGTCGACGAGGCGCCGTGAACCCGGTGACGACGTGATCTCAGTCGACGCGAAATGGCCGATGGCTGCGCCACGCAGCTCGCGGTGCAATCCGAACAATGACATCAGATTGACAGATGCCAGCGCGTCGGGCGGCACGTCGCTCAGATACGCGAGGTAGGTCGAGTCCAGTCCTGCGGCGTCCATCAAGTCGGCGAATAGCTGCTGGTGAACTCGGGCTCCGCGACCGGCGCCGTACTCGTCGAATTCGATAGCGACGAACGACGCTTTGGCCTGCCCGATCAACCGCGGGATCGCGAACGCGTGGGGGTCGGCCTCCTTGAGGTGATACAGCGAGCGCAGCACGAAGTACTCCCGCATCTGCTCCCAGGTGCCCTTATCGCGCAGGTAGTACGACGGCCCCGCGCCGTCGACCGGCTCCACCGACAACGCGTCCATCGCATCGGCGGCCGTCTCGTCGGAGTCGATGTCGCCCACGTCAGCGCGAACCGCGCTCAAGAAGGTGTCTTCGAGCCGGCCCCGCACATGCAGCAGTGACGGGTTCCACTCCCAGCGAGGATTGATCCCGGCGAATCCGCGGTAGTGCAGCTCGTAGCAGACGTACAGAGCCAGCTGCAGATCAAGCCCGTAGGGGTCGGCTTCAGAGAGCGGAATATCGAGCCGATGCGCATGCAGCGCGGGCCTGACGCGCTCTAGGGTATCGATCACTGCAGACGACACCGGGCCCACGGCTCGGGGAAGCTTCGGTTCAACAGAGATCGACGGCAAAGTCACAACCTTGGTAATTCCCAAGGCCGCGGACATCCAAACTAAGGCGTAGCGCAGTCGTGAAATCCGCCGGACCGATCCTGCCCCAGCTGACTCACCGGCGGCGTACGTCTCAAAGTGTCCGAACAACGCCTCACCGACGTCGCCCGGCACCTGATAGTCGCCTTGACTATCTCCATGCACGCTCATAAACACCGACCTCTGGTGTGCTGCATTAGATTTCAATGTTCCCGCATCTTTGCAGCAGAGTCGACGCCCGCGATTCTGACGAAAACTTGATCACTTGGCACGGTCCCGTATTGCGGTGGGCTTGCCAGCCCGCCGCAGCGTCGGGAGACCTCCCCGATTAGGTGAATGTCCTACTCACGGGTAGCGTCTATGTTGTTGGTACTTCAGAGACTGGTGCCAACTCATTCCAGGGCGGTCGTGCTTCTCACTTCTACTGAGCCTCAGCTCGACGCAGGAATCAACTAAGCCAATCCGCGGGGATTATCGGGTTTACCGCCCGAAGCATCTGCGTGGCTTATCGAAATGTATCAATCACCCGACATGGGCCGAATCATGGCCCCTGTCAGTGATTTACGCCCAGGCAACGCCTTTTTGGTTGCATCCAGGTTATAGCAGGCCGGCCAAATCCGACCGGTACTAAAGGAGTAGAACAATGACTACAAGTAATCCCACCACAAACGGCCCCACTTCGACCCCCCGCCAGACCGGCCCCGTTGCCTACGCAGCCGAGGGTACGCGGCCCGCTCGTGTCGCCCGTCGTGGCGATGAGACGAAAATTGCTTTCAAGACAACGGAATTCATCGCTTATGTCGTGGCGGTCATCGGCGTGCTTATTGCCTCGTTTGTCGTCGGTACCAGTGACGCACATGAGGACTACTTTCGGGCCGACCGGGCATGGTTCCTGATCGTGCTGCTAAGCATCGGCTACATGGTGAGCCGCGGACTGGCGAAGTCCGGTAGCCGCCACCACGAAGACGCATAACCCTCCAGATACCCGTAGTCGCTGAAAACTAGGCGACGACACGGAGATCGAGGACGATAGCCCCTGCCAGTGCAACAGCACCGGCAGGGGCATTTCGTACTTGGAAGGTCGCGCCGCGTCGCGCTGGTTCGCCTCCGCGTTCCCGGCTGGCCGACCGGGTGATTACACGCCGCGTAGGCCGGGTTGCCACCGCCCGCCAGCTTCTAAACGGGTCGGTCTAACGAGTTGCAGTGATCGGTTGCCCCGGCTCGACCGGCGAACCAGCTGTAGAGCCTCGGTCGCCGACCCCACCGCGGGAAGAAGCCTGTCGCGGTCTGCGAGTCGAAGTAGGTGCCTGACGGCGCGATTGGCGATCAGCGCCCACGTCCTGCCCGTAAGGGCACAGTGCATATTGAGCGCGAACAGTGCATGAAGGCCGTCTGAGGCGTCGATGTCGCCGCGGCCAGGTCGACTATCAATGCGTCGCAGTCGGATGACACTTCGCTGGCGCGGCGGCTCACCCCCTCGACGTTTGAGGCGTCGATGTCGCCGCTGATCGAGATCAGAGTCAATCCTGTAGCGGTTTTCGCCCTCAGACACGCACGGCCGCAAATGAAGAACGCGGCGTCGCTCGGTGGTGAAGCGTGGTCGATATGGCTGTGGATTGCACGCATGTGCCAGCCCTCGCCGATTGTTCCGGATATAGCGGAAACGCCGGGCGGGAGAAGGGGCCGTGGATCGGCAGACGCCTTGAGAGGCCGCGGTGCGAAGGGCTGGTATCCAACCCAAAAACGAATCTAACCCGGAAGATGCCCCCGCGGCATCTCCTGTCTGGGTGATAGGCCGAGTCCAACGGTCAACACATCGGCGTAGAGACCTGCGCGGACCGACGTCAAGACCGAAAATGGGCGTTTGAGCTGGGATTTTGTGTTGTGGTCCCGACTGGGATCGAACCAGTGACCTTCCGCGTGTGAGGCGGACGCTCTCCCCCTGAGCTACGAGACCGGGGAGCCCGACCGAACAGGTCGAACGACGTCGAAGATTAGCACGAGAGCGGGTTTCGACCCGAATCCGCAAGACAGCACGGCGGCCGGATGCAGCAGGTTATCGTCGCGCGATGGTGCGGGGCGTTCTTGCTGCAATTGCCGGGCTCTTGGTGGTGGGCCTCGCGGCGTGCGGTGGCGGCGGATCCACGGCCACGCATTCCAGCAGTCCCCAGGCAGTCGCGGATGAGACGACAACCTCAACCTCTGCCAACGCATCCGACAAGTTCGTCGGGCCGGCGCCGTCGGATCGCGAGGTACACGAGCTGACCGGCTTCGTCTCGCCAACGGGCAACGTCAGCTGCATGATCGACGCGGACTTGGCCCGCTGCGACATCATCGACCGCGACTGGTCGCCGCCGCCCCGGCCGGCCGACTGCGATTTCGACTATGGGCAGGGAATCTCACTGGCGCCTGGCGAGCAAGCGCAGTTCGTCTGCGCCGGCGATACCGCGTTCGGCCCAGACGAGGTCCTCCCCTACGGCGACTCGATCACGGCCGGGGCGCTGCGCTGCGAGAGCGCCCAGTCGTGGATCACCTGCCGCGATGTCCGAAGTGGCCATGGCTTCTCGATTTCCCGCCAGGCCTACCGGCTGTTCTGACCACGGATCATTACAGATTTGTGCGGCTACACTTTGTTGGACTATCGTCGTCCTTCGCGACGGGCGACGACAGTCGTTCGTGGCGCGCGGATGTAGCGCAGTTGGTAGCGCATCACCTTGCCAAGGTGAGGGTCGCGGGTTCGAATCCCGTCATCCGCTCGAGGTGCAATGGCATCAACCCCAACGGTGGAGTGGCCGAGTGGTGAGGCAACGGCCTGCAAAGCCGTGCACACGGGTTCGATTCCCGTCTCCACCTCCACGTTGGACCCGCGCGATTAGCTCAGCGGGAGAGCGCTTCCCTGACACGGAAGAGGTCACTGGTTCAATCCCAGTATCGCGCACCA
>DATJIX010000597.1:0-18499 GCA_035492865.1 Mycobacterium sp. | reverse complement strand
GTGAAGCGGTGCCACAGCTATCTGACAGCAATCTCCCAGAATTGGGACGGGCGCGCCAGTTTTATTGACGTTGGCGCGACGATCCGCAGGTAGTCAGCGTAATGTCTCCGGTAGCAGATCGACTCTGCCGCCACAACTTCGGGCGACGAACCAACAGCAAAACTACAGAAAGCGTGACCATGCCGACCTTGAAGCTCCCCCTACGACGACTGCTCCTTGCCGGCGGGTTCGCAGTCGCGATTGCGGCTGCGCCGGCGGTCGCCGTCGTCGCCGTACCCACCCACTCGGCTCCGACCATCGCGGCGTGCCCCGGCGGCGAATCCGAGGACACGTTCACCGGTGAGTGCACACCGGATCTGGTGCCGAATTCGCCTGAGGTCGGCGTGACCTCGCCCGGCGGACTGCCGGAGGTCGACAACATCCCCTGCACCGGAGGCAATTCCGGCCAGTGCATCGGCCTCTCCGAAGAGGAGCAGGCCGCAGGTCCGCAGCCGGTGCCGCACTCGTCAGTCAGCTCGAGCCCGTAACGGACCCCCAAAAAGGCTGGGGCACAGCAATGTGCCCCAGCTTTTTTCATGCGCCGCAGCGACATTCCCAGCGAACGCGGAGAATGTCCGCAGACTGCTCGTAGACTTCTGCCAGCGGGTAGTCAACCACAACAGAAGGCAGCTCAATGACGACAGTCCCCAGTCCCACCCGACGCCTAATCCTCGCAGGCGGATTCGCCGTCGCGATCGCCATCACTCCTGCCGCCGCGATCATCGCGCATCCAACGCTCCCAACGGATTCCACGCCGATGGCCGCATGCGATACCGGTGAGGAGGAGGACGTCTTCACGGCGTCGTGCACACCCTTCTTGGTGCCGAACTCGCCAGAGGGATTCACTTCGACCGCGGCCAATCCAGACATCCCCGAAATCGACGGCGTGCCGTGCACCGGCGGACGCAGTTCGGGTGCATGCATAGGTCTGGCCGAGAACGAGGCCGATGCAGGGCCACAGCCCGTACCGCGATCGACCATCGAAGCCAGCCCATAAAAGGGGCAAATCCGCAACCGCAGGGGTCACACTCTCAGGGAACTCATGGAACGTATGCAGATTCCTTTCAGCTTCCATAGAATCCCGACGAGATGGTCAATAACTACAGAAAGCGTGACGATGGCGACCCTTGAGCTTTCGATACGACGACTGATCCTTGCCGGCGGATTCGCGGTGGCGGTTGCCGCGGCTCCGGCGATCGCCGTCGTCACCATTCCCAGCGCCTCGGTGCCACTGGCCCAGTGCCCGTCCGGCGAAGAGGAAGACCTCTTCACGGGCGCCTGCGTCCCGCACACGGTGCCGAACTCGGGCGCGTCGTTCAGCGGCATCCCCGGTAACCCCGACCTGCCCTCCATCGACGGCGTGCCCTGCACCGGCCACAACTCCGGCCAGTGCATCGGCCTGGCCGAGGAATCGGAGGACATGGGACCGCAGCCGGTGCCGCGTTCGACCGTCAGTTCGAGCCCGTAGCCGACGGCATCGCCGCTGGTAACCACGGGGTAGGTAAGGTTGTCATATGCCTGCCAAATCTGACCCAGCCGAGATCGGCGACGTAGAGCCGCTCGCCGACAGCACTGCACGCCAGGCCAGGAGGGTCGTCGCTGCATATGCGAACGACGCCGACGAATGCCGGATCTTCCTTTCGATGCTCGGCATTGGACCGAAGATCGAGGCTTAAGTGCCTAAAAGGGGTGGCCAAGGGCGCGGCCCCGGGGAATCGGACTTCGTCGTGGTGGCCAACCGGCTGCCCATCGACATGGAGCGGCTGCCAGACGGCAGCACCACGTGGAAGCGCAGCCCCGGCGGCCTGGTCACCGCGTTAGAGCCCCTGCTCCGCCAGCGCCGCGGGGCGTGGATCGGCTGGCCAGGCGTCCCCGACGTCGACGAGGATCCGTTCGAGCAGGACGACATGTACCTGTGTCCGGTCCGACTGTCCGCCGACGACATCGCCGACTACTACGAGGGCTTCTCGAACGCGACGCTGTGGCCGCTGTACCACGACGTCATCGTCAAGCCGATCTACCACCGCGAGTGGTGGGACGCCTACGTCGCGGTCAACCGACGCTTCGCCGAGGCCACCGCGAAGGTCGCGGCCCAGGGCGCGACGGTGTGGGTACAGGACTATCAGCTGCAGCTGGTCCCGAAGATGCTGCGGATGCTGCGGCCAGATCTGATCATTGGTTTCTTTCTGCACATCACGTTCCCACCGGTCGAGCTGTTCATGCAGATGCCGTGGCGGACCGAGATCACCGAGGGCCTGCTCGGCGCCGACTTGGTCGGGTTCCACCTGCCCGGTGGCGCACAGAACTTCATGATCCTGGCTCGCCGTCTGGTGGGCGCGAACACCTCACGTGGCACGGTCGGCGTGCGGTCCCGGTTCGGCGAAATCGACGTCGGCTTCCGCACCGTCAAGGTCGGCGCCTTCCCGATCTCCATCGACTCCACGGCTCTGGATCAACAGGCCCGCACACGCGCCATCCGGCAGCGGGCGCGGGAGATCCGCAGTGAACTCGGCAATCCGCGCAAGATCCTGCTCGGTGTCGACCGACTGGACTACACCAAGGGCATCGACGTTCGGCTGCGGGCGTTTTCGGAACTGTTGGCCGAACATCGGGCCAAGCGCGACGACACTGTGCTGGTGCAGCTTGCGACGCCCAGCCGGGAACGTGTCGAGAGCTACATCGAGATGCGCGAGGACATCGAGCGCCAGGTCGGGCACATCAACGGCGAGTACGGTGAAGTCGGCCATCCGATCGTGCACTACATTCACCGGCCGGTCCCCCGCGACGAATTGATCGCGTTCTTCGTGGCCGCCGACGTCATGCTGGTCACCCCGTTGCGCGACGGAATGAATCTGGTGGCCAAGGAGTACGTGGCCTGTCGCAGCGACCTGGGCGGCGCACTGGTGCTCAGCGAATTCACCGGCGCCGCAGCCGAACTCCGGCAGGCCTACCTCACCAACCCGCATCACCTCGAGGGTGTCAAGGACGCGATCGAGGCGGCCCTGAATCAGACGCCGGAGGAGGGCAGGCGACGCATGCGCGCGCTGCGCAGGCAGGTTCTCGTGCACGACGTCGACCGCTGGGCGCGGTCGTTCCTCGATGCGCTGGCGTCCACGAAAGACGGCTCCGCTAAATCGGAGTGATGTATTTGATCAGCCACTTGCCGTCGATCTTCTGATAGTCGACGCGTAGCCGGCTGCCATCGTAGATCGGTGTCTTCGATTTGTCGGTCACCGTGCGGTTCATGTAAACCATCACCGACGCCGAATCACGTTGCGCGCTAAGCACTCCGACACCGACGACGTTGGCCTGGCTGACGAGTTGACGTTCGCGTGCCTGCGGGATGATGTCCTTGTTCGCGCGGTCCCGGAACTCCTGTTGATAGTCCGGCGTCAGCATCGGATACACCTCGGCGAGGCTGCGTTCGACGGTTTGGTAGTCGTAGCCGAACACCTTCGCAATCTGTTCCGTCGCAAGCGGAGTCAACTGTTCGCGGGTCAGCTGCTCGCCGCGCAGCTCCGTGCGATTCCAGTACAGCCAACCGCCTACGCCCGCGCCGGCGACGAATGCCAGCGCCAACAGGATCGTCACCGTGCCAAGCAATCTGGCAACCCAACTACGCATGAATCAGTTTCCGCCGTCCGGGTACTTCAAGTCGAAGGCGCTCATGTGCCCGTTGTCGTCCTCGTGCACGATCACCCGCAGCCGGTACGGCCGCGACGGCGAATTCACGCCGTCCAGATCGGTGACGGTGACCCGCACGGACACCAGCACGGCAGCGTTGTTGGCGACGTCGTCTATCTTCTCCAGCGCGGCGCCGTTGATGACGGCCTCCGAGCTTGCGTTGGTGTCGCGGAAGATCGCCTTGAGATTGTCGACGTTGTTGCCCTGACTCATCATCTGGCGCAGAGGTCCGCTGGTGCCGTTGACGAACCGGTTCACGCTGTCGTCGATGTTGTTCTGGGTGTAGCTGAACATGTTGACGACGGTCTGCGACGCCGTGTCGACGAACTGCTGGTTGCGGTCGGCGGCGGCCTCCATGTGCCGGTTGCCGTCGAATGCCCACCACGCGGCCAGGCCCGTCACCACAGCGGCGACGAACACCGTGGCCAGCGCGATCAGGGTGACCAGGGTGCGGTGCGGTTGCCGGCGTGGCGGCGGTCCAGGCCTGCTGACCCGGACCTTCACCGGCTTCGGCGCGTCGACGACACCCGTTGCCGACGACGCCTCGCCTGCCGCCGGGCCGGCGGCCCGGGACGCACGCCGCCGCCGCACGGGCTTCGACGCCTCGGGCGCCGAAACCGTGTCTTCTGCCATCACGCCTGCCTTGGAGCCAACATCAGATCAACCCAGTTCTCCGCAGGCGCCAGTTTGTCAGCACCCGCCGCGAACACGCCAGTTCCACCGGCTGGGTCAACGAACTTACCGTTCTGGTCATACGTCGCGATCGCCGGCCCTGCTGCCTGCGGCGCCTCAGCAGGCAGCGGTGGTCCACCATCGGCAGGCGGCGCGGGTGGGGCCGGAGGGGCCTCCGGTGCGGGCCTGCCGTACGGCGGCACCTGCTGATCAGGCGGCGCGTAGTACGGCCACGGCGGCGGCTGGCCGTTGTCGTTCGGGGGCACCGGCAACGGGAACGGCCCGTGCGGCGCAGGCCCCGGTCCCGGCTCGACGCCGGGCGGCAACTGCACCACCGGCGGCCCCGGATCAGGGTCTACCTGCGGCGGGATGAACGGGAACTTGTTCATCGGCAGTGTCATCCGCGGATCGGTGACCGGAGTGCCGTACGGCACCGGCGGACCACGCCACGGGTTGGTGCCGACAGGGATGTAGCCCTTCGGGTCGCGGCAGAGCTGAATCGTCGGCGCCCGCTTACCGGGGAACTCCTGGCACGGATAGTTGCGGGCGCCACGCACCACGGCCGGATCGTTCTGTGCCGTCTTGCAATACAGGTCCGGCGGCAGTTCACGAAGCGTGGTATCGGCAGGCGACCGGATCTCCGTCGGCGGGATGAAGCCCGTCGAACACGGCGGTGGGTCCTGCAGGTCGATCTTGAAGTCCAGCTTGCCGCCCTCGTCGAACGGCAGCCCGCCGCCGACCGTGATCAGCGCGGCCATCAACGCAGGGAAGATGACCAGGGCCTGCTCGATCGACTTGCGGTAGATCACCCCGATCCGGCCGAAGTTGGCCAGGTTGGCCGCCAGCACGGGGAACGTCGGCCGGATGCCTTCGAAGGTGGTGTTGGCCGCCTCGGTGGTGCCCGGCACGTTCTGCAACACCGACCGCACCTGGGGGTCGGCGTTGGCGACCTCGCCGGTGAACCGGGCCAGGCCCTCGGCAAGCGACTTGATGTCGTCGCCGCTGCGAATCTGCGCGTCCAGGAACGGCCCCGCCTGGTCGATCAGCTGGGTGACCTGTCCGTAGTTGGCGTTGGCCTCGTCGATCAACAGCCGCGACGACTGGATCAGCCGGGCCAACTCTGGCCCGGACCCGTTGAACGCCTTGAACGTTTCCCGCAGCAGGTCCTGCAGTCGGCTGTTGCCGACGCTGCTCACCAGCTTGTCCGCTTCGGTCAGCAGGCCCGAGATGTCCTGTCCGATCCGGGTATGCGCCTGGTCGATGGTCGAGTTGTTGCGCAGCGTCGAGCGCGACGGCTGATCGGGTGGCACCAAATCGATGTACTGCTCACCGACGGCCGACACGCTCTTGACCGTCGCGGTGACGTTGTCGGGCACCGGGGTGCCACTGTTGAGCCGCATCGCCGCCACGATGCCGTCGTTGGTCAGCCCCACCGACTCCACCCTGCCGACGGTCACACCGCGGTAGGTGACGTTGGCGTTCTGGTAAAGGCCGCCGCCCGCAACGAAATTGGCCTTGACGTTGTAGGAGCCGATGCCTATCGCGGCGGGCACGTGCAGGTAGAAGATCGCGATCGCACCGACGGTCAACACCGTGACGATCGCGAAGATCGACAGTTGAAGTCGGGTCAGCCTGTCCAGCATTACGGCGTCCCCTCATGCTGAGTGGCGGTGCCCGGCGGAATCTTGAACGGATCGGCCGCCTGGCCGGACAGGTTCGCCATCGCGCCGGTGAGGAAGTCCGGCGGGTTGATCACCTCGTCCATGTGCTTCATGTTCGGATCGAGGCCGAGCGATGTGGTGAACACCGACTCTCCGAGGCGCCGCAGCGTCAGGTCGAACGTCACGAACACGTTCAGGTAATCACCGCGAACCGCGTTCCGCAGATAGGAGTACTGGAACGGGAATGTCGGCAGCAGCTCCAGGTCCTTGATGACGTCATCGGCATTGTCGTTGAACGCCTTGATGACCGGGTACAGGTCCTTGAAGTCGGCGGCGAAGTCATCCTTTGTCTGCTGCAGGATGTGGGACCCAACGGTGGCGAAGCTCCGCAGCGCGGTGAACGCGTCGACGATGTTGGCCCGGTTGTTGTTGAGCACCTTGAGCGCCTCGGGCAGCGAGTCCAGGGTTCGCCCGATGCTGTCCTTGCTGCGCGCCAGGATTCCTGCGAACCGGTTGAGTCCCTCTGCGGCGGTGATGATGTCATTGGTCTGACGCTCGAGGGAGCTGGTCAGCTCGGCCAGCCGCGGCATCAGGTCGACGAATTGGCCCTCGCGGCCCGCGACGGCGTTGAAGGTTTCGTCGGTGATGTCTTGCAGCGCACCAAGATTGCCCTTGTTCACGACCACGCCGAGCGACGAAAGCACTTCCTCGGTGGTCGGATAGCGGCCGGTGCGGTCCATCGGGATGTTCGCGCCGTTGGCAAGCTTCCCGGCACCGGGCTCTCCGGCCGGCGGTGACAGTTCGATGTGTTGCGAGCCGAGCAGTGAGGTCTGTGCGACCTTCGCGGTGGCATTCGCAGGCAGGTTGACGTTCTGGTCCAGCGACAGCTGAACCGCCGCATAGAAGGTGCCGTCGGAACGCTGCACCGCCTCGATGCCCGACACGCTGCCGACCGTGACGTCGTCGACCATCACCGGCGAGTTCTGCGGCAGCGTCGCCACATCCGGCAGTTCCACGGTGATCTTGTACGAGCCGCTGCCATGCCCGGCCGTGCCCGGCATGTTCAGCGAGTTCAATCCTCCGAACGAGCAGCCCGTCAACACGACCGCGCTCGAGGTGATGGCCAGTGCCTTGCGCATCATCCGCCTGCCCCCTCTGCGGGCAACGGCGGCGCCGCGGGCGCCGGAACGTCTTGCGGAGCGGGATCGGGAACTGGTGCGGGCGCCGCGGGACCACCCATGTGCGACGTCGCCGCCGCGTCAGGAGTGGGCGGCACCAACAACGATGTCAGGTCGGCGTTCGGTGCCATCTCGGGTGGTGTCACACCCGGCGCGTTCTGCCATTGCAGATACGGCACCGGCGTCTGCGCCTTGGCCTCCGTCTCCGGGGTGTCGTAGATGATCTGTCCCTTGTAGGCCGTGATGCTGTTGATCGGGTGGAACATGATCGGCGGGTAGTTCATCGTGATGCGCTTGAACACCGGACCCATGCGCTGGCGGCAGATCTCGGCGCGCTTGTAGTTGTCCGGCGACGCGCCGACGTCGAAGGTGCCGCCGCAGATGAACTGCACAGGGTTGGCGAAGTTCGGCAGGGTCAGCAGACCACCCACTGTGCCCTGGGCCGGGTTGTAGATGTTGTAGAAGTTCGCCAACCCGTTCGGCGTGATGTGCAGCACCTGCTCGATGTCGTCGCTGTGATCGGTGAGGATCTGGGTGAACTCGGACAGCTTCGACACCTGGTCGATGAGGGCCTGGTTGTTCTGGTTCAGGAAGCCCTTGACGTCGCCAAGCGCCTGGTTCAGGGTGCCCAGCGTCTGGTCGAGATCGGTCGAGCTGTCGGCGAGCACCTGCGACACCGAGGCGACGTGGCTGGAGAACTGGACGATCTGCTCGTTGCTGTTGGACAGCGCATTGACGAGCACCTGCAGATTGCGGATCGTGCCGAACAGGTCGGTGCGCGAATCACCCAGCCGCCCAGCGGTTTGCGACAGCTCGCGCAGCGCCGACCGGAACGAGTCACCGTTGCCGTCGAAGGTGTCGGCGGCCTGGTTGACGAAGGCGGCCAGCGGCCCCTGCACCGAACCCTGCTGCGGCCCGAGCTGTGTGGACAGCTGAGTCAGCTGCTCCTTGACTTCGTCCCACTCGACGGGAACAGCGGTGCGGTCAAGCGCGATCTCCGCGCCGTCTGCCATCACCGCCCCGCCGGTGTAGGCGGGGGTGAGCTGAACGAAGCGTGCCGACACCAGGTTTGGCGCGATGATGAGCGCCTTGGCGTCGGCGGGCACCTTCACCCCGTTCTTCACGGTCATCGTGATCTTCACGTCGGTGGCCCGTGGCTCGATCGAATCGACGGTGCCGACGGGCACGCCGACGATCCGGACGTCGTCACCCGGGTAGAGCCCGACCGCCGAGGTGAAATATCCGACGACCTTGTGCCCGGTCCGCGACGGCCACACCAGGTACGCCCCGGCAGCCACCATGGCCACCAGCGCCGCGGCCAGCGCGACCCGCACCCAGCGGGTGCGTGTGGAGGAGGTATCGGCGTGTGTCATGGCGACTTCGGCCTAAACAGAAGGCGCTCGGAGATGTACCCGCGCAGCATGTCGGCGAGGCTGTCCGGCAGCTTGCCGGGCTGGAAATAGAAGTCCAGCAAGACTTCTGCGGTGCTTGGTGGCGGCAAGCCGTACAGGTTGATCTGGAAGCCCGGACCCGACCCGACCACCTCGCCGAGCGCGGTGGCGTACGGCGGCAACCGGCGCAGCGCTTCGCCGATGTGCTCCTTGCGCGCAAGCAGGTTGTCCATCACCAGGTTCAGCTTGTCCAGCGCCGGCTTGAACTCGCGCTTGTTGTCGGCGACGAATCCGGACAGCTGCCGTGAGACATCGTCGATGCCCGCGATCAGGTTGCTCAGTGCCTGGCGACGCTCATCGAGCGCGGCGAACAAATTGTTGCCGTCGGTGATCAGCTGGTTCACCTGGCCTGCCCGCTGCGCGAGCGTGTCGGTGACGTTCTTGGCATGTGCGAGAAGCTGTTCGAGGGCCTCGTCCCTCTTGTTCAGCGTGCGCGACAGGTTCGCGACACCGTCGAGCGCACCCCGAAGTTGCGGGGTCGCGTCGCGCAGGGTGTCGGTGAGCGTCTGTAGCGCCTGCTCGAACTTCGGCTTGTCCAGTTGGCTGGCATTCTGGCCGAGGTCCTGCAGCGCAGTGTTCAGCGTGTAGGGCGTCGTCGTGCGGCCCAACGGAATGACCGTCGCCCTGCCCGAACCCTTCGGTGTGACCGCCAGCGACTTCTCGCCGAGCACGGTGTCTGTCTTGATCGCGACCAGCGACTGATCGCCGACGCTGACGCCACGGTCGACCGTGAACGTGACTTTGGCTGCGTCCCCGGCCAATTCGACGCCCGTCACCTTGCCGACCCTGATACCCGACACGTTCACGTCATTGCCGGGCGTAATCCCGCCCGCGTCGGTGAAGTACGCCTCATACGGCTTGCCCTGCGGGTAGAACGGCAGTTGGCTGTAGCCGAACGAGACCAGCACCAGGCACGCCACCAGCGCGATGCCGAAGATACCGGTGCGCAGCGGATTGCCGCCGTCAGGCCTAGCCATTCTCCGAGCACCTCCCCTTCGACGGGTCCGGTGGGCCACCGAACGGGATCAGGATGTCGCTACCTGCCGGGCCGTTGATCTTCATCCGGATGGAGCAGTAGTAGATATTGAAGAACGAGCCATATGCGCCAAGGGCGTTCAGCCGCAGATAGTTCTCCGCCAGCGGCTCGATGACCTTGTTGACATCGGCCTTCTTCTCGTCAAGGCGTTGCGCGAACGGGCGGATGTTCTCGATCACGCCCTGCAGCGGCCTGCGCGACTTCGCGAGCATCTCGGTCAGATCGTTCTCAGCCGACGCCAGCGGCGGGATGGCGCCCGCGATCGGGTCGCGGCCTTCCGCGAGCCCGGTGACCAACTTCTGCAACTCGTCGACACTGGCGTTGAACTGCGCGCCCTTCTCGTCGACCGTGCCGAGCACAGTGTTGAGGTTGTTGATGACGTCACCGATGAGTTGATCCCTGGCAGCGAGGTTCTGGGTGAACGCGCTGGTGTTGGACAGCAGGTCCGATATCGCGCCGCCCTGCCCCTGCAACAGTTCGATGACGGCGTTGCTCACCTCGTTGATCTTGGCGCCATCCAGACCCTTGAGCACCGGCCGCAGCCCACCGAGCAGCGCGTCGAGATCCAGTGCGGGCTGGGTGTTCTGCTTCGGAATAGTCGCTCCCGGCGGCAGCTTGCGCAGTTCACCAGGCCCGGAGGTGATCTCCAGATACCGGTCGCCGACCAGGTTCTCGTACCGGACCACTGCCCTGGTCGACGTGTAGAGCTGGTAGCGCTTGTTGATGTCGAACGCGACGTCGACGGTGTTGTCAGGATTCAGCGAAACCTTGTTGACGGATCCGACTGGGACGCCTGAAATCCGGACGTCCTGACCGGCCTTCAGCCGCCCCGCGTCGGTGAACGTGGCGTGATACGAGCTATCGGAGGAGAACCGGAACTCGCCGAACACGACGACAAGGAAACCCGCCACCAACACCATCGCCACCGTGAAGACGGAGACCTTCAGCAGCGTCCTGTCGCGCGCCATCAGAACTCGTCCCTTTCGGCGAAGGCACCGTTGAACAGGAACTGGACCGTGGAGGGTGCGTCGAACTGCAACTCTGTGTTCGGCTGGTAGGGGATATATGCGTTGTCCGTCACCAGGAACGGCGTGTGATACCAGGAGCCGCCGTACTGCTTGTTCGGAACGTTCGGCAGGCCGCGGCAGTTCGGGCCACCGGACGCGTTCACGATTGGCAGGCTCTCCGGATAGGTGTAGGCCGGTGAGCCCGGCAGGAAGTTGGACGCGACGAACAGACCCGGCCGGATGCCGCCGATGACGGGTGCGAACGTATCGAGCGCCTTGCGGACACCCTTGAAGAGGCAACCGAATTCGGGCGAGTAGTCCGCGGCCACCTTCAGCGGCGCCCGCAACCGCTGAATCGCCGCGATGTAGTCGTTCTCGGCGGGCTGCAGCGTCGCCGTGCCGTTGTTGGCAAGGCCGGTCGCAGCAAGGAGCGTCGCGTTCAGGTTGTCCTGCTGGTCGACGATCGTCTTGCTGATCGTCGGCGCATTGTCGAAGATCTGCGCCAGGTCCGGACCGGCGTCGCCGTAGATGTTGGCGACGACAGCGGTCTTCTGGAGGTCGGACTGCAGCGTCGGCAACTTCGGATTGAGCTGCTGCAGATAGTAATTCAGCCCGGACAGGGTGGCGCCGAGGTCATCGCCGTTGCCGCGCAGACCCTCGGCGAGCGCGGACAGCGTCGCATTGAGATTGATCGGGTCGATTTTGTGCAGCACGTCGGTCAGCGTCTGGAACAGCGTGTTGACCTCGAGTTGGACGTCCTTGGCCTGGACGTTGGCGCCGGGCCGCAGCTGCCCGCTGGGTTGCTCCGGCGGCAGGAACTCGACCGACTTCGCACCGAAGACCGTTGTGCCCCCGATGCGTACCTGCGCATTGGCCGGAATGTAGCTCATCTCGCTGCGGTTGATAGCCAGCGTCAGCTTGGCTTGATTACCGGCGTACTCAATGTCTTTCACCTCGCCGACCTGGATGCCGCGGTACTTGACCTTGGCGTCACTCTCCATGACGAGGCCTGCCCGCGGGGACGTCACGGTCACGGTGTCGGTCTTGGTGAATGCGGCGGTGTAGGCCAGGTAGGTGAATACGGTGGCGGCCAACAGGATCGCTGCCAGGACGGCGGCAGCGATCCTTACGTGACTGCGCTTGGGTTCAATGTCCGGCATCGTCCGCGCCTACCCGGAGAGGTTGAAGTTGCCGGACGCGCCGTAGACGGCGAGCGAGATGAACAGGGTGATGGTGACGACCACGATCAGTGAGGTACGCACCGCCTGGCCGACAGCGATGCCAACGCCGACCGGACCACCGGATGCGTTGTAGCCGTAGTACGTATGCACGAGCATCACGGCGATCGCCATCACGATGGCTTGCAGGAACGACCACAGCAGATCGGTTGGTATCAGGAAGGTGTTGAAGTAGTGGTCGTAGAGGCCTGAGGACTGATGATTGATGAACACGGTGGTGAACCGGGCGGCGAAGAAGGCCGCCAACACGGAAAGCGAGTACAGCGGGATGATCGCGATCATCCCGGCCATCAACCGGGTCGACACCAGATACGACACCGAATGCACGGCCATCGATTCGACGGCATCGATCTCCTCGGCGACCCGCATGGCGCCCAACTGTGCCGTGGTGCCGGCGCCGATGGTGGCGGCCAGTGCGATACCCGCGATCACCGGGGCGACGATGCGGACGTTGAGGAACGCCGAAAGGAAGCCGGTCAGCGCCTCGATGCCGATATTGCCCAGCGACGAGTAACCCTGCACGGCAATGACGCCACCGGAGGCCAGGGTCAGGAACGCCGCGACGCCGACGGTGCCACCGATCATCACCAGTGCGCCGGTGCCCATCGTCATCTCTGCGATGTTGCGGATCGTCTCTTTCCGGTAGCGGGTGAGCGCGTTGGGGATGTAGCGAATTGTCTCGCCGTAGAACAGCGCCTGCTCGCCGATCGAGTCGACGGTCCTTGGCACGCCGCGGAACGCGCGGCGGAGGCGCACGGTGAGGTCGTAACTCATCGCACCAGCACCCGGACCCCGACGGCCGTCAAGATCACATTGATCACGAACAGGCAGATGAACGCATAGACCACGGTCTCGTTCACCGCGGTCCCAACACCCTTGGGGCCACCTTGCACGGTCAGCCCGCGGTAGCAGCCGACAAGTCCGGCGACCACTCCGAACAACATCGCCTTGAAGAAGGCGAGCACCAGCTCGCCGAGGCCGGTCAGAATCGTCAGGCCGTTGATGAACGCCCCGGGGTTGACGCCCTGCAGGAAGACGGAGAAGACGTAGCCGCCGGACAATCCGATCAGGCAGACCAGACCGTTGAGGAGCAGCGCGACGAACGTCGACGCCAGCACGCGCGGCACCACAAGGCGCTGGATCGGATCGATGCCCAGCACCCGCATCGCGTCGATCTCTTCGCGGATGGTGCGGGCGCCGAGGTCGGCGCAGATAGCGGTCGCGCCGGCGCCTGCCACCACGAGCACCGTCACGACGGGGCCGAGCTGAGTGACGGTGCCGAAGGCAGTGCCCGCCCCGGACAGGTCGGCGGCGCCGATCTCGCGAAGCAGAATGTTGAGCGTGAACGCCACCAGGACGGTGAACGGGATGGCGACGAGCAGCGTCGGGATCAGCGAGACCCGCGCAATCATCCAGGTCTGGTCGAGGAACTCCCGAAATTGGAAGGGGCGACGGAAGATCTTGACGAAAGTGTCCAAGGACATTTCGACGAACCCGCCCACGGCCCGAGCCGGTGCCGCAAGCTGTTCGATCAACCTCGGCTCCGTTCTCGGCGCGGTGTGTTTCGAACGTGCGCTACGGCGAAGAAGTCGAAACTTCTTCCCGCGACGGTTGTTCCACCCCTAAGTTAAGCGTGACTCTTAGTGAGCCGGATCATACTAACTAGAACAAGTTCGCAGTGTCAAAGAACGGTAAAACTACTCGAAATTGTGACCTTTGCGCTGGTCAAAGCCACTGTGACCCAGGTCATTCTGTAACACGTTCTAGCCCTCACAGGACCCGCACAACCAGAGAATGTCATTCTCCTTGGGACATCAGTGCCGATGCTGAGAAATTCCGCTCGGGATCACGGCCAGCAAAGTAATTCTGCAGCGTTTCCGTCAGCGCCGCTGCCTCCCAAGCGTCGGATTCCGCACTGAACCGGTGCTCGGCAGTCGGCGCCGCAACGAGGGTCACCGTCGGACCGTAGACGATGAACAGCTGTCCGTTGACATCCTGCGAAGCGGGCGAGGCCAGGAAACGAACCAGGTTCACCACGTGCTCGGGCGACAACGGGTCGACCTGTCCCTCGGCCAACTCGGGTGACTCCCCGAAGACGTCGGCCGTCATCGCGGTGCGGGCACGAGGAGCGATGGCGTTGGCCCGTACTCCATGGCGCTCCAGCGCGCGCGCAGCGGTGAGGGTCAGCGCGGTGATACCCGCCTTGGCTGCACCGTAGTTGGCCTGACCGACGGGTCCCACCAGGCCCGCCTCAGACGAGGTGTTGATGATGCGGCCGTAGACGGTGCCATCGCCCTCCTTGGCCTTAGCCCGCCAGTACGTGGCGGCGTTGCGTGTCAACAGGAAATGACCGCGCAGATGTACGGCGATCACCGCGTCCCAGTCCTCATCGGACATGTTGAACAGCATCCGGTCGCGGGTGATCCCCGCATTGTTGACGACGATGCCCAAGCCCCCGAGGCCGTCGGCCGTCTCGACCAGTTCATCGGCGGTCGACCGCTCGCTGATGTCACCGGCAACCGAGACGGCCTTGGCACCCGCCGTGGTGATCTCGTCGATGACGTCGGACTTGTCCAGCGCGGCCGCGATGTCGTTGACGACGATCGTCGCGCCCGCGCGAGCAAGTCCGATGGCCTCGGCGCGGCCCAGGCCCGCGGCCGCACCGGTGACCACCGCGACCAGTCCGGACAGATCAGTCGCGTCGTTCTTAGGAGTCACTTTATGAATACCTCTAGTCTCTGCGGATCAGGGCAGCTCGCGGGCACTCGGCGATCGCCTGCTCCGCCACGTCCTCCTGGTCGGCCGGCACTGGGTCGGCCTTGACCACGGCGTAATCCTCGTCGTCGAGATCGAACAGGTCGGGGGCAATTCCGACGCATACGGCGTTGCCCTCACAGCGGTCGCGGTCCACTTCCACACGCATAACAACCTCCTCGTGGTCAGCGCTGCTTCGAGCGCCAGTGCGGCACCGGCCTGGACCCCAAGACTAGAACGTGTTACAACCGGGAGTGAAAGCGGGCCACATGACGGGTTTCTTATACCTCAGAAGTTAGGACATGGCGATGCGGATCGGCTACACCCCGGAGCAGGAGGAGTTGCGCCGCGAACTGCGGGCGTACTTCACCAAGCTCATGACGCCTGAGCGGGCCGAGGCGCTGAGCGCCAGCGACGGCGAGATGGGGCGCGGCAATGTCTACCGCGAGACCGTCGCCCAGATGGGCAAGGACGGTTGGCTGACGCTGTCATGGCCCAAGGAGTTCGGCGGCCAGGCCCGGCCTCCGATGGATGGGCTGATCTTCAACGACGAGGCGTCGATCGCGAACGTCCCGGTGCCGTTCCTGACCATCAACAGCGTGGCGCCGACCATCATGCACTTCGGTACCGAGGAGCAGAAGAAGTTCTTCCTGCCGAAGATCGCGGCGGGCGAGCTGCACTTCTCCATCGGCTACTCCGAGCCGGGCGCGGGCACCGACCTCGCGTCGTTGCGCACCACCGCAGTGCACGACGGCGACGACTACGTGATCAACGGTCAGAAGATGTGGACCAGCCTGATCGCCTACGCCGACTATGTGTGGCTGGCCGTGCGCACCAACCCCGAGGCCAAGAAGCATCGCGGCATCTCGATGCTGATCGTGCCGACCACCGCCGAGGGGTTCTCATGGACGCCCGTGCACACCATGGCGGGCGTCGACACCAGCGCCACCTATTACCAGGACGTCCGAGTGCCCAAGTCGGCTTTGGTCGGCGAGGAGAACGGCGGCTGGAAGCTGGTCACCAACCAGCTCAATCACGAACGGGTAGCGCTGGTTTCGGCACAACCGATCTTCTCGGCACTCGACGGGGTCCGCGAGTGGGCGCAGAACACCAAGGACGCGCACGGCAGGCGCCTCATCGACTCTGAATGGGTGCAGCTCAATCTGGCCAGGGTGCACGCCAAGGCCGAGGTGCTCAAGTTGATCAACTGGGAACTGGCCTCCACCGAGGATGCGCCGTCACCCGCCGACGCGTCGGCGGCCAAGGTCTACGGCACCGAACTCGCCACCGAGGCGTACCGCCTGCTGATGGAGGTGCTCGGCACCGCGTCCACCGTTCGGACCAACTCCCCCGGCGCACTGCTGCGCGGCCGGGTGGAACGCATGCATCGCTCGTGCCTGATCCTGACGTTCGGCGGCGGCACCAACGAGATCCAGCGTGACATCATCGGCATGGTCGCGCTCGGCCTGCCCAGGGTCAATCGGTAAGGGACATCATGGATTTCACAACGACGGAAGCCTCCGACGACTTGGGCGGTCTGACCCGCACCATCACCGAATCGGTCTGCACCCCAGAGCGTCACAAGCAGCTCGACGGGCTCGAGCAACGGTTCGACCGCGAGCTGTGGGGCAAGCTGATCGAGGCCGACATCCTGTCGGCCGCCGCGCCTGAGGCGTTGGGTGGCGGCGGTTTCGGCGTGCTGGAGCAGGTGGCAGTGCTGGTGGCGCTGGGCAGGCAACTCGCCGCGGTGCCGTACCTGGAGTCAGTGGTTCTCGGTGCGGGCGCACTCGCGAAGTTCGGTTCCGAGTCGTTGCAGCAGGAGTGGGCGACGCAGGCGGTCACCGGCGACAAGATCATCGCGATCGCGCTCGACGGCGAGATGGGTGAGGGCCCGGTGCAGGCGAAAGGCGGCAAGCTCACCGGCTCGCGCACCCAGATCAGCTACGGGCCGGTCGCCGATGCGTTTCTGGTTCCGGCTGAAACCGATTCGGGCACCAAGGTTTTCCTGATCGCCAAGGGCGACGCCGGTGTCACGGTGTCGAGTCTCGACACCACCGGCCACGGTAGCGTCGGGCACCTGGAACTGCAGGGCGTCGAGACAGCGCAGGTCGTCGGCGGTGCTGAAGTGGCTGCCTGGCTCGCCACCCACGGCAACCTCGGCCGCAGTGCCTACCAGCTCGGCGTGCTCGAACGGGCGCTGGAGCTCACGGCGATCTACGCCAGGGAGCGGGAGCAGTTCGACCGACCGATCGGCAGCTTTCAGGCCGTCTCCTCGCGACTGGCCGACGACTACATCGCCGTCAAGGCACTGCGCCTGACCCTCACGCAGGCAGCATGGCGACTGTCGGAGGAGTTGCCCGCGGACGTCGACGTGAACACCGCAGCGTTCTGGGCAGCGGACGCAGGCCACCGCGTCGCACACACCACGGTGCACGTGCACGGCGGTGTCGGAATCGATACCGATCACCCGGTGCACCGCTACTTCCTGGCAGCCAAGCAGACCGAGTTCGCGGTTGGCAGCGCGACGGGGCAGCTGCTGCAAATCGGGCGCGAGTTGGCCGACACGCCAGCTTGAACCCCGCGACCGGCAGCGAGCTGCCAACCGTCTCCGAGCTGATCGCACCGCTGGTCGATGTCGACGACCGGGGTGTGTACTTCGAGGACGAGTTCACCAGCTGGCGTGACCACATTGCGTACGCCGGTGCGCTCGCCGCTGCACTGAAGGCGCGCCTCGATCCGGCTCGTCCGCAGCATGTCGGTGTGCTGCTGCAGAACACCCCGTTCTTCTCGGCGCTGTTGGTTGCGGCCGGCTTGTCAGGAATCGTGCCGGTGGGGCTGAACCCGATCCGGCGGGGTGCGGCGCTGGCCCGCGACATCGCACACGCCGATTGTCAACTGGTACTGGCCGATTCGGCCACGCTGGCCACAGTCGGTGAGGTCGATTCTGTGAACGTGGACTCCCGCGAGTGGGCCGATGAGGTGGCATCGCATCAGGACGTCGCCGTCTCGGTGCGCACTGCCGATCCCTCCGACATCTTCATGCTGATCTACACATCGGGCACCAGTGGCGATCCGAAGGCGGTCATCTGCAGCCAGGGCAAGGTCGCGATCGCGGGTGTGATGATGACCGGGCGGTTCGACCTGGGTCCCACCGACAACTGCTATGTCTCCATGCCGCTGTTCCACTCCAATGCCGTGTTGGTGGGCTGGGCAGTGGCACTGGCATGCCGGGGGTCACTTGTGTTGCGGCGCAAGTTCTCCGCGTCGCAGTTCCTGCCCGACATCCGCCGCTACGGCGCGACGTACGCGAACTACGTCGGCAAGCCGTTGTCGTATGTACTGGCCACCCCGGAGCGTGCCGACGACGCCGACAATCCGCTTCGGGCGGTGTACGGCAACGAGGGCGCACCCGCGGACGTCGAGCGGTTCGGGCAGCGGTTCAACACCGTGGTGATGGACGGCTTCGGTTCCACGGAGGGCGGTATCGCGATCGGCCGCACACCGGAAACGCCGGCCGGATCGCTTGGCCCGCTGCCGGAGGGCACCGAGATCCTGGACATCGAGACCGGCGAGCCGTGCCCGCCGGGTGTGACGGGTGAACTGGTCAACGTCGCCGACGCCGGGCGTTTCGAGGGGTACTGGAACGATCCCCAGGCCAATGCCGAGCGGATGCGCGGCGGGGGCTATCACAGTGGCGATCTCGCCTACCGCGACGAGAACAACTACGTGTACTTCGCGGGCAGGCTCGGCGATTGGTTGCGTGTCGACGGCGAAAACCT
>DATJIX010000596.1:0-4405 GCA_035492865.1 Mycobacterium sp. | reverse complement strand
GGCGTGGGCGGCCTCCTCGCGGCGGCGAAGCTCGACTCGGCGGATCTTGCCCGAGATCGTCTTCGGCAGTTCATAGAACTCGACCCGGCGCACCTTCAGATAGGGCGCCAGGTGATCGCGCGCGTACTCCATGATCTGCCTCGCGGTTTCGGAGTTGGGCTGCCAACCGTCGGCCAGCGAGACATACGCCTTCGGCACGCAGAGCCTGGTGTCGTCCGGCTGCGGCACGACCGCCGCTTCCACGACGGCGGGATGTTCGATCAACACGCTCTCCAGTTCGAAGGGGGACACTTTGTAGTCCGACGATTTGAAGACGTCGTCGGTTCGACCGATATATGTGATGTAGCCATCAGCGTCGCGCGCTGCGACGTCACCGGTGTGGTAGTAACCGCCCGCCATCACGTTGGCGTTGCGCTGCGGGTCGCCGAGGTAGCCGGTCATCAGGTTGACCGGATTGCGTTGCAGGTCAAGGCAGATCTCACCCTCGTCGGACAGCTCACCGGAGACAGGGTCGACCAGCACAACGGGAACGCCGGGCATCGGACGCCCCATCGAACCCGGCTTCACCGGCTGGCCGGGTGTATTGCCGACCTGCAGCGTCGTCTCGGTCTGGCCGAAGCCGTCGCGGATCGTCAACCCCCACGCCTTTTCGACCTGGGCGATGACGTCGGGGTTCAGCGGTTCACCCGCGCCGAGGATCTCCCGCAGACCTTCAGGCTTGGCGCCGAGGTCGGATTGAATCAGCATGCGCCACACCGTCGGTGGCGCGCAGAACGTGTTGACACCCGCTCGGTCAAGCTGATTCAGCAAGGCGGCGGCGTCGAACCGGGCGTAGTTGTAGACGAAAATCGTCGCTTCGGCGATCCACGGCGCGAAGAAGCAACTCCACGCGTGTTTGGCCCAGCCCGGTGAGCTGATCGCCAGGTGCACGTCACCGGGCCGCACGCCGATCCACGCCATCGTCGACAGGTGTCCGACCGAATAGCTGACCTGCGAGTGCTCCACCAGCTTTGGCTTGCTGGTGGTACCGGAGGTGAAATAGATCAGCATCGAATCGTCGACGGAGGTAGCCGCGGTGAACGGCCCCGCAGATTCGACGTCGTACGCGTCGGCGTAGCGGTGCCAGCCCTCGACGGGCGTGCCGACGACGATGCGGGTGTAGTCGCCTGCGACACCGTCGAACTTGGCGGCATCCGCGGCATTGGCGATCACGAACCGCGCGCCGCCCCTGGTGATCCGGTCGGCGAGGTCGGCAGCCCCCAGCGCGCCGGTGGTCGGCATCACCACGGCGCCGAGCTTGGCGACAGCGAGCATCGCCTCCCACAACTCGACTTGATTGCCCAGCATCATGATGACCCGGTCACCCTTGCCGATGCCCAGCGCCCGCAGCCAGGTCGCGACCCGGTCCGACCGATCGGCCATCTCGGCAAAGCTGACCTTCTGCTCCTCGCCGCCCTCCTCGACGATCCACAGCGCGAGCCGGTCGGCAGAGGATGGGTCGCGGGCAATGGCGTCGAACCAGTCGGTGGCCCAATTGAAGGTGCCGGTGAGCTGAGGCCATGCAAATGCCTCGACGGCCGTGTCGTAGTCGCCGATTAGGTCAACTAGCTGATCGCGTGCGCTGCGATACAGATCGGTGTTGGTCGTCATGCCGGATAGGATCTACGTCACACTCGGCTCAACGCTACCCCCGAAAGAGGGTGTCCCGATGCGATCCGGCTCGCCACTGCTTCGTCCGCGTGACGCGGACGCCCTGCGGGCTGAGCTAAGACGGGTCGCAGAAGAGTCGGGCATGCCGCTCACATTCGGCGGCGAGGTGCACGACGACACGCTGCTGCTCACGGAGTTCGTCGGCGCCCGTACCGGCGGCATGCGGGGGCTGGCGGTGATGCCGAGCGCGGGACTCGGCGGCGCCACCGTGGTGGCCAGGCGGCCGCTGTCCGTTGCCGACTACCGCAGGGCGTCGTCGATCACGCATCACTACGACGGGCCGGTGTTGCAAGAGGGCATCAGGTCGATCCTCGCCGTCCCGGTGGTGGTGGACGGCCGATCACGGGCGGTGCTCTACGGCGCCTACCGCGCCGCGGCGCCGATCGGCGACCGCACGTCGGACCTGATGATCGCGTCGGCTCGACGGCTGAGTCGCGAACTGAGCATCCGCGACGAGGTCGACCGGCGGCTGCGGCTACGCGACGCGCAGCTCGCGGGCGGGGCGGCCACCGAGGAGGTGCGCGAAGTCCATGCGCAGCTGCGCCGGCTGGCCGCGGACCCGTCTGCCCCACCCGCATTGCAGGCTCAGCTGCGGTTGCTCGCCGATCGGCTGGCCCGCGGCAGATCGCTTGGCCCTGCTGCGGTGTTGTCGGCGCGCGAGCTTGACGTGCTCGCGCAGGTCGCGCTTGGCTGCACGAATGCCGAAGCGGCAAAGCGTCTTTCGCTGAAGCCGGAGACGGTGAAGAGTTACCTGCGCAGTGCGACGGCCAAGCTCGGCGCCCACAGCCGCCACGAGGCGGTGGCGAAGGCCCGCCGGGCGCGGCTGCTGCCGTAACGCAGTCGCGGCCTACAGCCCGAGGAGTTTGACGGTCTCCTCGCGCATCTCGACCTTGCGGACCTTGCCGGTGATCGTCATCGGGAACTCGTCGGCGATGTGGACGTAGCGCGGGATCTTGTAATGCGCCAATTTGCCCTTCGCGAAAGCCTTTACAGCTGCGGCGTCCAGTGCGGGCCTGCCCGGCTTCATCCGGATCCACGCGCAGATTTCCTCGCCGTACTTCTCGTCGGGGACGCCGATCACCTGCGCGTCTTCGATGTCAGGGTGGGTGTAGAGAAACTCCTCGACTTCACGGGGGTAGACGTTCTCACCGCCGCGGATCACCATGTCCTTGATTCGCCCGACGATGTTGCAGTAACCGTCCGGCCGCATGATCGCCAGGTCGCCCGTGTGCATCCAGCCGTCGGCGTCGATCGCTTCCCGGGTCTTTGCCTCGTCGTTCCAGTACCCAAGCATCACCCCGTACCCGCTCGCGCAGAACTCACCCGGCTGTCCCCGCTCGACGATGTCGCCGGTGGCCGGATCGATGATCTTGATGTTCACATGCGGATGAGCGCGGCCGATCGAGCTGGTGCGCCGCTCGAGGTCGTCGTCGATGCGCGTCTGACACGCACCAGGCGAAAGTTCGGTCATGCCGTACGCAATGGACAACTCGGTGATGTTCATGTCGTTGATGCAGCGCTTCATCACCTCGATCGGGCAGACCGAGCCGGCCATCACGCCGGTCCGCAGCGCTGAGAGATCCCGGTTGGCGAGGTCGGGACAGGAAAGCATCGCGATGAACATCGTCGGTACGCCGTAAACCGCTGTGCACCTTTCTGTTTCGAGTGCATCAAGGGTCAGCACGGGATCGAAACCCGGAGCCGGGATGACGATGGTGCCGCCATGCGCGGTGCAGCCGAGGTTGCCCAACACCATGCCGAAGCAGTGGTAGAACGGCACCGGAACGCACAGTCGGTCACTCGGCCCTAGGTTGATGAGGTCCGTCGCGAAGAATCCGTTGTTGAGGATGTTGCGGTGTGACAGCGTCGCGCCCTTGGGGAAACCGGTTGTGCCCGATGTGTATTGGATGTTGATGGGCTGGTTGTTGTCGAGCCCCGCCATCCTCGTCCGCAGCTCTGCTTCGGACACCGACCGCCCGCGGTCCTTCAGATGGTGCCAGTCGTCGCCGTCGAGGAACAGTACTTCGCGTAGCTCGGTCGTCTCGGGACGAACCTCGTCGACCATGGCGACATAGTCCGAGGTTTTGAACGCGGACGCGGAGATCAGGGTTCGGACCCCGGACTGCTTCAGCACGTATGCGAGTTCGTGGGTGCGATAGGCGGGGTTGATGTTGACAAGGATCGCGCCGATCTTTGCCGTCGCAAACTGCACCACGACCCACTCGGGACAGTTCGGCGCCCAGATGCCGACGCGGTCGCCGCGTTCGATACCGAGGGACATGAGACCGCGTGCGACGACGTCGATTTCGTCGTTGAGTTCGCCGTAGGTCCATCTGCGGTTGCTTGTCATATCAACAAGCGCCTCGGCATCTGGGTTCGCGCGAACGGTCCGCTCGAAGTTGTCCCCGATCGTCTCCTCGAGGATCGGGGTCTCGGTAGGACCTGCGTCATAGGACTCCATCGGTCCAATGGTGCGCGACATCGAGGCGGCCCACAGCTAGTTGCCAGAAATGCTCCGTGACAGGATCGGCGAATGGCCCAGATCAATCCGTTTCGCATCGCGGTTCCCGACGCAGACCTCGCCGACCTGAAGGACAGGCTCGCCCGCACCCGATGGCCGGAGGCCGAAACCGTCGATGACTGGAACCAGGGCATCCCATTGAGCTACACCCGCGAGCTGGCCGACTACTGGGCC
>DATJIX010000595.1:0-3523 GCA_035492865.1 Mycobacterium sp. | reverse complement strand
GGTGTCGGTGACCACCTTCGGCGGTGGGCCGATCGAACGCTTTTCGGTGGACGGTGATTCGGTACCCACCGACTGGCGCAGCGGCCAGCCGAACACCACCGCCAACTTCATCGCGTGCTCGCAGATCCAGGTGGTCTACGGCGGCGTCAACCTCACCACGCCGACTGCCTGCGCGACGACGACATTCAATTAGTCGTCGCGGCCAGGCACCGACGCGTCGAATGCATTGAGGGTGACCGCGACCATCGAAAAGCAGCCGACGAGGAACACGATCTCTGCGACGCCGACGTCACCGAAGGCGGCCATCGCCGCCCCGTAGGTTGTTTCGGGTAGCGAGCCACCACGATTCAACGCGGCGGCCATATCGTAGGCCGCCGCTTCTGCGCGGTTCAGATCGCCGGGCCGTTCGCCGGCTGTGATCGTCGCGATCTTGTCGGCGGCCAGCCCCGCCCGTTGGGCGAAGTACTCGTGTCCGTAGATCTCGTAGCGGGCACCGAACTTGGCAGCAGTCACGAGGATCACCAGTTGGTGGACATCGGGTGGGAGCACACCGTGCTCCCACAGTGACCGGTTCAGCGCCCACGCATGCCTACCGAACTGTGGAAAGTGCAGCCAGCCGTTGAACGGGCCGATGAGCGCACCATCGACGCGTCGGGCGATCAACTCGCCGAAGTTCGCATCGACCACAGTCATCATGTCGTTGTACAGAACTCGTCGGTCTGCGCTGAGATTCTCGGGAGCTATCGGGGTCAGTCGCATACCGCACAGCCAAGCCCCAACGGCCGCATCGGTCCACGACTTGTTGACGACGACTGCTAGGCCGTTCTTCCCACCGCAGGTGAGACCAGACCTAAGCTCGGCGCATGGAACTGCGGCAGCTGCGCTACTTCGTCGCCGTCGCCGAGGAATTGCACTACGGCAGAGCAGCGGAGCGGCTGCACATCTCGGGCCCGGCGCTGTCGCAGCAGATCATCGCACTGGAGCGCGAGCTGGGCGCCGAGCTGTTCGTCCGCGACCGACGCAGTGTCGCGCTGACCGAGGCGGGGCGATCGTTGCTGGACGACGCGCGCAGGATGCTGGCCCTTGCCGAGGATGCCCGCCAACGACTGCGCCGCACCGCCGCGGAGACCGCACCCGTGCGGATGGGTTATGTGAGCTGGCTGCCCGAGGACATGGCGGCCCTGCTCGCGCCGACCGTGTCCGTGCGCGTCGACGAGTGGGTGTTGCCGTCACACGCCCAGGCGGACCGCGTCGCAGAAGGCAGCATCGATCTTGCGTTGGCGTGGGTCGACCGCCGCGACACCGAAACACGCGGCCTGACAGCACATTTGATTCGCGCCGAGCCGTTGCACGCGGTCCGACCCGGATCGGCTGAGCCCGTCTCGAGCCATGATGTCACCGTATTGGTCGACTCCGGCAGCCCCGCATGGTCCTCCTGGAACCGCTTCGCCCAGGATTTCGCCTCACACACCGGTGCCCATGTCGCCAACATCGACGACGGCGGAATCACGGGCGACGCGTTCTACGCACACGTGCGCCGACTACGCGTGCCCGTGCTCGAATCGCCCAAACGGCACAACTCGGCCACCCCGCCGAGGCTGGGGCAGTGCCAGGTATCCGATCCGGTACCGGTGTGGACGTGGTCACTGCTGCACCGCACCGGCGACGAGCGTCCCGCGGTGCGACACGCGGTGGAAGCCCTGGTGGCCCTGGCCGACAGCAGGAAATGGCGTTCTGCGCCTGCAGCAACATGGTGGGTACCTGCGGACGACCCGCACCGCGCCGTCCTCAGCTCCTGACGCTGCAGTGCGAAGTTCTGCCAACCACAGCTAGGCGTTTGGTCGTGGACCCTGTTGTCCATGCGGCGTTGACTAAAAGTCATGACACACAAGCACATTGTGGACCAGGTCGCCGATTTGGTGGTCGGTGCGACGGTCGCAGACATCGAAGCCAATGCGATGCGCAAGCTGAAGCGCAACGTGCTCGACAGCGTCGCCTGCGCCGTCGGAGCCCTCGATGGTGAGCTCATCGGACCCATCCGCGCACAGACGGAGGAGTTCAGCGGTCGCCCGACCGCCACGCTCGTCGGGGGTGGCCGCGCGTCCGTGGACCAGGCCGCGTTCTTCAACGCCGTCCTTGTCCGCTATCCAGACCTGCTCGACACGTTCCTGACGCCTGGCGGCCTGTGCCATCCGGCAGACAATTTCGGCGCGATCCTCGCGGTCGCCGAACACATCGGCGCGAGCGGTTCGGATTTCCTGCTCGCACTTGCGGTCGCCTACGAGATCCAGTGCCGGTTCAGCGCTCAGGTGCCGGTCATGGCTCTCGGTCTCAACCATGCCCTGCAGCTGGCGATGTCGGCCTCGGCGGGATCGGCGAAGCTGCTCGGGTTCGACACCGCGCAGACCGCCTCCGCGATCGCCGCGTCGACAGTCGACAACGTGTCGCTGGCCGCCGTGCACGCCGAACCGGTGTCGAACTGGAAGGGTATCTCTCCTGCTATCACCGGCATGCGAGCGGTCTACACCACAATCTTGGCGGGTCGCGGAATCACCGGGCCCCGAGCGCTTTTCGAAGGCCCGAACGGGCTGGAGCGACTCTTCGGCCAGCACATCGACATGCGCACCGGTGACCGATCCTTGACCGCGGTGGAGCAGACCTACCTCAAGCAGTACTGCTCACTGATCCACGGCCAGGCGATCATCGATGCGACGCTGGCGATCCGCGACGAGCACCATCTCACCGGAAACGAGGTTTCTTCGGTGACACTCGAAGTGTTCCAGGGCGCTTACGACTTCGCAGGCGGTGGCAGCTACGGCGACAAGGACCACCCGACGACCAAGGAACAGGCCGACTACAACCTGAAGTGGCTGAGCGCCGTCGCGTTGCTCGACGGCCAAGTCGGCCCCGAGCAGTTGGAGAATGAACGCGTCAACCGTGCCGACGTGCAGGACCTGCTGTCGCGTGTCGACGTGAAGCCGGCGCCTGATCTGACGGAGGCCTATCCCGAACGCACCTCTGCCCGCGTGCATGTCATCCTGCATGATGGGCGGACTCTCTCGCGCGAACAGTCCGACTTCGAAGGTTCTCCGACCCGCCCGATGTCGTGGGAGCGCGTTGTCGAGAAGTTCGACTGGCTGGCCGAACCGTTCGCCGATACCGCGCTGCGCGCCGAGATCGTCTCTGCCGTCGACAATCTCGACCAGATCCCAGTCTCGGAGCTCGCCGGCCTACTGTCCGCGGTGAGTCCCGCCGCCAAGGCGCCGCGCACCAGAGGCCGACTGTAGAGCCGGTGGCGGCCCCGATTTCCCATTGACATACAGACTGCCAGTACGTAACTTACGTACTGTCTGCACGTAAATGAGGAGGGAGTCGACATGCACGATCTGTTCGAGCGCTACGCCGAGGCCTGGGGCCGCCACGATCCCGACGCGATCATCGCCCTGCACACCGACGACACCCGCTTTCACGCCCACATCGGCCAAGAACCGGCCGTCGGCAAGGCCGCGGTGCGGCAGGCGTT
>DATJIX010000594.1:0-8442 GCA_035492865.1 Mycobacterium sp. | reverse complement strand
GTCAGCGCCAGCGTCTCCATGCTGTCCTGCCAAAGGCCCTGCAGCCCCATGAACAACAATCCACACAGTGTGAGCAGCCCGACCTTCCAGTTGCCGAGCACCCATGCCAGCAACGTGAACAGCACAACCACACCCAGCCAGCCGATATAGGGGACTGGTCGCGCGTCGACGGGATGCGCGATCAGGTCGGAGATCAGCGTGCCGAACGCGTCGATCACCGATCGAATCGGATTGAAGAAATAGGTGAAGAGCGGGTTGGTGTTTCGGCCCTCACCGACGCGGGTCTGCAGATCGGAAAGCCAGACATGCAGCGGTTTGGTATCGGCCGGTGCCAGCGCGAGTGTGGCGCGTCCTGCCAGGAATTGGTACAGCACGACCCAGACGGCGACTATTGCGCCGATGGCGGCAAGGAACTGCGCCGGGCCGCGTTCGGAGAACCACGACGCCTGCGGCTGTGAATCCGTCGCCGGCGGTGCCTGCGGGGCGCCTACCGTGAGAGTGGCCATCACGCGCCGCCCTCGTCGACCTTGCCGATCACCGCGAGGATCTCGCTACGGCCCACCATGCCGAGCAGTTTGCCGTCGTCCACCACCTTGATTGGTTTGTCCGCGGCGAGCACCGGATCGACAGCATCGCGAATCACGGTGGTGGGAGCCATTTCTGGGCCATCCATTGCGTCATCGGGGCGCTTCTCGCGCATGATCCATTTCAGGGTCAGCACTCGCGAGCGAGGCACATCGCTGACGAACTCGCGGACGTAGTCATTAGCAGGGGCGCCCACGAGCTCGTCTCCGGTGCCGACCTGGACCATCGCTCCGTCACGCATGATCAGGATCCGGTCGCCGAGCTTGAGCGCCTCGGACAGATCGTGGGTGATGAACACCATCGTCTTGCCCATCTCGTGGTGCAGCCGGATCACCTCGTTCTGCATGTCGCGCCGGATGAGTGGATCCAGCGCCGAGAACGGCTCGTCGAACAGCAGCATGTCCGGATCGCTTGCCAGTGCGCGGGCCAGTCCGACACGTTGTTTCATGCCGCCCGACAGCTGATCCGGGTAGGAGTACTCATAGCCCGCGAGCCCGACCAGTTCGGTGACCTCGCCTGCGCGCTGGAGCCGTTCCTTCTTCGGGGTGCCCTTGACCTCCAGGCCGTAGGCGACGTTGTCGAGCACGCGTCGATGCGGCAGCAAACCGAAGTGCTGGAACACCATTGAGATCTTGCGGCGACGCAGATCGCGCAGTGCATTCTCGTCGGCGGACATGATGTCGGTGCCCTGGAACACCACCTCGCCCTTCGTCGGCTCGATCAGCCGCGTCAGACATCGCACGAGCGTGGACTTTCCGGAGCCGGACAGGCCCATCACCACGAACACCTCGCCACAGCCGACGTCGAAGCTGACGTCGCGCACGGCGACCGCGCAACCCGTCTTCTTCTTGATGTCTTGGACGCTGAGCCGCTCCATGCTGTCATCGCACGCCACATCGGAACCCTTGGCGCCGAAGACCTTCCACAGCCCGTTGACGCTCAACTCGGCGTCGCTGCGGCGGGGGGTTGGCGGTGCGACCACCGCTGTGGGCGCGCTCTCTGTATGGATGGCCACCGAAATCTCCTAACTAATTGGGCTGTGGATCATTTCGAAGTGCAGCTGCTGCGAGTTAGCCCCGGAACCACCGTTCGGGGCGCGGGTTGGTGTTCTGCCAGATGTGCTTGATCTCGCGGTACTCGTCGAGACCGACGCGGCCGAGTTCGCGGCCGTTGCCCGAGCGCTTCATGCCGCCCCATTCGGCCTGCGGCACGTAGGGGTGGTAGTCGTTGATCCAGATCGTGCCGTGCCGAAGGCGTTCCGCGACGCGCTGGGCCTTGCCTGCGTCCTGCGTCCATACCGCGCCTGCCAACCCGTAGACGGTGTCATTGGCCAGTCGGACTGCGTCGTCCTCGTCGGTGAACGTCTCGACGGTGAGCACCGGACCGAACGATTCCTCTTGTGTTACCGACATTCCCGAGTGGCAGCCGTCCAGAATGGTTGGTGGATAGAAGAAGCCATTCTTGAGGTGCGCGTCGTCCGGTCGGCGTCCGCCGCACCGCAGTACCGCGCCCTCGGCCAAGCCGGCGGCCACGTAGGCCTCGACCTTCTCGCGGTGCGCGGCCGAGATCAGTGGGCCCGTCTCGGCCTCGAGATCGAACGGTCCGCCGAGTTTGATGCGCTCGGCGCGGGCGACGACTTCGTCGACGAACCGATCGTGCAGTGACTCTTCGACGATCAGGCGCGCGCCCGCGGAACACACCTGGCCGGAATGCAGGAACACCGCAGTCAATGCGAAATCCACCGCGGTCTCGAAGTCGGCGTCGGCGAAGACGACGTTCGGGTTCTTCCCACCGAGCTCCAGCGCGACGCGTTTGACGGTCGCGGCGGCGGCGGCCATCACTCGCGTGCCGGAAGGAACGCCGCCGGTGAACGACACCATGTCCACGTCGGGGTGCTCCGACAGGGGAGCTCCGGCGGCGGGTCCCGCGCCGAGTACGAGATTGGCGACGCCGGCGGGCAGTCCGGCCTCCTCCAACGCGCGCATCAACAGAGCCGAAGTAGAAGGCGTCAGCTCGCTCGGCTTGAGCACGATCGTGTTGCCCGCCAACAACGCTGGGGCAACCTTCCAACTCGCTTGCAGCAGAGGGTAATTCCACGGCGTGATCAATCCGCAGACACCGATCGGCTCGTAGACGATGCGACTGATCGCGCCCGCTTTTCCGGTGTCCACCACCCGGCCGGCCTCGGTGCCCCCGACACCGGCGTAGTAGCGCAGGCACCCCACGACGTCGTCCATGTCGTATTCGGCTTCGACGATCCGCTTGCCGGTGTCCAGCGCCTCCGCGCGGACGAAATCCTTGCGGTCGCGGTCGATCAGATCGGCGGTGCGGCGCAACACCTCCGCGCGGTCGCGTTCCGGCGTGTGCGGCCATGGACCTGTGTCGAACGCTTCACGTGCCGCGGCGATCGCGGCGTGGGTGTCCTCGACGGACGCCTCGGCGGCCTGCGTCACCAGTTGGCCGTCGGCCGGACATCGGATTTCACGGCGAGCGCCGTCGAGCGCAGGGCGCCATTCGCCCGCGATGAACATATTCAGGTGTTCCGCCACCTACTCGGCCTCTCGCCCGGCAACCCTGATGTTGCGTATTGCGCAATAGAACCCTCTACATGCAACAGCCTGGACCGTGTCCTGCGTCACTGTCAAGGGCAGCGGTGAAACGAAACTCGCTGGTAACAAGGCGGCAATGCGCACCCTTGACCGTCAAAGCCGCACGCAGCTATGATGCCGATCACACTCTGATATATCAGTTATCTTCAATCTGGTATTCAATACCAAGGCCCCCACGAACGGAGCATCGACATGAGCGTCCTTGACGAACGTCTCGCCGATTTCGATCCCGAGATTGCCGAATTGATCGGTAAGGAACTCGGACGCCAGCGCACCGGCCTGGAGATGATCGCGTCGGAGAATCATGCGCCGCTCGCCGTCATGGAGGCGCAGGGTTCGGTGCTCACCAATAAATACGCCGAGGGCTACCCCGGGCGGCGGTATTACGGCGGCTGCGAGCACGTCGACGTCATCGAGCAGATGGCGATCGATCGAATCAAGTCCCTGTTCGGCGCGGAGTTCGCCAACGTGCAGCCGCATTCCGGTGCGCAGGCCAATGCCGCGGTCATGCATGCGCTGCTCAAGCCGGGGGACACCATTCTCGGGCTGTCGCTCGACTGCGGCGGTCACCTCACCCATGGCATGCGGCTGAACTTCTCGGGCAAGCTGTACAACGTTGCCGCGTACGGGGTTTCACGCGACGACTACCTCATCGATATGGATCAGGTAGCCGAGGCCGCGCGCGAGCATCGACCGCAGATGATCATCGCGGGTTGGTCGGCGTATCCACGCCACCAGGACTTCGCCCGATTCCGGGAGATCGCCGACGAGGTCGGTGCCTACCTGATGGTCGACATGGCCCATTTCGCGGGCCTCGTCGCGGCCGGGTTGCACCCGTCACCGGTGCCGCATGCCCACGTGGTCACGTCCACCACACACAAGACCCTCGGCGGTCCGCGTGGCGGCATCATTCTCACGAAGGATGCCGACCTCGCCAAGAAGATCAACTCAGCGGTGTTTCCCGGTCAGCAGGGCGGGCCGCTGGAACACGTGATCGCGGCCAAGGCGGTGGCCTTCAAGATGGCCGCCATGGCTGATTTCGTCGAGCGTCAGCAGCGATGCATAGAAGGCGCGAAGATCCTTGCGGAGCGGCTGTCTGCGCCCGATGTCCGGGACGCCGGCATCGCCGTGCTCACCGGTGGCACCGACGTCCATCTGGCACTCGTCGACCTGCGCAACGCGGATATCGACGGTCGGCAGGCCGAGGACCGGTTGGCGACCATCGGGATCACGGTGAACCGCAACGCTGTTCCTTTCGATCCGCGTCCGCCGATGGTGACGTCCGGGTTGCGCATCGGCACGCCGGCGCTCGCGGCGCGTGGCTTCCAGCCCGAGGACTTCGCCGCCGTCGCCGATCTGATTGCGCAGTGCCTGATCGCGGCGCCGGACGCGGACACCGCGAAGCTGGCGCAGGCGGTCAGTGAGCTCGCCGAGCGCCATCCGCTCTACCCACAGCTGTAGTCAAGGAGGGACCGCTAGTGACCATCAGTGTCTTCGAGCTCTTCAAGGTCGGCATCGGTCCGTCGAGTTCGCATACCGTCGGCCCGATGCGGGCGGCGGCGACCTTCGTCGCTGATCTCGACGCGACCGGGGTGCTCGGGCGCGTGGCCGATGTGCGGGTAGAGCTGTACGGGTCGCTGGCAGCGACCGGCCGCGGCCACGGCACGTTGCCCGCGGTTCTGCTCGGGCTCGAGGGATACCGTCCGGAAACGATCGAGTCCGAGGAGATGGAAGCCGGGCGGGAGCGGCTGCGCAACACCGGCAAGATCATGCTCGGTGGACGGGTGCCGATTGCGCTGTCCGAAGACGACATCGCGCTGTATACCCGGACAGTGCTGGACTTCCATCCCAACGGCATGACGCTGACCGCCTTCGCCGCCGACGACAGCACCCTGTATCGGAGGACCTACTTCTCCATCGGCGGTGGGTTCGTCGTTACCGAGGGGGAGGCGGCCGCCGATCCTGCCGGAGATGACTCGGACGGCACGTCGTTCTCGTCGGCCGCGCAACTGCTTGCGCTCGCTTCGGGCACGGGCAGGTCGATCAGCGAGGTCATGCTCGCCCACGAGCGCCGCACGCGCAGCGCCGAGGACGTGCGCGCCGAGCTCCTTCATCTGCGTGACGTGATGGTGGAGTGCGAACTGCGCGGCATCAGCCGCACCGGTCTGCTGCCGGGCGCGCTTCAGGTGCGCCGGAGAGCGGGCCAGTGGCATGACCGCCTCAGCCAGGAGGACCCCAGTCGTGATCCGCGGTTCGCCGAGGATTGGGTGAATCTGGTGGCGCTGGCCGTCAACGAGGAGAACGCGTCGGGCGGGCGCATCGTGACCGCACCGACCAACGGCGCCGCCGGGATCATCCCCGCGGTGTTGCACTACGCGGTGCACTACACCGAGGCGGGGTTATCGCACCCGGATGATGTGGCGGTGCGCTTTCTGCTCACCGCCGGTGCGATCGGATCGCTGTACAAAGAGCGGGCGTCCATTTCCGGTGCCGAGGTCGGCTGCCAGGGCGAGGTCGGCTCGGCGTCATCGATGGCAGCGGCAGGCCTTGCCGAAATCCTCGGTGGCACACCGGAACAGGTGGAGAATGCCGCCGAGATCGCGATGGAACACAGCCTCGGATTGACCTGTGACCCGATCGCCGGACTCGTGCAAATTCCGTGCATCGAACGCAACGCGATATCAGCCGGTAAGGCCATCAACGCGGCACGCATGGCGTTGCGCGGCGACGGTGAGCACCGTGTGAGCCTGGACGAGGTGATCGAAACCATGCGCGCCACCGGTCGCGATATGAGCTCGAAATATAAGGAGACGTCGACCGGCGGGCTCGCGGTGAACGTGTCGGTGAACTACGTCGGCTGCTGAACGAGGATGAGCTCGGCGAACTGCTCTGCACATTCGAGTGGCGTGAAATGCCCCGCGTTGTCGGCGAAATGCAGCCGAACGTCAATGAAATAGTGATCGAGTTGATCGGCCCATTCGCGTGGGAAGAGCGGATCGTGCTGCGGCCACAGCACATCGGTGGGCACGTGGATCTTGATGGCGCCGTCGGGTGGTAGTTCGACGAGCGACTGGGCCACCGTGCCTGCGCCGGCGCGATACCAGGCGATCGATGAGGTGAATGCGCCGGGCAGCGCGTAGTCGGCCACCAGCCGGTCCAGATCATCTTCGGAGAGAGCGAAATTCGGACCCGACCAGTGAGTCCAGAAGTGCCGCAAATATTCTCGCACCGCATCGGGGTTTCCGTCGATCAGCTCCGCGGCCAGCGGAAGTTGGTGAAAGGCCTGATACCAGAATTCGCTCTGTGCATGTGCGGTGAGCACGCGGTCACCTGCGCCGGGCAATGGGGGAGAGAGCACCAGGGCCGACACCAGATCTGGATGCATCCTTGCGAGACTTTGTGCGACGCGGCTGCCGACGTCGTAGCCGGCGACGACGACTTTGGACAGGCCCAGTTCTTTGATCAGCCCGACGATGCTGCTGGCTTGGGCGGTGGCACTGTAGAAGTGGCGGACCGCCACCTCGTGTTTGTCCGAGCCGCCGAACCCCCGCAGATCCGGAACGATGATGTCGGCGACGCTGCCGAGGATCGGCACGACCTTGCGGTAGTCGTGCCGATTGCCGGGCCATCCGTGCAGCAGCACAACGGGCGGCGCGCCTCTGGTTCCGAACCGATCGAAGGCCAACCGAAACCCATCAACAGGTGAGCTGCGCGACCACATTGGCCCATTCTGGCCACATGTCAGCCGGCTTGGTGCAAGGTTTCCGAATCACCGGTGATGACCGCCAGGATGTTGCGCCACGCATCGGACGGCCAGTTGAGCACGTCGCTGTGCGCTTGGGGGCCCGCCATCAACCTTCCATCGTCGTAATGCCCTGTGGGTAAAGGGATTACGTTGGGCATCTCGTCCGGGTCGGCACCGTGTGGCCCGCCGGGGATGCCCTGCACGGCCTCGATGAAGTCTCCCGGCGCCGTCATGGAGAATCTGAGCACATCCGGGTTGCGGTTGTGCCAATCGCCGGGATCGTCAACGCCGACTCCTGCGCCCGCGGCGGCCACGTACAGCGTTCTGTCAGCGGTCAGGCCGAAGGATTCTGCAGTGCCGAGGATCGAACCGCCGTAGGAGTGCCCGATGTAGGTGACCGGGATGCTCCGGCCCGTCGCATCGACGGTGCGGTCGACGTCTTCGCTGAAGGCGACCAGCCGCGGCGCCATGTCGAGCGCGTATCGCGGGTCCGCGGCGTGGACGAGCCCGGTCGCCGGATTGCCGCGAGGAAAAGGGCCGCCCAGATAAGTGATGGTCGCGACGTCGCCGCGCGTCGCCGTGACGAATCGGCGGGCGGTCTGCGTGTTGGCTGCTGAGCCCTCGACCGTGGTGTTCAGGCCGGGCACCATTACGGCGACGCTCTTTGCCGTCGACAGGTTGCCGTTGAGCTCCACCAGCGACGCCCGCGCGGGATCGAAGGCGAGGATCTGCCGGTCGATACGGCGACCGGCGGCGGTGGGGTCGTCGATCTCGCTGAGCAGGCCGCGGTAGACGGCGTTGCGTGGTTGGGCGGCCGGATCATCGAGGCCGTCGACGATCGCCTGCGCGATGTTGGTGCGGTTGGCGGCGACCCGCATGTCCCACGGCAGGCCGTCGGTGTTGCCGACCTGATGCGGGAATTCGGTGATCAGCCGGTGGCGCTGCGCGGGTGTCATGGCGGCGATCTGCTCACCGATGCGGTCCTGGCTCATCGCGGGCCAACCCGCCACCACGTCGGACGCCTGAACCGGCCACGCGCCCGCGGGCACCGTCGCGGCGGCCCGCGGGTTCGGCTCCGAGGCGAATGCTTCTTCGATATCGCCGGCCGCATCACTGTCGGCCGCAGCTAGCCGATCCAGTCCGTCGGTGATCTGCCGCGTCAGCTCGTCGGCTCGCATCGCGAGCATCGTGTGCGCCACTTCTGGGGCGCCGCCGGACAGCGCCACGAGGAGCGGTGAGGGGCCCGCCCGAATCGACACCGAGCCGTCGTCGGCGACCTCGAACTCGTCGTCTCGGGCTTCAGCGACGCACCTGCGCAACGCGGTCTGCGCCGCTGCGATCTGGTCAGCACCATCTTGCGCGGCGACCGAAGCGACGATCAGGCAGCGCGCTGCGTCGTCGGCGGCGGCTGCGATGCCGCGCGCGTTGTCCCGAGCCACGTCGGCGGTCGCACCCGTCCAGAAGTCGCGGGTGCGGTGGACGTCGCGCATGGCGGAGTCGATG
>DATJIX010000593.1:0-4070 GCA_035492865.1 Mycobacterium sp. | reverse complement strand
TAGACCAACCCGGCGTCGGCCTGTCCGGTTTCCACCTTGTTGAGCACGTCGGTGACCGAGGACTCCTCGCTGACCGGATTCAGTTTGACGCCGGTGGACTGCTCAACCTTCTGGGTTGCCGAGCCGCACGGCACCTGCGGGGCGCAGACGACGACGTTGAGGCCTTGCTGCGTCAGGTCTTTGAACGACGCGATCTTCTTCGGATTGCCGGGTGCGACGGCGATGGTGAGTGTGTTGGACGCGAAGGTCACCGGGTCACCGGCCAGCAGGCCGGCCTGCGCCGCCTTGTCCATGTTCTTGGTGTCGGCGGACGCGAAGACGTCAGCCTGGGCGCCCTGGGTCAACTGCGTGACCAGATCCGACGAACCCGCGAACGAGAACTCCACAGAAGCGCCGGGGTTGTCGGTCTTGAACCGCTCACCGATGTCGGTGAAGGTCTTCTTCAGCGAGGCGGCGGCGAACACCATGATCTTGGCGTTGGCGGCCGCAGGCTCGTCCTTCGAGCTGCAGCCGCTGACCACAACCAGAGCCAGGGCGACGATCAACAGTCGTTTCAAGACAGCCCTCCAGTGGTTTCGACGATCACGGTGGTGGCCTTGACGACGGCGACGGCGACGCTGCCAGGCTCGAGCCCGAGTTCACGGACCGCGTCGGTGCTCATCAGCGAGACGACCGTGAAAGGCCCGCACTGCATTTCGACCTGAGCCATCACCTTGTCGGTCACCACCTTGGTGACCAGTCCGGCGAATCGGTTGCGAGCGGAGCTGGCGACGGTCAGCGGATCCTTCGGCGCCGCAGCGGCGTTGGCGCTCGCGAACTCGGCGAGTACCTCGCCGGCGATCACCTTCCTGCCCGATTCATCGTGACTGGCAGGCAGGCTGCCGTCGTCGATCCAGCGCCGCACGGTGTCATCGCTGACCCCGAGCAGCTCGGCCGCCTCACGAACTCGAATGGATGCCACCGCGGCATCCTATCCGCAGATGCGGTCTAGAAAGAGAATTTCTTCCGCAGATGCGGATCTACTAGGCCTCGGCGAGCTGCTTCTCGGCATACAGCCTCGCCCACTCCTTGCGCGGACGGATCGACACGTCGACGTCGGCACCCTCGGCGCGCAGCGCACCCACGGACGCCTGGTCACGCGGCGTGCGGGCGAAGGGGTCCCAGCTGAAGAACCGGCATGCGTTCTGCCAGGTGATCTTGTCGATGTCGCCGTCATCGGCGCCCGCCGCGGTCAACTCGGCCAGCACCTGCTCGGGTGCGTCGGGCCAGAAGCAGTCGGAGTGCGGGTAGTCGCACTCCCACGCGATGTTGTCGATGCCGATTTCGTGGCGCAGCTTGAGCGATGTCTTGTCGGTGACGTAGCAGGCCAGCGAGTGCTCGCGGAACACGTCGCTGGGCAGCTTGTCGCCGAAGTCGCGGCGCAGCCACTTCTGGTTGGTGTAGTGCCGGTCGCTGCGATCCAGATAGAACGGGATCCAGCCGATGCCGCCCTCGGAAAACGCAAACCGCAGATCGGGATATTTGCGCATCGCGGGGCCCCACAACAGATCCTGCGCGCACATCGCCGACACCTGGGTGGCGAGAATGATCATGTTGTCGATCGGGGCATTGGGCGCCATGCTGATGGCCCCGAAGCCGGTGCCGATGTGCAAGCACATCACCACGTTCTCGTCCGACAGCGTCTGGAAGACCGGACCCCAGTACTCGTCGTCGTGATAGCTCGGAAGTCCTTCCAGGTGAGGCAGTTCCGGCATCGTCACCGCGCGGCAGCCCCTGGCGGCGACGCGGCGGATCTCGGCGCACATCCCCTCCGGAGTCCACGTCGGCAGGATTGCGATCGGGATGAAGCGGTCTGGGTACGAGCCGGCCCATTCGTCGATGTGCCAGTCGTTGTAGGCCGACACCATCACCAGGGTGACGTCTTCGCGCGTCATGTTGAGGTGCCGAGCCGAGAAGCCGGTGAACGTCGGGAAGCACATCGAGGCGAGGATGCCGTTGCGGTTCATGTCGCGGACGCGCTCGTGCACGTCGTACACGCCGGGTCGCATCTCGGCGAAACCGGCGGGGTCGCGCCCCCACTCCTCGGCGGGCCAGGAGACCACCGCGTTGAGTCCGCTGACGCCCTGCGGCCTGCCCTGGTACATCCACTGGTCGACACCCTTGTCGTCGGTGACGACGATGGGCGCCTCCTCCTTGTACTTGGCAGGCACGTGATTGAGGAACATGTCGGGCGGCTCGACCACATGGTCGTCGATGCTCACGAGGATGAGGTCGTCGGTTTGCATACCCCAGTAGTACCGTCTACCGGTGTGACCGTCTCTGCGCTTTCGGACAGACTTTTAGCCGAATCGGCCAAACCGGTCATCGAGTTGCGGCGCGGCGGCCGCGCGCTCGGCGGCAGCTATCTCTACGAGGGCGACGCGCTGATCACCGGCTGGCACTCCCACGAGGTGCATCAAATCGAGTACGCGATCGGCGGCGTGGTGGAGGTCGAGACGGCGTCGGCGCACTATCTGCTGCCACCGCAGCAGGCGGCGTGGATTCCTGCCGGCCTCGAACACCAGGCGACGATGAATCCGGATGTCCGGACTGTGGCGGTGATGTTCGACCGCGAACTGTTGAGCGACGGGGGCGACCGCGCCCGCATCCTCGCGGTGTCCCCGTTGATCCGGGAGATGATGATCTACGCACTGCGGTGGCCGATCGACCGAGCCGAGGGCTCCGCTCAGGAAAAAGAGGTGTCCGACGCCTTCTTCCGAACGCTCGCCAACCTGGTGGCCGAGGCTCTTGATCATGAGGCGCCGCTGAGCCTGCCGACGTCGGAGAACCCAATCGTGGCGGCGGCGATGGCCTTCACCAAGGAGCATTTGCATTCGGTGACGGCGGCCGAGGTCTGCCGCGCGGTTTCGGTGTCGGAGCGGACATTACGGCGGCTGTTTCAGGACACCCTCGGATTATCTTGGCGGACATACCTTTTGCATGCGCGGATGCTGCGGGCGATGGCCTTGCTTGCGGGACCGGGGCAATCGGTGCAGGAGACGTCGTCTGCGGTCGGCTTCGACAGTCTGAGCTCCTTCACCCGGGCGTTCACGCAGTTCTGCGGCGAGACGCCGACGACGTACCGCAAACGTCTTGGGTTTCAGCAGCGGCCGTAGCGGGCATTCTCCCCGCCATGACCGACGAGGGGATGGCCGAAGTCATCGCGACAACCGCACTGTTCCTGAACATCATCGCGGTCATCGCGATCGTGTTCTGCCTGGCGAGTTGGGCCTCCCATGGCGCGCTCACCGCGGTGTCCGGCGCCGTCGCAGCCGTGAGCTTTGCCGGCAGTATCGCGTGTTTCCGCGCCCAGGCCGACGAGCAGGAGCCGGAGGTCGCCGTCAGCTAGACCGGCCGAAAAAGCCCGTCGCGCAACAGCGTATTGACCGACGCCTGCCAGCGTTCGAGCTGAGCGGGTGCGGAAAGCGGCTCCGGTAGGTGCCGCTCGATATGACTGCGCAGGATGACAGTGCCCAACGCCAGCACCAGCGAATTGATCGCGGCCCAGGTGACATCGAGATCGGGGCGCGACTCCCCGCGTTCAGCGCGCTGGTGCCACCGAGCCGTACCGCTGTTCACCAGCATGTCGAAGATCATGTCCCCCAACGGGCTGCCGTCGATGAGCGCACGGCCGCAATAGTCCAACACGTCCTGGTGCTCGGCGACCATCTGGGTCACCCGACTTCCCATTTCGTCAAGCGAATCGGCGGGCGGGCCCGGCATCGGCCGCGCGATTATCGCGATCACCACCGAGAGCGCGTAGTCGTCGACGGCCTTGATGAGGCCGGCCTTGTTGCTGAAGTGATGTTGCACAAGGCCGACGGACACCCCGGCGGCTTCGGCGACGGTGCGCAGTGACGTCGCCGACGTGCCGTAGGTGGCGAAGCTCTTCAACGCGGCATTGCGGATCCGCTCGATTCTCGAGACGTCATCGGCGGTCACTCGGTCAAGCTCGGGCAGCACGGACTTCATTCATACACACCTGTGATATGCCCGCGCATTCGGCGAGGTCGACAATATGTCTGTATCGT
>DATJIX010000592.1:0-15646 GCA_035492865.1 Mycobacterium sp. | reverse complement strand
CAGCACCGTCGCCGCGAGGTCCGCGACCCGCTGCGCCGACACGTCCAGCACCTCTGCGGGCGCGGACTCCAGCACCACTCGCGCCAGCGGGCGGGTGAAGTCGGTGGCCTTGAGCGGTTCGACCGTCACGCCGACGGCAGTCGCGTCCACGACTAACCACTTCTCGCCGGCGGGCAGCAGCAGCACCCCGGCCTGATCGGCACCGAGCACGGACTCGGCGGTGCCGCTGGCCGTGCCGTCGGCGTAGTGCAGGTCGGCCGTCAATGCGACGCCCGCGGTGCGCTCGCCCGACGCCAGCGCCTCGAGCAGCTTGGCGTCACCAAGCACCAGGGTGGCCAGTGCCGTGGTGGCGACCGGACCCGGCACCAACGCCGCTGCGGCCTCGTCCACCATGGCGCACAGGTCATCGACGGTGCCGTCCGCGCCGCCGTGTTCCTCGGGCAGCGCGACGCCGAAGATGCCCAGCTCAGCAACACCCTGATACGCGCCACGCCACGCCTCGGCATCGCCGCGTTCCACAGCGCGCGCGGCCTCAACCGCCGATGAGCTGGACGCCCAGCTACGGACCAGCTCGCGTGCGGCAAACTGCTCGGAAGTTCCCGTGTCCGGGTGGGTGACTGCCACCGTGACTCTCCTACCGTTTGGGCGAGAAGAGCGTGCTTCTCACTAGAACGTGTTCTAATAGTGCCAGCGTTCGACCGTCAAGTCGACCGCCATTAGAGCAGGACACGTCGGTACTGCAGCGGCACCGACGTGAGAAAATGGAGCCGCGCATGCGTATCGTTTTCACCGAGTACGCACGATGAAGGAGCAACCGACCGCATGTCGTCCCCAGCACAGCCCAACTCGGGTTCAGGGTCGGATTCGCGGCCGCGCCAGGTGATGAACGTGGCGGTATTGGCAGAGTCCGAGCTCGGGTCCGAAGCCCAGCGTGAGCGCCGCAAGCGCATCCTCGACGCCACCTTGGCCATCGCCTCAAAGGGCGGCTACGAGGCAGTTCAGATGCGGGCGGTCGCCGAGCGCGCCGATGTCGCCGTCGGCACGCTGTACCGCTACTTCCCGTCGAAGGTGCATCTGCTGGTGTCGGCGCTGGGCCGGGAGTTCGAGCGCATCGACGCCAAGACCGACCGCGCGGCGCTGTCCGGCGGAACGCCATATCAGCGGCTCAACCTGATGGTCGGCAAGCTGAACCGCGCGATGCAGCGCAACCCGCTGCTGACCGAGGCCATGACCCGCGCCTTCGTGTTCGCCGACGCATCGGCCGCAGGTGAGGTTGATCACGTCGGCAAGCTGATGGACTCGATGTTCGCCCGCGCGATGAGCGACGGCGAGCCGACCGAGGATCAGTACCACATCGCGCGCGTCATCTCGGATGTCTGGCTGTCCAACCTGCTGGCCTGGCTGACCCGGCGAGCATCGGCGACCGATGTCAGCAAGCGGCTTGATCTCGCCGTGCGTCTGCTCATCGGGGACGGCGAGCACCCTAAGATCTAGCGGGTGGCTTCACAGCTGCCTTCCGAGTTACTGCGCGCGCTGACCACCGTCGCGCGGGTTCCGCGACTCCTGGTGGCTTGCGACTACGACGGCACGATGGCGCCGATCGTCGCGAACCCGGACGACGCGCGCCCCCTCACCGAGTCGGCGGCGGCGCTACGCGCACTGGCTGCGCTGCCGACGACGACCGCGGCGCTGATCTCCGGGCGTGCACTGCGTGACCTTGCGACGTTGTCGCGGATGCCCGCCGAAGTCCATCTGGTCGGCAGCCACGGTTCGGAGTTCGACACCGGCTTCGTGCACGCGATCGACGATTCAGCCAAGGCGCTGCTGGGCAAGATCAAGGACACCCTGAGTGCGATCGCCGCGGAGTACGCGGGCGTTGCAATCGAGATCAAGCCCGCCAGCATCGCATTGCATGTGCGCAACGCCGACCCCGACGATGCCAGGGAGGCGCTGGACAAGGCCCACGCCGCATCGCAGCACTGGGACGCGGAGCTCACCGAGGGCAAGGCGGTTCTGGAGTTCGCCGTCATCCAGACCGACAAGGGTCAGGCACTCGACATCCTGCGCCACCAGAACGGCGCGTCTGCGGCGGTGTTCGTCGGCGACGACGTCACCGACGAAAAGGCGTTTCGCAGGCTGCACGGGCCTGACATCGGTATCAAGGTCGGCGACGGTGACACGCTGGCCGGTTACCGCATCGAGTCGCCGGAAGACGTTGCGGCCGTACTGGAATGCCTGCTCGACGCGCGCCGCACCTGGTTGCTGGGCGGACACAGCACCCCGATCGAGCGCCTCACGATGATGTCCAACGCCCGCACGGTGGCCCTACTGACCCCCGATGCCGACGTGGTGTGGATGTGTCATCCGCACGCCGACTCGGCGGCGATGTTCTCCCGGCTGCTCGGCGACGCGACCGCAGGGCACTTCTCGATCGGCCCGCAGCGCGAGGCGCTGCCGCTGTCGCAGCGTTACGTGGCTGGCACGATGACTGTCGAAACCCGTTGGGCCAGCTTACTTGTCACCGATTATCTGTCACACGACGTGGGCGCGGGGCGCACCGACCTGATCCGCGTGATCAGCGGTCAGGCCAAGGCTGTTGTCGAGTTCGCGCCACGGCCCGAGTTCGCCCAGGCGCCCGTCCATCTGCGGGCGGACGACGGCGGTCTGCGGGTGTACGCCACCAACGACCCGATGGTGTTGCGGTCGCCAGGAGTGCAGTGGGAGATCGTGCCCGACGGGATCCACCAGACCGCACGGGCCGTCGTCGACCCGTCCGAGGGACCAGTCGTGCTGGAATTGCGCTGCGGTACAGAGGATTTGGCGGAGAGCCCGGTCGATGACGAGGCGCGGCGGGAGCGGGCGGAGTCGTATTGGGGTGACTGGGTTTCCCGCCTCACCCTGCCGTCACTGAAACCGGAGCTGATGAAGCGCTCGGCGCTGACTCTGCGCGGGCTGGTGCACGCAGACACCGGCGCGATCATGGCGGCGGCCACCACGTCGCTGCCCGAGGAGATCGGCGGCGTCCGCAACTGGGACTACCGCTACTGCTGGATCCGTGATGCGGCGATGACCGCCTCGGCCCTGGTTTCCCTTGGCTCGATCACCGAGGCCGAAGGCTATCTGAACTGGTTGCACGGTGTGATCGAGACGATGCACGGACCCGAGCGGCTGCATCCGCTGTACGCACTGTCTGGAGCGATCCTGGGTCCAGAGGCGGTGATCGACTCGCTGCCCGGTTATGCGGGCTCGCGTCCGGTGCGCGTCGGCAACGCCGCCAACGTTCAGGTGCAACTGGACGTCTTCGGCCCGGTGGTGCAACTGATTTCGGATCTCAGTCACCGGCGGGTGGCCGACGGGGTGGCCAATGCGTTGACGGATGCGGACTGGAATCTGGTCAGCGAGATGGTGTTCGCCGTCGAAAGCCGCTGGGTGGAACCCGATCACGGGATCTGGGAGATCCGTGGAAATCCTCGTCATCACGTGTACTCCAAGGTGATGTGCTGGTCGACGGTGGACCGCGCGTTGAAGCTTGCCGCGGAGTTCGGCCGCGAAGCGCCGCCAGGGTGGGCCACTCTGCGCGACGCGATCTCCGCGCAGGTGCGCGAGCGCGGCTGGAACGACGAGGTCAAGTCGTTCACCGCCGCCTACGACGGCACCGACCTGGACGCGGCCACGCTGCACATCGGGCTGTCCGGGCTCATCGACCCGTCCGACGAGCGATTCGCGGCCACCGTCGTCGCAACGGAGGCTGAATTACGCAGCGGTGCAACGGTTTACCGATACCACCGCGATGACGGTCTGCCCGGCATCGAGGGCGGCTTCCACCTGTGTGCGGCGTGGCTGTTGGAGGCCTATCTGCTGATCGATCAGCGGTCGCAGGCCGAAGCGCTGTTCGACAGGCTGGTCGCCGCCGCGGGGCCGACGGGCCTGTTGTCCGAGGAATACGACCCGGTTGCCGAACGCGCGCTGGGCAACCATCCGCAGGCGTACAGCCACATCGGGCTGCTGCGCTGCGCGCAACTACTGGACGGCTGAGTGATTCAAGCCGGCGGGCCCGAGGTGCGGCCGCGCACCACTTCGGTGCCCAGCACGTCCACGACCGGCAGGCCGTCGCGCGGCGGGTTGTGGAGCAGCCGACCGGCTCGTCGGCCCTTCTCCATGCTTGGCTGAACGACCGTCGTAAGGCCGCGGCGCAACGCCTCTGGGATGCCGTCGAACCCGGTCACGGTCATCTGGCCCGGCACGTAGATCCCGCGGGCGCGCAGGTAGTCCATTGCCGACAGTGCGAGCACATCGGCAGTGCACATCAATGCGGTGAGCCGCGGATTCGCGTCCAGCGCCACCTCGGCGGCCTCACCGCCGGATGTCGGCAGGTGCTCATAGCTTTCCACCACCGTCAGCGACTCGGGATCCAGTCCCGCCGCGGTCATCGCGTCGTAGACACCGTGGATGCGCTCGCGCTGTACGTGAAAATGCGGGGTCTGCACCCGCTCCGGGTCGGCCACCGCGGGCCGGGGTCCACCGTGCGGCCAGTCACGGCCCAGCCGCATGGTGAGCAGGCCGATCTCGCGATGCCCCAGTGCCACAACGTGTTCCGCCAGTTTCCGCATTGCGCCGCGGTCGTCGATGCAGACCCGTGAGGTGCCTGGGACGTCCTTGGGCTGGTCGACAACGACCACCGGCAGGTGCCGCTGCTGCACGATGGGCAGGTAGGGATCGTCATCTGAGGCCGAGTAGACGATGAAGCCGTCGACCCCCGCCGAGAGCACCGCCGCCGACCCGTCGCTGAGGCTGCGGTTCGGCCCGATCGCCACCAGCAGCAGTCCCTGCCCGACCTCCTCACACGATTCGGCGAGTCCGGCGACGAAATCCAACGCGGCGGGATCGGAGAACGAATAGTCCAGCGGTTCGGTGATCATCAGCCCCACGGCGCCCGCCTTGCGGGTGCGCAGCGAGCGCGCGACAGGGTCGGGCCCGGGGTACCCCAGCCGCTTCGCGGTGGCCAGCACGCGCTCTCGGAGATCGGGCGATAGTTGATCCGGGCGGTTGTATGCGTTGGAGATAGTTGTGCGCGAAACTTTGAGCTCGGCCGCCAGCGAGGCAAGGGTCGCACGCCGCCTGGGCGTAGGACTCCTCGACATGCTCCCCGAGGCTAGCGGATGGAGTTGATAAACCCCGGTAGCCATGCGCTAGAGTAATTGGAAACGGTTTTCATTTGTATTAGGAGACGGAATGCGCGCGTTCAGGGCAGCGATGGGTCTGACCTTCAGCACGGGTCTGATCGCCGGTGTGGTCGGCTGCAGCTCGGACCACAATGCTGGGTCCGACCACCAACACGCAGCTGCGTCCGTCGTCGCGTCGACGAACGTCTGGGGCAGCGTGGCCAGCGCCGTCGTCGGCGACCACGCCTCGGTCAAGGCGATCATCTCCAACCCCGCCGACGATCCGCACTCCTACGAGGCCACGCCTTCCGACGCCGCCTCCATCGCCGACGCGTCGCTGGTGGTCTATAACGGCGGCGGCTACGACCACTGGGTCGACGACGTACTGTCCAGCCACCGGAACGTGCAAGCCGTTGACGCCTATTCACTGCTGTCCAGCTCGGTCCCGCAGCCGGCCAACGAGCACGTGTTCTATGACCTCGAAACGGTCAAGGCCGTCGCGCAGCAGATCGCAGACCGGCTTTCACAGACCGACGCCGATCACTCGGAGGCCTACAAGACCAACGCCGACAAGTTCGCGCAGCAGGCCGACACCATCGCGGCGGCCGAGCGCGCCATCGGGGCGTCGCACCCGGGCGCCACCGTGGTGGCCACCGAACCCGTCGCGCACTACCTACTGGTCAACTCCGGGATCGTCGACAAGACGCCCGAGGGATTCACCAAGGCGATCGAGGAGGACACCGACCCGTCGCCCGCCGACCTCGCCGCGGTGCTCGACCTGCTCAAGAACCGTCAGGTGTCGGCCCTTGTGTACAACACGCAGACGCAGACCGACGTCACCAAGCAGATTCAGGACGCCGCCAATCAGGCCTCGGTGCCGATCATCACGGTGACCGAAACGCTGCCTGCGGGCACCGACTATCTGACCTGGCAACGGCAGACCGTCGACCAGCTGGCCAGCCAGCTGGACAAGGCACCGCAGACAAACCGATAAGTTCTCTGTCGTGGCCTCTGACGATGTCGCCGAACTGACCGGCGCCCGCCTGGCATTCGGGGACCGCGTGCTGTGGGACCACCTCGACCTGACCGTGCGCGCCGGTGAATTCGTCGCCGTGCTCGGCCCGAACGGGACCGGGAAGACCTCGTTGCTCAAGGTTCTGCTCGGCCAGTTAACCCTCACCGCGGGCAGCGTGACGGTGGCAGGACAGCCGGTACGCGCCGGCAGCGAACGGATCGGCTACGTCCCGCAACACCGGGCGGTGGAGCGTGGTCTTTCGATGCGGGGCCAGGACCTTGTCGGGCTGGGCTACGACGGCCACCGCTGGGGTGTGGCGAGCCTGCGGCGCACCGACCGGGCGGCCAAGCGTGATGCCGTGCGGCAGGCCCTGAATCAGGTCAACGGCGCACGACTGGCGGGCGTATCGGTCGGCGTGATGTCCGGCGGTGAAATGCAACGGGTGCGCATCGCGCAGGCGCTGGCGACCGATCCGGTGCTGCTGCTGTGCGACGAGCCGCTGCTGAATCTCGACCCCGCCAACGCCCGGCTGGTGTCGGCGTTGATCGATCAGCGCCGTCGCGAGTCGAACACCGCCGTGCTGTTCGTCACCCACGAGGTGAATCCGGTTCTGCCGTATGTGGACCGGGTGCTGTACCTGGTCGACGGCCAGTTTCGGATCGGCACCGTCGACGAGGTGATGACATCGGCGACGCTTTCCGAGCTGTACCGGTCCGACATCGAGGTGGTGAAGGTCGGCGGCCGCTACGTGGTGGTCGGCGAACATCTCGACCATTCCGGACACGCGAGCGGACACGGCAATGAATGAACGCCTCACGGACATGCTCACGAAGCTGTTCGAGTTCCACCTCACGGCCGATCTGCTGAGCCGCGATTTCGTGCAGCAGGCGCTGCTCGCGGCCGCGCTACTGGCGCTGGTGTCGGGGTTGATCGGGCCGTTCATCGTGATGCGGCAGATGTCCTTCGCCGTACACGGATCGAGTGAATTGTCGCTTACCGGAGCGTCTTTCGCGTTGCTGGCCGGGTTCAACCTCGGGATCGGTGCCCTGATCGGGTGTGGATTGGCGGCGGTGCTGTTCGGCATCCTCGGCCAGCGCGTCCGCGAAAGAGACTCGGCGATCGGCGTCGTACTGGCATTCGGCCTCGGCCTCGCGGTGCTGTTCATCCATCTGTACCCGGGTCGCACCGGTACCAGCTTCGCGTTGCTCACCGGTCAGATCGTGGGTGTCGGCTACTCCGGGTTGGCCTTGCTGAGCGTCGTCGTCGTCCTCGTGGTGGTGGTACTGGCTGTCTGCTACCGCCCGTTGTTGTTCGCGACCGTAGACCCGGAAGTCGCAGCGGGCCGCGGAGTTCCGGTGCGGGCACTGGGGATCGTGTTCGCGGCCCTCGTCGGCGTGACCGCGGCGCAGGGTGTGCAGATCGTCGGCGCGCTGCTGGTGATGTCGCTGTTGATCACCCCGGCGGCGGCCGCCGTGCGGGTGTTCTCATCGCCCGCGGCAACGATCGCGGCTTCGGTGGTCTTCGCGGAGATCGCCGCGGTCGGCGGCATTGTGCTGTCACTGGCGCCCGGCGTCCCTGTGTCGGTGTTCGTGACAACGATTTCGTTCGCAATCTTTTTGGTGTGCTGGGCGATCGGTCGGCGCGATCGCTCCTCGGTGGCTGCCTGAAAGCGCCCTCGCAGCGACGGCCTGGCACGTACTCTCAGCCGTGAATCGCCCGGGGGGGCGAGCGTTAAAAGGGGGGCACGATGCACGCATTGACGACGTCACACTGGATCCCGGACGGTAGCGGCCCCCCGCTGCTCGACGGTGCCACAGTCGGCAGCCGGCTGCGTGAGATCGCCAACGAGGTTCCTGATCGTGTCGCCCTTGTCGAGGGGGTGCCGACGCCCGACCGGCGCCAGTGGACCTATGCGGAGTTGCTCGCCGACGCGGAACGATGTGCCTACTGGCTGCTGCAGCACTTCGAGCCCGGTGAACACATCGCGGTGTGGGCGCACAACCTGCCAGAGTGGGTGATTGTCGAATACGGCGCCGCGCTGGCCGGGCTGACTCTCGTGACCGTGAACCCCAGCCTTCAGCCCGACGAGGTGAAATACATTCTCGGACAGTCGAAATCGGCTGGATTGTTGCTTGTCCCAGACGTTCGAGGCAATCCGCTGACGGCGCACATCGAGGTGATCCGCCCAGAACTCCCCGAGCTACGCCACGTCTTTCGGCTCGATCAGCTCCACGAGCTGATGGCCGACGCGCAGGACGTCACGTTGCCGACCGTCCACCCTGACGACCCCGCACAGATCCAGTACACCAGCGGCACCACCGGGTTCCCCAAGGGCGTCATGCTCCGCCACGGCGGCATCGTGAACAACGCCCGGCTCTGGGTCGATCGGGTCGAGATCCCTGACGGCGCCGGCATGCTGCAGCCGATGCCTCTCTTCCACACCGCGGGGTGCGTGATGTCCGTCCTCGGGGCGCTCGACCGCCGCGCCACTCTTGTGCTGATGCCGATGTTCGAACCCGGCCTCTACCTGCAGCTGATCGAACGCGAGCGACCCTGGTTCGTAGGTGGGGTCCCGACGATGTTGATCGCAGCCATGGAGCACCCCGACGTGACTCGCCGCGATCTGTCGTCGTTGAAGTCGGTCGTGTCGGGCGGTTCGCAGGTGCCAGAGGCACTGGTGCGACGGGTCGAGGACTCGCTTGGAGTCGACTTCACGATCATCTACGGTCAGACCGAGTGCTCTCCTGTGCTGACCAATGGCCTGCCGTCTGACACGCCGGAGGACAAAGGACTCACAGTCGGAAAGCCGCTGCCGCACACCGAAATTCGCATCGTCGACCCCGTGGCATTGGAAACGATGCCGATCGACACGTCCGGGGAGCTATGGGCCCGAGGGTATTTCACGATGCTCGGCTACTTCGAGATGCCCGAGGCGACGACCAAAACGCTGACCTCCGACGGGTGGATCCGCACCGGTGACCTGGCGGTGATGGACGAGCGCGGCTACTGCCGCATCGTCGGCAGATGCAAGGACATGATCATCCGCGGCGGCGAAAACCTCTTCCCGGCCGAAATCGAAGAGGTCCTCTACCGTCATCCCGCAATCGCCGAGGCGGTGGTCGTCGGCCTGCCCGACGACCACTGGGGCGAAGTCGTAGGCGCGTTCATTCGACCCCACGATCCGGCGGTGCTACCAACGGTCGCCGAACTGCGCTTACACCTGCGCGCGTGCCTGTCACCGCAGAAGACTCCGACAAAGTGGTACGCCGTCGACGGCTTCCCGCTCACCGGTTCCGGCAAGATCCAGAAGTTCGCCATCCGCGAGGCCTGGGAGAAGGGCGTGCACGACGGCAACGAACTGGATGTCTAGTCGACGGACCCACTCCGCGGGATCCCGCGGGGTGTCGTCCATCGGCGCTAGCCCTTGAGCACGGGACGCGTTGGGTCCGAGCACCATTCGGACCACGACCCCGGATACAGCGCAGCGTCGACGCCGGCTGCGGCCAGCGCGGCGATGACGACCGACGCGGTGACCCCCGATCCGCAGTAGACGCCATCGGCGTCGAGGTCGAGGTCGGGCAGGAACCGCCCGTCGTCGCTCAGCAGTGCAGTGCTCGGCACGTTCCTGGCGCCGGGGATGTGTCCCGCAACCGGGTCGACGGGCTCGACTTCGCCGCGGAACCGCTCGGGCGCCCGCGCATCGAGCAACACGTCGGCAGCGGCGGCCTGCTCGGCGGTCAGCGTGGGTAAACCGCCCGCGTACAGGTCGTCGTGCTTGACCGTTACGTCACCAGGATCCGGTGTGACGACACCGGTCTCGAGCGGTCCGGTCCATGCGCTCAGCCCGCCGTCGAGGATGCGCACACCAGGGATGCCCGCGGCGGTGAGCACCCACCACGCCCGTGCCGAGCCCGCGCGATTCCAGTCGTCGTAGACGACGACAGGCACTCCCTGCCGCAGGCCCCACCGCCGCCCCGCGGCCTCGAGGCTGCGCCCCGATGGCAGCGGATGTCGCCCGCGACCCGGGACGGCGTGATCGCTGAGTTCGTCCTCGAGGGACACATATACCGCGCGGGGGATGTGTCCCCGTGCGTAGGCGGCGCGACCGTCGGGTTCAGCCAGCTGCCAGCGCACGTCCAGGATCCTCAGGGGTTCGTCGGCGTCAATGCGCCCGGCCAATTCGGTTGCGGTGATCAACACGTCGTTGCGGCTCACCACATCGATGGTGCCACCTAGGCTGTCCGGCGTGACCGAGCATGCCTTCAGCGAAGCAGAGCGCTCAGCCGTCTACCGCGCCATTGCCGAGCGCCGCGATATGCGCAGATTCGTGCCCCATGCGGTGGTAGCCGAGGACGTGCTGTCGCGACTGCTGCAGGCCGCGCACGCTGCGCCGAGTGTGGGCCTGATGCAGCCATGGCGATTCATCCGGATCAGCGACGCACGGCTGCGGACAGGAATTCACGCCCTCGTCGAGGAGGAGCGACGGCGCACCGCAGAGGCCCTCGGCCCGCGTGGCGACGAGTTCCTGGCGCTCAAGGTCGCGGGCGTCCTCGAGTGCGCCGAACTGTTCGTCGTGGCGCTGCGCGACGGCAGGCAGACCCATGTGTTCGGCAGGCGCACGCTGCCGCAGATGGACTTGGCGTCAGTGTCGTGCGCGATCCAGAACCTGTGGCTCGCCGCACGCGCAGAGGGCCTCGGCATGGGTTGGGTGTCGATCTTCGACCCCGTGCGGTTAGGCGCGCTGCTGGCGATGCCCGACGACGCGGAACCGGTGGCGATCCTTTGTCTCGGCCCCGTTCCCGATTTCCCGCCGCGGCCGCAACTCGAGATCGACCACTGGACGCTCGGGCGTCCACTCAGCGAATTCGTTTCTGAGAACGGCTGGACCGCGCCTGCACCGGCATAGGCTGGCAGGCGTGGGGACTGTGGATCTCAACGCCGATCTCGGCGAGGGCTTCGGGATGTGGGAACTCGGCGACGACAACGCGATGCTTGACGTGGTCACCAGCGCCAACGTCGCCTGTGGGTTTCACGCCGGCGACCCAGCGCTGTTGCTGCGAACATGTCGCGCTGCCGCGGAGCGGGACGTGCGCATCGGAGCGCAGGTGAGCTATCGCGACCTGGCAGGCTTCGGCCGCCGCTTTATCGATGTGCACCCCACGGAGCTCACCGCCGAGATCATCTACCAGATCGGTGCGCTGCAGGCGATCGCACAGGCCGCCGGCTCGGCCGTCAGCTACGTGAAACCCCATGGTGCCCTGTACAACGCGATCGTCACCAATCACGACCAGGCCCGCGCCGTCGCCAAGGCGGTACACGCCGTCGACCCCGGCCTGCCGGTGCTCGGACTCTCGGGTTCGGCGTTCTTCGCGGCGGCGCAGGAGGTGGGGCTGCGTACGGTGCCCGAGGCATTCGCCGATCGCGCGTATCGCTCTGACGGACAACTGCTTTCGCGACGACTGCCCAACGCGGTGCTGCACGACGTCAACGAGATCGCCGACCGGGTGGCGTCAATGGTGACCACTGGCCGGGTTACCGCGGTCGACGGATCGACCATTCCCGTCACAGTGGAATCCGTGTGCGTGCACGGTGACTCGCCCGGCGCGGTGCAGATCGCCAACGCGGTGCGGGACCGGCTCGTCGCGGACGGCGTCGAGCTGAATGCCTTTACCTGATTTCGACGAACGGCAACAACGCCATCTCGCGCGCGTTCTTGATCGCGATCGCGACCTGACGCTGCTGTTGGGGCGTCAGCCCCGTCACCCGGCGCGACCGGATCTTGCCGCGCTCGGAGATGAACGTACGCAACAGATGCGTGTCCTTGTAGTCGATGGTCGTGACACCGAGCGCCTTGAGCGGATTCTTCTTCTGCCGCTTGAGCTCTGGCAGTGGCGGCCGCCGCATCCGAGACTTTTTGCCTGCCATCAGATACTCCAATACCGCGTGAGTGCACCTATCAGGTGTGCCGGGAAGTCTACCCAAGCCCGAGACTCGCCGAGCGTGATTAGGAAATCGCCAGGAGCCTGCGCGAACCGGCGGGCGTCGGCCGCGCGGGCGAAACAGATGTGGGCGAGTTCGCCCGGTTCTCCTTGGCACGAGAACTCGGTCACCATGCCGCGAGACCACAATGACTCGAGCAGATCCCGGATGCCTTCGTCGACCTCAGCACCGTTGGACGCCGTCACCTGACGGTGGGCGGTTGCTACCCGCATCACCAACTCGCCGAGGCCTCGGCCATCACCGTTCCTCGCGGAAATCCACGTGGCGCCTTGCGACCGGGTCGTACTTCCTCAGCACCAACCGGTCCGGATCGCTGCGCCGATTTTTACGACTGACGTACGTGTAACCCGTTCCCGCCGTCGATCGCAGCTTGACGATCGGTCGAATGTCGTTGCGCGCCATCAGTTCTTCTCTCCATTACGGCGCAATCGCGCCACCACAGCCTCGATCCCGTCGCGGTCGATGACCTTGATGCCTCTGGCGGACATCTGCCTCTCCTCCGTCGTGCGTTAACGCAAATGATTATCGTTATCAATTGTACAGGTCCGTGCGCGCTGCCATCGACGGCCGCGACGAAGGCCGCACTTAAGGTTGGCGATATGCGCCTGAAACTCGGTCGGCCGGACCTGACGAAGTACGGGCGCTACTTCGATGCACCCGCAGCCGGGCCGGACGCACCGGTGACCGTGGCGTGGGCCGGTGTCACCACTCTGCTGATCGACGACGGCGCATCCGCGGTGATGACCGACGGGTTCTTCTCCCGGCCCGGACTGCTCGAGGTCGGGTTGAGACGGCTGACACCGTCGGCGCCGCGTATCGACGGCTGCCTGGCCCGGCTAGGCGTGCAGCGGCTGGAGGCGGTGCTGCCGGTGCACACGCATTTCGACCACGCGATGGACTCTGCGGTGGTGGCTGAACGCACCGGCGCACGAGTTGTCGGCGGAACGTCGGCCGTGCAAGTCGGGCGGGGCGCCGGACTGCCCGACGACCGGCTCACGGTCATCACACCCGGCGAGCCGCTGACGCTCGGTGCCTACGACGTGACGCTGATCGAGGGCGAACACTGCCCGCCTGATCGCTTTCCCGGCGTCATCCGCGAACCGGTCGTGCCGCCGGTCAAGGTGTCCGCCTTCAAGTGCGGTGAGGCGTGGTCGACGTTGGTGCACCACCGGCCGTCCGATCGGCGGATGCTGATCGTCGGCAGTGCCGGTTATGTCCGCGGCGCGCTCGCTGGGCACCGCGCCGACGTGGTGTATCTGGGCGTCGGGCAATTGGGACTCCAGCCCGAGCAGTACCTGATCGAATACTGGACCGAGACCGTCCGCACCGTCGGCGCCCGCCGGGTGGTGCTGATCCATTGGGACGACTTCTTCCGACCACTGCACGAGCCGTTGCGGGCGTTGCCATACGCCGGTGACGATCTCGACGTGTCGATGCGGGTGTTGTCCCGACTGGCCGCCGACGACGGCGTCCCGCTGCACCTGCCCACGCTCTGGCAGCGCTGCGACCCGTGGCGTTGACGCTGGCGCTGGTCGCGCTGGCCGTGGTGCTCGGATTCGCGATGGTGCGTCCACGCGGCTGGCCGGAGGCCGTCGCGGCGGTGCCCGCGGCCGGGCTGCTGATCGCGGTCGGGGTGATTCCGTGGCACGACGCCGCCGCCGAAGTGAGCAGGCTGCTGCCGGTCGTCGGATTTCTCGCGGCGGTACTTGTGCTCGCCCGACTGTGCGACGACGAGGGACTGTTCCGCGCCGCGGGCGCGGCGATGGCACGATCCAACTCCGGTGATCAGCGACGCTTGCTCGTAACGGTTTTCGTGATCGCGGCGGCCACCACGGCGATCCTCAGCCTGGATGCGACAGTGGTGCTGCTGACCCCGGCGGTGCTCGCGACCGCCCGCGCGCTGCGGGTGCCTGCACGGCCGCACGCGTACGCCACTGCGCATCTGTCCAACAGCGCGTCGTTGCTGCTGCCGGTGTCCAACCTCACCAATCTGCTGGCGTTCGGTGCGGCAGGCCTGTCGTTCGTCCACTTCACCGCGGTCATGACGTTGCCGTGGCTCGCCGCGATCGCCGTCGAATTCGTGCTGCTGCGTTGGATTTTCGCACGCGAGCTGTCGGTCGAACCGACGCATGACGCGGTCCCGGAGGCAATACAGGTGCCGGTGTTCGTGCTCATCGTGCTGGCGCTGACGCTGGCCGGGTTCGCCGTCACGTCGGTGTTCGGGTTGTCTCCTGCGTGGGCGGCGCTGGCGGGCGCCGTCGTTCTCGCCGTGCACGGCCTGGCCCGAGGCCGCAGTTCGGTTTCCGGGATCATGGCTGCGCTGGACATCCCGTTTCTTGCGTTTGTGCTGTGCCTCGGTGTGGTGGTAGCCGCGGTGATGCACAACGGCCTCGACGACGCGATGCGTGACGTGCTGCCTGCTGGCGACTCGCTGCCTGCCCTGCTGGGCATCGCTGCCGTCGCGGCCCTGCTGTCCAACATCGTCAACAACCTGCCTGCGGTGCTGGTGCTGTTGCCGCTGGTGTCGGGTCCCGCCGGGGTGCTCGCGGTACTCATCGGCGTCAACGTCGGGCCGAACCTGACCTACGTCGGGTCTCTTGCGAATCTGCTGTGGCGCAGCGTGGTCCGCCGCGACATCAAGGCCGGCTTCGTCGAGTTCACCCGCATCGGGTTGCTCACCGCTCCGCTCACGCTGGTCGTCGCGGTGCTCGCACTCTGGCTCGGAATTCGGACCTTCGGCGTCTAGCGTCGCAACGCCCCGGTTACGTCGACGCGAACAGCGGTGGGACGGTTGACGTCGATTCGCCCATCTACGGCGCTGCCGGCGAGACATTCGCCGTAGCATCGGCAAGATTGGTGTCGTGGCGTTCACTAGGTACGTGGCGCTCGGCGACTCGTTCACCGAGGGTGTCGGCGACCCACATCCGACCAGCCCCAATGGTTTGCGCGGTTGGGCAGATCACGTCGCAATCGCGCTGGCACAGCACAACCCGGAGCTGCGCTACGCCAACCTCGCGGTGCGCGGCCGCAGGATGGATGAGATCCTCGCGGATCAACTCCAAACCGCGGTCATGCTCGAACCCGACCTCGCCATCGTCTACGCGGGCATGAACGACCTGCTGCTGGTACGCAACGACATCGACGGGATGATGGCCAGATACGCCGACGCGCTGAAGACGCTGCAGCAGACCGGTGCCCACGTGCTGGCGTTCACGGCAGGCGATCTCGGTACCGTGCCACTGTTTCGGCGCCTGCGGGGCCGCGCGGCCGTCTACAACGAGCTGCTGCGCGGCATCGCCGACGACCTCGGTCTGCAGCTCGTCGACTTCTGGCGGTTCACCGAGTTTCGCGATCCGCGGTTGTGGGCAGGCGACCGCATCCATCTCTCCCCGCTTGGCCACGAGCGGATGGCCGCGAAAGTCCTTGACACCCTGACTGTCCCCCACAATCTGCCAACCCGGTCGGCCGC
>DATJIX010000591.1:0-2596 GCA_035492865.1 Mycobacterium sp. | reverse complement strand
GCGCTCCGGTTCGACCTGCAAGAGCTTGCCGAGTCCGAGTAGTGCGCCGCCGGCGACGGCCAATGCCAACTTGGGATCGTCGACCGAGAACCGACCCGCGGCCGCGGCGTCGGTGATGTCGCGCAGCGCGCGCGGACCGAGGCCACGCTCGGAGCCCAGAAGGTTGAGCCCGTTGACGAGCAGGATCTGACTCTCCTGCGGCCTGCGTCGGAACAGCCGGCCGGTGAGACGAAAGCTGCAGGCGAAGGTTTCGGCGGGATCGTTGATCGATGCCGTGAGCTGATCCAGCAGAGCGCCGTGGGTGTCGAGCACATCGGCAACGGCGGCCTCGAACAGTTCTTCCTTGCTGTCGAAGTGGTTGTAGAAGGACCCCATCCCGACGTCGGCCGCCTGGGTGATCTCGAGCACCGGGACGTTGAGCTTGCCCGCGGCGATGAAGCCCTGCGCCGCCTGAATCAGGGCCGCACGCGTGCGTTGTTTGCGCCGCTCGAGGCGGTTGACGGGCTCCTGGTCCTGCGTACTCACGAAATCGACGATAACAGACGAATTCACTTTTGAGGATTTCGTCAGAAACTATTGACTGACCGTGTCGTCGTATGTGACGATTTCGTCAGTCAGAGAGGAGGCCGCGATGAATAACCTGGTCGGAGCCCATAACGACCTGCACAGCGAGCAGGGCGGCCGCAACGGCGAGCATCCGGGTCGGTCCCGTAACCCGGCCATCAAGGTGCAGGACATCGCCTGGCTGGAGTTCGAGAAGCCCGACCTGATTCGGGCCGAGGCATTCGCTCACGCCTTCGGTTTCGGCACTGTGCTGCGGACCGGGACCGAGCTACTCCTGCGGGGCACCGATGCCGGCGCTCCGTGCGTGATCGTTCGGCGCGGCTCAGGCACCCGATTCCTCGGCGCTGCCTACCAGGCCCAAGACGAGGCCGACCTGCTGCGCCTGGCCGATGCGACCGGCGTGCCCACCCGACCACTGCCAGAAGCGATCGGCGGGATCACCGTCGATCTACTCGACCCGAGCGGCGTACCCGTGCACGTCGTCGCAGGCATGCATCCACTCGAGTCCCTGCCGTCGCAGCTTCCGCACACGTTCAATTTTGGACACGAACTGCAGCGGGTGAACTCGACGCAGCGCCCGCGCCGGGAACCCACCAAGGTGCAACGGCTCGGGCATCTGGTGCTGCAGACCACGAAGTACCTCGAGACGCTGAACTGGTATCTCGACACTCTCGGCATGATCGTCAGCGACTTCCTCTACTTCCCCGGCCAGCGCGACCGTGGGCCGACGATGAGCTTCATCCGGTGCGACCGCGGGGCCACCCCGACCGACCATCACACGCTGGCGATCGCGCTCGGGCCGCAGAACCGATACGTGCATTCGGCCTTTCAGGTGTGTGACCTCGACGCGCTGGCGGCAGGCGGCGAATATCTCAGGGAGCGTGGCTATTTCCGGTCCTGGGGCATCGGCCGCCACATTCAGGGCAGCCAGCTGTTCGACTACTGGCGCGACCCCGACGGGTTCATGGTCGAGCACTTCGCCGACGGCGACATGTTCGACTCATCATTGGAGCCCGGCTGGGCGCCGTTCACCGCGTCCGGCCTGGCCCAGTGGGGGCCGCCGGCCAGCAAGGACTTCCTCGGCATGAACCCCAAATCCATTCCCCACGAAGCGCGGTCCATGATCGCCGCGCTGCGCGATGACAACGAATTCGATATCAACCGCCTCATCGGCCTTCTGAAAGTAGCTCACTCATGACCGTCTCCGTCCTTCGTACCGCCGATGCCTGGTGGGTTCAAACATCCACTGGCGCAGCGAAAATCAACACCACCGCGATCAGCACCGGTGAGCTGCTGGCCGACCGGGGGGCTATCGAAGCCGCCGCCCACAGTTCGGACACCGTCCCCGTCGACAGCCTCGACCTGCTCTCCCCTGTGACGGCACCGTGTCGCGTGGTGGCGCAGATGACCAACTTCGTCTCGCACGTCACCGACGCCGGCATGGACCCCAAGACCATCCCGCTGACCTTCTTTCGCAAAGCCTCCGCATCGATCTCCGGACCCTTCGACGACATCGTAAAGCCCAAGCACGTCAGGTTCATGGACTACGAAGTGGAGATCGGGCTCGTGATAGGCCGAGACATTCCCGTCGGCACCGACATCACGGAATCCAACCTCGCCGACTACATCGCCGGTCTTGTTGTCACCAATGACGTTTCGGCCCGTGACATCCAGCTCCCGCAGACCCAGTTCTACGAGGCCAAGTCGTATCCGACGTTCACCCCGGTCGGCCCCGCGCTGGTACTGGTGGACGCCGACGAGTTGAAGCGCTTCGGCGACCTGCGTCTGCAAACGCGCGTCGGCGGCGAGCTGCGACAGGACATGCTGGTGGACGGCGACATGATCTACGGGCCGCTGCAGGCGCTGGAAGCGCTGACCAGATTCCAGGATCTGCGCGCGGGCGACCTCATCTTGACGGGCACCCCGGTCGGTACCGCGCTCAGCGCCCCGCCGAGGGTGATCCAGATGATCTCCAATCTGCTTCCACCAGAAGTCAAATGGAAGGCATTCTTCAAGCAGCAAGCGAAGAACG
>DATJIX010000590.1:0-4754 GCA_035492865.1 Mycobacterium sp. | reverse complement strand
GTTAGCCGCGCGAGACCTTGCCGGCCTTGATGCAAGAGGTGCACACGTTGATGCGCTTCTTGTTCCCGCCGGGGTGCGTCACCGCATGAACGGTCTGGATGTTGGGATCCCACCGGCGGCTGGTCCGGCGATGGGAGTGCGACACCGACTTGCCGAAGCCGGGGCCCTTCCCGCAGATCTCGCAGACGGCAGCCATATGTCGAACTCCTCGAATCAGTACTTGGGGGTCAACAACCAGGCGGGTGACCCAACAACCTGACCAGGATACCGGCCGCGGCAGGGAACACCAAAAGCGCATCCACCGGCGTGAACGTTGTGCTGGTCCTGTCAGCGAGGGTAGCTAGGCTGGCGCCCACGGCGGCACGACGTTGCGGGAGGTGTGGATGTCGGCTCGGCGGCTCGATGCCTCTGCCCTGCGAGACTGGGCACACACCGCCGTCGGTGACCTGATTTCGCACACCGACGAGATCAACCGGCTCAACGTGTTCCCGGTCGCCGACGCCGACACCGGGACAAACATGCTGTTCACGATGCGTTCGGCGTGGGCGCAGGCCGATACTCGGTCTGACAGCGACGACGTGACCGAGGTGGCCGCCGCGCTGGCCGCAGGCGCGTTGCACGGCGCCAGGGGCAACTCCGGCGTCATCCTGTCCCAGATCCTGCGCGGCCTGTCCGACGTCGTCGGATCCAGCGCAGCCGACCGCGGCGGGGTGCTGGCCGATGTCGACGGCCCCATTTTCGCGGCCGCGCTGCGGCATGCGGTCGGCCTCGTCGTCGCATCGATGGGCGAGCCCGTGCCGGGCACCATCGTCTCGGTGCTGCAGGATGCGGCCGGCGCCGCCGAGCAGGCGGGCGGAGACGGCGCGGGCCTGGCGGAGGTGGTCTCCGCGGCCGCCGACGCCGCGGCTGTTGCGCTCGACAAGACCACCGGGCAGCTCGATGTGCTGGCCGAGGCCGGCGTGGTGGACGCCGGCGGCCGTGGGCTGCTGGTACTGCTGGACGCGATGAGCACGACACTGACTGGCCGGGCGCCGCACCGGCAGGAGTATCTGCCGTCACCGCTGCAGTCCGACACGTCGACGGCCACCGTCGCGGCGCCGCAGTTCGAGGTGATGTACCTGTTGAGCGGTTCCGATCCGCGCGGCGTCGAGACGCTCCGTGAGCGGCTGGATCAGCTGGGCGAATCGGTTGCCATCGCCGCATCGGCGGACGGTGCGGGTCAGTACTCGGTGCACGTTCACGCCGATGATGCGGGCGCCGCCGTGGAGGCGGGCTTATCGGTCGGCACACCCAGCCGGATCCAGATCACCTCGCTCACCGGTGACGTGGGCGCGCGGCCGTCCGGCGGATGGGCCCACGAACGCGCAGTGCTCGCGGTGGTCGACGGTGACGGTGCCGCAGAGCTTTTCGCAGGCGAAGGCGCACACGTGTTGCGGCCAGAGGCCGACGCGCCGGTGAGTGCCAAGCAACTGTTGCATGCACTCGTCAACACCGGCGCAGGCCAGATCATGGTGTTGCCCAACGGCTATGTCGCCGCCGAGGAACTCGTGGCGGGCTGTACCGCGGCCATCGGGTGGGGCATCGACGTGGTGCCGGTGCCTGCCGGATCGATGGTGCAGGGCCTGGCAGCGCTGGCGGTGCACGACGCCGAGCGACAAGCGGTCGACGACGGGTACACGATGGCGCGCGCTGCGGCTTCCGCTCGGCACGGTTCGGTGCGCGTGGCCACCGAGGAGGCGCTGACGTGGGCGGGGACCTGTAAACCCGGCGACGGCCTTGCGATCTCGGGCGATGAGGTGCTGATCGTCGGCAACGGCATCACTCAGGCGGCCGCGGGCCTGATCGATCTGCTGCTGGCCTCGGGCGGTGAACTGGTGACGGTGCTGACCGGTGCCGGGGTCGATGCCAGCGTCGGAGAAGCACTGCGGGAGCACGCACACCACCATCACCCCGGCACTGAGTTGGTGACCTACCAGACCGACCATCGTGGCGACGCGCTCCTGATCGGAGTCGAGTAGCCGTGGCCGCGCTGACCGACCGGCTCGACTACGTGCTCGGCAAGAAGGCCGCGGGCCAGCTCGAGGAACACTTCGGGCTGGTCACGGTCAACGACCTGCTGCGCCACTACCCACGCAAGTACAGCGACGGGATGACGGTGCTCGGCGAGGGTGAGGAGCTCGAAGAAGGCGAACACGTCACGTTCGTCGACGTCATCTCGAAAGCGGAAACCAGGTGGACCAATCGGCCGCCAAAGCGTGAGTATCTCGTCGTCACGCTGGGTGACCGGCGGCCGAAGGTGACCGCGACGTTCTTCAACGCGAAGTACCTGAAGAACTCGTTGGTCGAGGGCACCCGCGTGATGTTGTCCGGCGAAGTCGGCTATTTCAAAGGCACGCTTCAGCTGACTCATCCGGGCTTTCTGATCCTGCATGAGAGCGGCAAGGCGACAGGGTCGAAGTCGCTTCGGGCCATCGCATCTGCTTCGGGGGCCACCGGCGATGAGTTGTTGTCGGCATTCGAGCGGGACTTCTTCCCGATCTACCCCGCCAACAAGAAGGTACAAACCTGGGACATCTACGCGTGTGTGCGTCAGGTGCTCGACGTGCTCGATCCTATCCCCGAGCCGCTACCGAAACCGTTTCTGCAGCAGTGGAATCTGATATCCGAGGACCAGGCGCTGCGCGCGATTCATCTTGCCGAGAACACTGCCGAGCGCGGGCGCGCGGTGGCCCGGCTGACGTATGACGAAGCGGTCGGACTGCAATGGGCGTTGGTGGGACGGCGATACGGCGAACTGAGCGAGACTGGACCCGTTGCCCCTGTGGCGAACGACGGGCTGTTGGCGGAGATGCGCGAACAACTGCCTTTTGAACTGACCGACGGCCAAAAGGAAGTGCTCGACGTGCTGTCGGCCGAGGTGTCGGCGAGCAGGCCGATGAACCGGATGCTGCAGGGCGAGGTGGGCTCGGGCAAGACGATCGTCTCGGTGCTGGCCATGTTGCAGATGGTCGATGCGGGTTACCAATGCGCGCTGCTGGCGCCGACGGAAGTGCTTGCCGCCCAGCATGCTCGATCCATCCGGGACGTGCTCGGGCCGCTGGGAATGGCGGGCCAACTCGGGGGAGCGGACCGTGCGACACGCGTTGCGTTGCTGACCGGATCCATGTCGCCGCAACAGAAGCGAGAAGTTCGTGACGAGGTGGCGTCCGGAGACGCTGGCATCGTCATCGGCACGCATGCGCTGCTGCAGGAGGCGGTGGAGTTCCACCGCCTTGGCATGGTCGTCGTCGACGAGCAACACCGATTCGGGGTGGAGCAGCGAGATCGATTGCGCGCCAAGGCTCCTGAGGGGCTTACCCCCCATCTGCTGGTGATGACGGCAACGCCTATTCCGCGCACCGTCGCGCTCACGGTCTACGGTGACCTCGAAACGTCGACGCTGCGCGAACTGCCGCGCGGCCGCCAGCCCATCACCACCAACACGATCTTCGTCAAGGAGAAGCCGGCGTGGCTGCAGCGGGCGTGGCAGCGCATCATCGAAGAGGTCGGTGCGGGCCGTCAGGCGTACGTCGTCGCGTCGCGCATCGATGAGAGCGACAAGCCCGCCGCGAACGAACAGGGCCCGCCGCCGACCACGGTGGTGGCGCTGCTCGAACAGTTGCGCCGCGGACCGCTTTCCGGACTGCGTCTTGGCCTGATGCACGGGCGGCTGCCCAGCGACGAGAAGGATGCCGTGATGGCGGCGTTTCGTGCCGGCCAGATCGATGTCCTGGTGTGCACCACTGTCATCGAGGTCGGGGTCGACGTACCGAACGCGACAGTGATGGTGGTCGTCGACGCCGATCGGTTCGGCATAAGTCAACTACATCAGCTTCGCGGCCGCATCGGCAGGGGCCAGCACCCCAGCCTGTGTCTGCTGGCCACCCAGCTGCCCGACGGATCCAAGGCGGGACAACGTCTGAAGGCGGTCGCAGGCACGCTGGACGGCTTCAAGCTGGCGGACCTCGATCTGGAGGAACGCAGAGAGGGAGATGTCCTGGGGCTCAGTCAATCCGGCCGACCCATAACACTGCGGTTCCTCTCGCTCTTTGACCACCTCGACATCATTCTCGCCGCCCGTGAGCTCTGCGAGGAGCTCTACGAGAAGGATCCCGCCAATTCGGGAATGGCGCTCCTGGCGGCACAATTCGTCGATACCGACCGCGTCGAATACCTGGACAAGGCGTGAGCCGCAACAGGCTGATCTGGCTGGTCCTCGCGGTCGTGTTGGCTGTGGTGGTAGCCATTCAGGTGACGGCCACATCGGGTGACCGCGGCCAGTTCACCGCCCAGGCCGACATCCCCACCGTCGCACCGGGTGTCGACGTGCTCGCGGGCATCCCGGAGGTGCCGGTGCGTGTCCGAGGATACGACTACCGCCGGGATGCGTTCGGCGACAGCTGGACCGACGACAACTCCGCACCCGGTGGGCACAACGGCTGCGATACACGCAACGACATTCTGGACCGCGACCTCGTCGACAAGACGTACGTGTCGATCAAGCGCTGTCCCAACGCAGTTGCGACAGGAATGCTGCACGACCCGTACACCAACGACACCGTGCCGTTCACCCGCGGCGCCCAGGTCGGTGCCGCAGTGCAGATCGACCACATCGTGCCGCTGGCGCTGGCGTGGGACCTCGGCGCCCGCAACTGGACCGACGAGATGCGGCTGAGGTTCGCCAACGACCCGGCCAACCTTCTCGCCGTCGAGGG
>DATJIX010000589.1:0-7572 GCA_035492865.1 Mycobacterium sp. | reverse complement strand
CCTTCGACCGAATCCCGGTGCGGGTCGGCCACCAGAACCAACGACCGAGCAGTGCGATGAGCGACGGCAGCACGAACGTGCGCACCACAAGGGTGTCGAGCAGCAGGCCGACGCCGATGGTCGTGCCGATCTGCGCGACGGACAGCACGCTGCTGTCCGCGAGCGCGAACATGGTGATGCCGAACACGATTCCGGCGGCGGTGAATGTTGTTGTGCGGTACCGGCGTAGCGATTGCCCATGTCATGATTCGACGCTAGGAGAACCAACCCTTGCATACGCATCGTGCTCAAGGCCGCTCTTTTGTCTCATACGCTGGTAGGAGCCGCTGCCACCTACAGCATGAGGGCTAGCGCAAGCCCGTACCGCGTCGCAGCGCCGTCTCGACCATGGTGGCCAACAGCGTCGGATAATCCACGCCGCTGGCCGCCCACATCCGCGGGTACATCGAGATCGTGGTGAAGCCGGGCATGGTGTTGATTTCGTTGACCACCGGCCCGTTGTCAGTGAGGAAGAAGTCGACGCGCGCCAGGCCCTGGCAGTCGACCGCGTTGAACGCCCGAATAGCCAACTGCCGCACCGCATCCGCGATGTCGTCATCGATCTTGGCGGGCACGTCGAGCTCGGCGGCGTCATCGAGATACTTGGTCTCGAAGTCGTAAAACCCGTCCTCCCGGCCCCGCACTCCTGCGACGCGGATCTCGCCGACCGTGCTGGCCTCGACTCGCCCATCGGGGAATTCCAGGACGCCACACTCCAATTCGCGTCCGGATATCGCCGCTTCGACGATCACCTTCGGGTCATGTCTGCGAGCCACCTCGATGGCCGCAGGCAGCTGATCCCATGCCGTGACCCGGCTGACGCCGATCGACGAGCCGCCGCGCGCGGGCTTGACGAACACCGGTAGGCCCAGCCGCTCGCGATCCTCGAGTTCGACGGTGTCCTGACGCGGCCGCAGCACGACGTGATCGCCGACCGGCAGCCCTTCGGCCATCAGCAGCTTCTTGGTGAACTCCTTGTCCATACCCGTCGCGCTGGCCAACACCCCCGCACCGACGTAGGGCACGCCTGCGAGCTCGAGCAGGCCCTGGATGGTGCCGTCCTCGCCATACGGACCGTGCAGGACGGGAAACACCACGTCGACCGCGGCGAGCACCTGGCCACCCTCCGCGAGAGACAACAGCTGACCGCCGCGCCCCGGGTCCGCCGGCAATGCCAGTTCAGTGCCCGACGCCCCGCTGACCTCAGGTAACCGGCCGTCGGTGATGGCCAGTGTCTCCGGTCGGCCGTCGGTCAACACCCACGATCCGCCGGGCGTGATGCCGACCGCGATGACCTCGAATCGTTCCGGGTCGAGGTTGCGCAGGATGCTGCCAGCGGAAACGCACGAAATCGCGTGCTCAGAGCTGCGCCCGCCATAGACGACAGCGACACGAATGCGTCCGGTTGGGCCGGGCTGGTGGGCAGTCACAACCTAGAGAGGCTACCGGGAGGGCGGAAAACCGCGCGACGCAGCGCTCTGACCTGCAGTGTCGCGCCCGGAAAAATCATCCATCGTCGCTGAGCGCATTCTCGATGTCGGCGATCAAATCGTCGGTGTCCTCGATGCCCAACGAAATACGGGCGAAGCCGTCGCTGACCGGATCTCCCCAGCGGGCGCGGCGGTCCACTGAGGTGTGGATTCCCCCGAAGCTGGTGGACGCGATCAGCAGTGCGCTGCGCTCCACCAGCGCTCGCACCGCCGCGGCATCCGCCAATTCCACCGAGACCAACCCGCCGAAGCGCTTCATCTGCTGCGTGGCGATCGGATGCGACGGATCGTCGGGCAGACCCGGGTAGCGCACCGACTTCACCGCCGGATGCGCGCGCAGCATCACGGCCAGCGCCTGCGCATTGTGACACTGCCGCTCGAACCTCAGGCCTGCGCTGCCGAGGCTGCGCAGCACCAACCACGCCTCGAACGCGCCGAGTATCGGTCCCGCCAGCAGTCGGTCGCGTTCGATCGCCGCCATCAGATCGGGCTGGCTGCCCGCGACATAGCCGGCGAGCAGGTCGCTGTGACCCGACAGCGCCTTCGTCGCGCTTGCCACCACCAGATCGGCGCCCAACGACAACGGCTGCTGGCCAAGGGGTGTCGCGGTCGTGTTGTCGACGATCAGCGTGGCGCCTCGCCGGCGGCAGTTCATGGCCAGGTGATGCAGATCGACGACATCCAAACCGGGGTTGGCGGGGGTTTCGGCCAGCACCACGTCAGCGTCCGCCGAAGCCTCACACATCTCGGCGCTGCTCGCTTCGACGACGGTAATACCCTGCGGTGCAAGGTATTCAGACGCATAGCGACGCACCTGGTAATAGCCGTCAGCGGGTACGACGAGCTTGGAGTTCGGTTTGGCCAGTACGCGCAGCGCCGATGTTATCGCCGCCATGCCGGACGCGAATGTCAACGCCGTCGCTGCGCCTTCGAGTTCGGCGAGCGCCGATTCCAGCCGACGCCACGTCGGATTCGAGCCACGGCCGTAACTGTCCAGTGGTTCGGTCTCGTCCGGCGACAGGTGATACGTCGAAGCCGGCACAGGCGGTGGTGCCACCGGTCTCCCCGGAATCGCCTCCGAGCCAACGGCTTTGACGCTGCGAGTGGAATCGCCGTAGGTGCCGCTCATCTGCTTACTCCGGTTTGGTGCTGCGTCCCAGGAGCAGCGCGACCGCTTCATACACCGATAAACCCTTGTGGCAGACGCGCTGCACCGCGTCGGTGAGCGGCATCTCGACGTCGTAGCTCGCAGCAAGCGCGAGTACCGATTCACACGAGGTGACGCCCTCGGCGACGTGACCGCCTGCGGCGAGCAGCGCCGACTCCATGGTGCCGCCCTTGCCGAGCCGTTCCCCGAAGGATCGGTTGCGCGAGTGTGGGGATGTGCACGTCGCCACCAGATCGCCGACGCCGGCAAGTCCCGCCATGGTTGCGGGTTTGGCCCCCAACGCGATTCCCAACCGCATGATCTCGGCAAGGCCGCGGGTGATGATCGCCGCCGCGGTGTTCTCCCCGAGCCCGACACCGGCGGCCATCCCACAGGCCAAGGCGATGACGTTTTTGCATGCACCGCCGACCTCGGCCCCGATCACGTCGGCATTGGTATAGGGGCGCAGGTACCCGGTGGACAGCGCCCGCTGCAGGGCGACCGCCCTGCCGGAGTCGCTGCACGCGACGACCGTCGCTGCGGGCTGTTCCGCGGCGATCTCGCTGGCCAGATTCGGCCCGGTGACCACCGCCACCCGCGACGGGTCGACGCCGGTCACCTGCACCACGACCTGGCTCATCCGCATCAGTGTGTCCAACTCGATGCCCTTGGCCAGACTGACCAGAGTGACGTCGTCCCCGATCAGCCCGGTCCAGTGCTCGAGGTTGGCACGCATGGTCTGCGACGGCACCGCGAGCAGCACTGTGCATGCGCCGGCCAGTGCTTCGGCCGCGTCACTGGTCGCGCGGATCGACTTCGGCAGCTCGGTATCGCCGAGATAGTGGCTGTTGCGCTGCGTGTCGTTGATCTCGTCCGCGAGTTCGGGACGACGCGACCACAAAGTTACGTTGTTACCGGCATCAGCCAATACCTTCGCCAGTGCCGTCCCCCACGCACCGGCCCCCATCACCGCCGCCTCGACCACCGCTTCACAGTAGCCTGGTCGCGGGTGCTGGCAGGATGGCGCACATGAGCGGCAGCAGGACAGGCGACGCCGCTGACGTGGCGCTGGTGATCGCCGTGAAGCGGCTGTCCGCCGCCAAGACCAGGCTGGCGCCGGTTTTCTCGGCTGCCACCCGGGAAAACGTGGTGCTGGCCATGCTCGTCGACACCATCAGAGCCGCGTCGGCCGTCGCCGCGCTGCGCTCGGTCACCGTGGTCACTCCCGACGAGGTTGCCGCGGACGCCACCCTGCGGCTGGGCGCGCGCGTGCTGATCGACCCGACACCCGCCGGTCATCGCAATCCTTTGAACAACGCGATCGCGGCGGCCGAAGCGACTGTTCGCGAGGACACACCCAATATCGTTGCGCTGCAGGGTGACTTGCCTGCGCTGCAACCGCAGGAACTAGCCGAGGCGATCGCTGCCGCGCGCGAATACCCGCGCAGCTTCGTCGGCGATCGGCACGGCACCGGAACGTCGGCATTGTTTGCCTTCGGCGTCGGACTCGACCCCCGGTTCGGGTCTGATTCGGCTGAGCGCCATCGGCATTCCGGGGCAATCGAACTGACCGGTGCGTGGCCTGGATTGCGGTGCGACATCGACACCCCCGACGACCTGATTGTCGCCCGCCGCCTCGGCGTCGGTGCCGCAACAACGCAGGCCATCGGCCGCCTGAGGTGAACAGCTGACGACAGGATGGGTCACCGTGGTAGCCGCGCGGCTGCTCAATAAGGGATCATCGGAGCCATGACGGAAGCCGAAGCCCAGATCCGACCCGACGGCACGGAGTTGGTCAATTCGGCGCCGGAGGCGCCACCGGCCGCTACGGCACCGGCAGTCGAGAACCCGCTGCCGGAGGACCGGTACCTCAACCGCGAGCTGAGCTGGCTGGATTTCAATGCCCGCGTGCTCGCCCTCGCCGCCGACACCTCGTTGCCCCTACTCGAACGAGCGAAGTTCCTCGCGATCTTCGCGTCGAACCTCGACGAGTTCTACATGGTGCGCGTCGCAGGCCTGAAGCGCCGCGACGAGATGGGACTGTCGGTGCGCTCAGCCGACGGCTTGTCGCCGCGTGAGCAGTTGCGCCGGATCAGCGAGCTCACCCAGAAGATCGCGGGCAGGCACGCGCACGTGTTCCTTGACTCCGTGCGTCCGGCGCTGGCCGACGAAGGCATCGTCATCGTCACGTGGGCCGAACTCGACGACGACGAACGCGCGCGCTTGTCGACTTACTTTCACGAGCAAGTGTTTCCGGTGTTGACCCCGTTGGCGGTCGACCCGGCGCACCCGTTCCCGTTCGTGAGTGGACTGAGCCTGAATCTCGCGATCACCGTCAAACACCCCGATGACGGCGGCCAGCACTTCGCACGAGTTAAGGTGCCCGACAACGTCGACCGCTTCGTGGAACTCGCTCGCCGCGAAGGCAGCTCGGATGTCGTGCGATTCCTGCCGATGGAAGAGTTGATCGCCGCGTTTTTGTCGGTGCTCTTCCCCGGCCTTGAAGTGGTCGAGCATCACGCGTTCCGCATCACCCGCAACGCGGATTTCGAGGTTGAAGAGGATCGCGACGAGGATCTGCTTCAGGCGCTCGAGCGCGAACTGGCGCGGCGTCGATTCGGATCGCCGGTGCGCCTCGAGGTGTCCGACGACATGACCGAGAGCATGCTCGAGTTGCTGTTGCGCGAACTCGACGTCGACCCCGGCGATGTGATCGAAGTGCCGGGGCTGCTTGATCTGTCGTCGCTCTGGCAGATCTACAGCGTCGATCGCCCGGCGCTCAAGGATCCGCCGTTCGTGCCCGCGACGCCGCCGGCGTTCGGGGAACGCGAAACACCCAAGAGCATTTTCTCCACACTGCGCGACGGCGATGTGCTCGTCCACCACCCGTACGATTCCTTCTCCACCACGGTGCAACGATTCATCGAGCAGGCCGCCGCCGATCCGAACGTGCTCGCGATCAAGCAGACGCTGTACCGCACCTCCGGCGATTCGCCGATCGTCAACGCGCTCATCGACGCCGCCGCGGCGGGCAAGCAGGTGGTTGCGCTCGTCGAGATCAAGGCGCGGTTCGACGAGCAGGCCAACATCAAGTGGGCGCGCGCACTGGAGCGAGCGGGCGTGCACGTCGTCTACGGGTTGATCGGACTCAAGACACACTGCAAGACGTGCCTGGTGGTGCGCCGCGAGGGCTCGACGATCCGACGCTACTGCCACATCGGGACCGGCAATTACAACCCGAAGACCGCCCGGCTATATGAAGATGTCGGCTTGTTGACCGCGGCGCCCGATATCGGTGCCGACCTGACCGATCTGTTCAACTCGCTGACGGGCTACTCGCGCAAGGAGTCCTACCGCAACCTGATGGTGGCGCCATACGGTGTGCGCAGGGGGATCATCGAGCGCATCGAGCGCGAAATCGCCGCTACCCGCGACGGCGCGCAAGGACGAATCCGGATGAAGGCCAACGCGTTGGTCGACGAGCAGGTCATCGACGCGCTCTACCGCGCATCTCAGGCCGGGGTCAAGGTCGAGGTGGTGGTGCGCGGCATCTGTGCGCTCAAGCCGCGCGCCGCGGGATACTCCGACAACATCGTCGTGCGCTCGATCCTCGGCCGCTTCCTCGAACACTCGCGCATTATTCACTTCGGCGCCATCGACGAGTTCTGGATCGGCAGCGCCGACATGATGCATCGTAATCTCGACCGACGTGTCGAGGTGATGGCGCAAGTCAAGGATCCGAGGCTGACTGCTCAATTGAACGACGTATTCGACTCCGCGATGGATCCCGCGACCCGGTGCTGGGACCTGGGTGCCGACGGTCACTGGACGGCGTCGCCGCAAGAGGGACACACCGTGCGTGACCACCAGGCGTCGCTGATGGAACGTCACCGACATCCGTGACGAGCGCCGGAACGGCCCACCGTCGGGCCCGGATGACCTGCAGGAGTTGAGGTGCCGAAGGAGCTAGCGCCAGACGTGGACTCGGCGAGTATGGCAGTCCTCGCTGCAGGCGCGGTGCTGTGGCGGCGCGGTGACGGGTCCGAGCCGGAAATCGCGCTCATTCACCGTCCGCGTTACGACGACTGGTCGCTACCCAAGGGCAAAGTCGACCCCGGTGAAACCGAACCGGTGACCGCGGTGCGCGAGGTACGCGAGGAGACCGGCCAGGTGTCGGTACTCGGCAGGCGGCTGACGGCCGTCAGCTATCCCGTCGAACAGGGCATCAAGAAGGTGCGCTACTGGGCGGCGCGCAGGGTCGATGGCGAGTTCAACCCGAACGCCGAAGTCGACGAGATCAAGTGGCTCCCCGTCACCGATGCGATGAAGCATCTGGAGTATCCGGCCGATCGAAAAGTGTTGCGCCGCTTTGCCAAACAACCAGTCGACACCAACACGGTGTTGATCGTCCGGCACGGCACCGCGGGCAGCAAGTCGCGGTACAAGGGTGATGACCGAAAGCGGCCGCTCGACAAGCACGGCCGCGCCCAGGCCGAGTCGCTCGTCGGAGTGCTGCTGTCTTTCGGGGCCGACGTGCTGTACGCCGCCGACCGCGTGCGCTGCCATCAGACGCTGGAACCGCTCGCCGAAGAACTCTGCGCCACCATCGCGAACGAGCCACTGCTCACCGAAGAGGCCTACGCCGACAACCGCAAGGCCGCCAGGCACCGCATCCTCGAAATCGCCGCCGCAGGAGGTACGCCCGTGATCTGCACCCAGGGCAAGGTGATTCCGGATCTGATCGCATGGTGGTCCGAGCGCGACGGGGTACGCCCGGACAAGTCGCGCAATCGCAAGGGCAGCGTGTGGGTGATGTCGTTGGCCGACGAGCGCTTGGTCGCCGCCGACCACATCGGCAGCCCGTTGGCCATCAAGAAATAGTGCGCGAGGTACTGC
>DATJIX010000588.1:0-2530 GCA_035492865.1 Mycobacterium sp. | reverse complement strand
GACGAACAGACACGGATGGTGCTCGCCCCACTGCATGCCTTCACCGGACTTGAAGTGGTCGATGGTGCTGCCGAGCGCGTGGAACACCGCCTCGACGATGTTGTAGGCGCCGGGCATATCCACCGGTCCGTTGGGATCGGCAAGGCACATGGCCTGCTCCACCGTCATCGACCACTTGCCCGTGTCCGGTTCGAATTCCACGTAACCGGCGGCCCCCTGGTTACCGAGCCATTCGCGAACATAACGCTCGTTGGTGCCGGTCTTGTCGGCCAGCTCCTGCGGCGTCAGCGACTCGGCCGCGAGGGCCTTGTACAGCCCGAGTCGGTCACCGACCAACACCAGCGTGGCGCTCATCGCGGCGCCGAGATCGCCGACGGCCTTGTTCAGGAATTCATTGAGCTTCGCTTCATCGAAAGCCATGACATTCACGCCCCCCAGGTTTGTCGTGAGGCGGTCAGTGTAAGCGCAGGTTGGCGGCACCGATTCTGATTCGGACTATGCGGGTGAGGAAGGTTGACATCACACGTATTTTCACGACGGCACCGATTCGTTTTCCGCTCGCACGGGGTCTATACCGGCATGGACATAACGCTCAACGACCTTGCGCGCGAGGTGCTCGACGGACCGCACATCGCGGCTATCGCCACGTCAAACGCCGACGGACGCCCGCAGTCGTCGGTGATATTCATCAAACGCGACGGCGACACCGTGGTGTTCAGCACCATCAAGGGCCGCCTGAAGACCCGCAACATGGCTCGTGATCCCCGCGTCAGCCTGCTGGTCGCCGACACGCGGCAGCCGCGCTATCTGGAGATCCGTGGCACGGTCGACATCACCGAAGACCCAGAGAAGCGATTGCTCTTCGAGATGTACGACAGGCACATGGGCGGCGCCGCGCCTCCGCCCGAGCCGGACGCCGAACGGCTGATCGTGCGGATCACGCCCGTGAAGGTTTACCAATTCCCGCCCGCGGTCGCATGAGCGAATTCATCAGCGACACCGAGCCGTACCGCCGCGAACTGATTGCGCACTGCTACCGGATGCTCGGATCCGCGCACGACGCCGAGGACGTGGTGCAGGAGACGTATCTGCGGGCCTGGCGCGGCTACCGGGATTTCGAAAACCGATCGTCGGTGCGGACTTGGCTGTATCGCATCGCGACGAACGCGTGTCTGAGCGCTCTTGCGCACAGCAGCACGCGGATGCTTCCTTCGGGTCTGGGCGGGCCCGCAGACGATCCGCGTGCCGAACCGGGGTTCGCATCGAACGTGAGTTGGCTGCAGGTCATTCCGGACTCCTGGGTCGACGATCCTGCTGCGGTCGTCACGTCGCGTGAGAGCATCCGGCTGGCGTTGATCGCAAGCCTTCAGCATCTTCCCGCGCAGCAGCGTGCGGTGCTTCTGCTGCGCGACGTGTTGGCATTCCCGGCTGCGGAGGTCGCCGCGATGCTTGACATCAGCGTCACCGCAACCAAGAGCGCGTTGCAGCGCGCCCGCACCAGGATGGCTGACGTCGCGCCGAGCGCGAACGAGGTCATCGAGCCGACGGAACCGCGGGCCCGCGAGCTTCTCGAGCAGTACATGGCCGCATTCGAGAACGCTGACACCGGGTTGCTCGAGCAGGCACTTCGGCACGACGCCGCGCTGGAGATGGTTGGCTCGCGAACGTGGTTCGCTGGCCGGGCGACGTGTCTGCCGTATCTGGCAGGAGTGGTTGGTGTGCAGGGTGATTGGCGAATGACGCCCATCGCTGCCAACGGCCAGCCCGCCGCTGCGGCGTACCGCCGCGACGACGACGGTGTGCTGCGTGCGTTCGGGATCGCGGTGCTCGACATGACGGCGGCCGGGATCACCCGCATCGTGGTCTTCGGGGATCCCGGCCTTGTCACGCTGTTCGGTCTTTCGCTGATCGTCGAGGGCGCTACCGCAGATCGTCGATGATCACATCGCCGGTGTCGGATCGGGCGGTGACGACGGCCGCCGCAGTCTGCCGGTCGGTCGTCTGCGGCACCCGGATCTGTGTATCGCCGTCGACTGAGTTCACGTTGACCAGATAGGGCCCGCGCTGGGGCAGCGCGATGACGACGTCGCCGTCCTGGCTTCTGGCGTCGACGGTGCGGGGTGCGGTCTCGGCGAAATCGACCTTGATATCCCCGGTTTCGCTGGTGGCGCTGAACGACTCGGTCACCCTGATCGGATCGCGGGTGACGATCTCGCCGTCGACGTTGTGGATTTCGACGCGGCGCGCCGCGCCGCTGAGAACGACGGCCCCGGTGTCGGTGTGCGCGATCAACTGGTCGAGGTCGGCCTGTGCCAGCACCACACCGGTGTCCTGCTGCGCGGTGACCGTCAGCTTGCGGGCGAGGTCCGGCGGCAGCACGAGGTTGATCTCACCGGCCCGGCCCAGGTCCAGGAATGTCGACGATTCGCCATTGATGGTGACCCGTGCACTCGTGCCGTCGGCGTTGACCACCAACGGGTTAGCGCCGGCCCGGATAGAGTTGACCATCCGCAAATCGGCGCGCGGCTCA
>DATJIX010000587.1:0-3305 GCA_035492865.1 Mycobacterium sp. | reverse complement strand
CCGGGCGGTTCGACGCCTACTCGCGCCAGCAGGTCGTCTCGCCACAGCGCCGAAATCTCCTCGGCCACAACACCGTTCGGTGCGACAGTGACAATCAGCTTCACCGCGCCACTGACCGCCAACTGGTAGACCAGCGCTGCGGACAGCTTGTCCAGCAGATGCGCATCGTCGACGATCAGCAGCCTGCCGTCGCCAAGCGACTCTCGCGCAGCCCGCAGCACCGCCGCGGTTTTGTCTGTGTCCGACACGTCGATCACGTGGTTGAAGGCGGCGAATGGCACCGCGGGCGCTGTCCCGGTTATCCAGTCGATGCGGTCGAACTGCGACGCCAACCGGTCTGCCGCTGCGCGTGCCAACCACGTCTTGCCGACGCCTGCAGAACCGATCAGGACTGCGCCTGCCTGCTCGCGCAGGCCGGTTTCGATCGATTCCAGTGCCGGTTCGGGCGGCGCGGTCACCCACTCAACAGGCACCGCCGGAGACTATCGCTAGCGTTGTGTGCGTGTCCTCAGAACCCGACCGCGAATGGGCGGTCTGTGTGTATTGCGCGTCCGGGCCAACGCATCCGGAGTTGTTGGCATTGGCCGTCGAGGTAGGAGAAGCCGTCGCTGAGCGTGGCTGGACGCTGGTGTCCGGCGGCGGCAACGTATCGGCGATGGGCGCGCTGGCAAGCGCTGCCAGAGCCCGCGGCGGCCGAACCGTCGGCGTCATCCCCAAGGCGCTGGTGCACCGGGAGGTCGCCGACACCGAGGCCGACGAACTCGTCGTCACCGACACGATGCGCGAGCGCAAGCAGATCATGGAGGATCGCGCCGACGCGTTCATTGCGCTGCCTGGCGGCATCGGCACCCTCGAGGAATTCTTCGAAGCCTGGACCGCCGGTTATTTGGGTATGCACGACAAGCCGGTCGTCATGCTCGACCCGATCGGGCATTACGACGGCTTGCTGGCCTGGTTGCACGGTCTCGTCGACAGCGGATACGTCGGCGAGGGTGCGCTGGATCGATTGGTGGTCGTGGACAACGTCGAGGCAGCGATGGCGGTGTGCGCGCCAGCCCAGTGACAGTGGTCACTAGGGTGTGCGACAACAGAACACTGGAGGGGACGCACCGAATGAGCGACGAGAAGTCGGGGACTCGCAGCAGCGTCGGTCTGCTCGACATCGCCACCCATGTGCCGGGTCTGCTGATGGACCTGCCGACCATCTTGAGTGGTGTGATCACCGGATTCGGTGCGCGCCCGTCGGCCAAGACATCCATCGGCAAGGTCTTTCAGGACCGCGCGGCCCGCTACGGCGACAAGGTCTTCCTCAAGTTCGGCGACGAGCGGATCACCTACCGCGAGGCCAACGAGACGGTCAACCGCTACGCCGCGGTGTTGGCCGCGCGCGGCGTCGGCCACGGCGATGTCGTCGGCATCATGCTGCGCAACTCGCCGCAGTCGGTGCTGCTGATGCTGGCCGCGGTCAAGTGCGGCGCGATCTCGGGCATGCTCAACTACCACCAGCGCGGCGACGTGCTCAAGCACAGCTTCGGGTTGCTCGGCGCCAAGGCCGTCGTCGCCGAAACCGACTTCATCGAGCCGATCAGCGACAGCGGCGCCGACACCACCGGGCTGATGACGGTCGACGAACTGCAGCGGCTGGCGGCGACGGCGCCCACCGGCAACCCGGCGACCACGGCCGCGGTGTTGGCCAAGGACAAGGCGTTCTACATCTTCACGTCCGGCACCACCGGCATGCCGAAGGCCAGTGTGATGACCCACTACCGCTGGCTGCGGGCGCTGGCCGGGTTCGGCGGCCTGGGCATGCGGTTGTCCAGCAACGACACGCTGTACTGCTGCCTGCCGCTCTATCACAACAACGCGTTGACGGTGGCGCTGTCGTCGGTGCTGAACTCGGGTGCCGCGCTGGCGCTGGGCAAGTCGTTCTCGGCATCGAAGTTCTGGGACGAAGTCATCCGCTACGACGCGACGGCGTTCGTCTACATCGGCGAGATCTGCGCGTATCTGCTCAACCAGCCGCCCAAGCCGACCGACCGCAAGCACAAGGTGCGGGTGATCTGTGGCAACGGGCTGCGACCGGCGATCTGGGACGACTTCACCGAGCGGTTCGGCATCGAGCGGGTCTGCGAGTTCTACGGCGCCAGCGAGGGCAACACCGCCTTCGTCAACGTGTTCAACGTGCCGAAGTCGACGGGCATCTGCCCGACACCGGTGGCGTTCGTCGAATACGACGGGGAAACCGGCGATCCGGTACGCGACGACGACGGCCGGGTGCGCAAGGTCCGCAACGGCGAGCCGGGACTGCTGCTGTCGAAGGTCAGCAACTTCCAGCCATTCGACGGCTACACCGACAAGAGCGCGACCGAAAAGAAGTTGGTGCGCAACGCTTTTCGTGAGGGCGACGTCTGGTTCAACACCGGCGATCTGATGCGCGCGCAGGGCTTCGGGCACGCGGCGTTCACCGATCGGCTCGGCGACACGTTCCGGTGGAAGGGCGAGAACGTCGCCACCACCGAGGTCGAGGCCGCGATCTCCACCGATCCGCAGATCGAGGAGGCCACGGTGTTCGGCGTCGAAGTGGAGGGCGCCGGGGGCCGGGCAGGCATGGTGGCCGTCCAGCTCAAGGACGGCGAGGAGTTCGACGGCAAGGCGCTGGCCAAGGCGGCCTACGAGCGGTTGCCGGGCTATGCGGTGCCGCTGTTCGTCCGCGTTGTGAAGGAACTCGCGCACACGTCGACGTTCAAGAGCCAGAAGGTGGACCTCCGTAAGGACGGCTACGGCGGCACCACGGGCGAAGGTGACGAGGAGGCAGGCAAGATCGAGGACCCGATCTATGTGCTGGCCGGCCGCGACGAGGGCTATGTCGAGTACTACGACGACTACCCGAAAGAAGTCGCTGACGGAAAAAAGCCGAAGAACTAGCGGCTTGTGTGCGATCAGGAGCGGTGAGCGCTCCTAAACGCGCACAAATCGCAGGCCCGTAGCCTGGAAGACGTGTTGTCGACGTTCTTGGGCCGCCCGGTGGCCCGCGATCGCGCCTTGATCATGGCGATCGTGAACCGGACGCCGGACTCGTTCTACGACCGCGGCGCCACCTTCACCGACGATGCCGCCAAGGCCGCCGCCCACCGGGTGGTCGAGGAGGGCGCCGACGTCGTCGACGTCGGCGGCGTCAAGGCAGGACCCGGCGAGACCGTCGGCGTCGACGAGGAGATCGCCCGCGTCGTGCCGTTCATCGAGTGGCTGCGTGACACCTTTCCCGAGCAGCTGATCAGCGTCGACACCTGGCGCGCCGAGGTGGC
>DATJIX010000586.1:0-10887 GCA_035492865.1 Mycobacterium sp. | reverse complement strand
TGGTCAGCGACCCGATGAACTTCGTGCGCGGCACGGTGCCGTACATCTTCTCCATCCGCGATTACTTCAACAGCTCGATTCAGGGCAACGGGATCTATTACGGCCTGCCGATGTGGTTGATCCTGTTGCTGCGCATCGCGTTTCTCGCCTTGGCGGTGGCGAGCCTGTGGCTGCTGAACCGGTACTACCGCACCCGTGATCCGCTGTTCTGGATGGCGACGTCCTCGGGCGTGCTGCTGATCGCGTCATATCTCGTGCTGTCACTGGGCCAGGGCTACTACTCGATGATGCTGTTCCCGTTCCTGATGACGGTGGTGCTGCCGAATTCGGTGATCCGCAATTGGCCTGCCTGGCTGGCGATCTACGGGTTCATGAGCGCCGACCGCTGGCTGCTGGGGCACTGGCCGACGACGGGACGCTACCTGGAGTACATGAAGTTCACGTACGGCTGGTGCCTGATGCTGATCGTCGTGTTCTGCGTGCTGTACTTCCGCTATCTCGACGCCAAGGCCGACGCACGACTGGACGACGGCATCGACCCGCCGTGGGTGAAACCCAAGGAGCCAGTAGCGGCCTAGTGCCTGCTTGCCTCTTGAGCCAGTTGCACGCGAGAGCTGACGCCGAGCTTGGAGTAGACGTGCGACAGGTGGGCCTGCACGGTGCGTGGCGAGACGATGAGCCGGGCCGCGATCTCCTTGTTACCGAGGCCCTCAGAGGCCAGCCGGACAACGTCGAGTTCGGTCGGGGTAAGCGACGCCCAGCCCTTCGACGGCCGTTTACGCTCACCGCGGCCACGGCAGACATACGCGATCGCTTCCTCAATTGTCAGGGCCGTGCCCTCATCCCATGCTGCCCGGAAGTCGCTCTCGCCCAGGGTGTCTCGGACAGCAGCGAGCCGCGACTCGTGGTCGGTGTCGAAGATTTTGAACCGAACGATGCCCGTTTGTCGCCGAGCGGCATCGGCCATACCGAACAAGCGCGCCGCTTCCTGGTGATTACCGGCATCGCTGGCTAGGTAGCCGAGGCAATCGAACGTATCTGGAACCATCACGTAGCCGTGGCATTCGGCGCCAAGGCTCAGCGCATCTCTGGCGTCCCGGTCGGCCTGCTCGAGCTCGCCCTGAACGAGCGCGACACGCGCTCTCGACGCCAACGCCGCTACAAGAGATATCCCCGTCGACACTGCCACCACGTCATCGGCCTGGCGGCGTGCAGCCGCGAGATCGCCAACTGCCAACAGCGGCAACGCCGTAACCACGTATGTGGAGACCGTCTGAGGCGTTAATGGCGTGTGCTGCAGCGCCGCTTCATAGGCTTCGCACGCGGCGGCAGCATCACCGGCAGCCGATTTGATGAGCCCGATCGCCGATGTCACGATGCGGTCGACCAGATCGCCGAGGTGCGCCCTGTCGTCCATGATCATGTTCAGGATTGCCTGTGCACCATCCACGTCGCCCTGCCAGGTCGACGCAAAAACCAGGTTCAGACGGGCAGTCGATTCACAAAACGGATCACGGGCCGAAACGGATTCGGTGAGTACCTCCCGCAACTGGGGGACCGCTTGCCCGACTTCCCCTCGAAACGTGTGCGCGTTGCCGAGAGCCAGTCGACAAAGGCGTCCGGTGTAGCCGTCGCCAATCGCGTCGGCGAGGTCGCTCCCTTCGCGCGCCACTGCCTCGATCGCGACATGATCCCCCACGCTCATGCCTGCCATTGCCTGCCAGCCGACGACGTTGCTGAGCTGCCACCGATCGTCGAGTTCACGTGCCAGCCTGGCGGCTTCGCGAAAATCTCCGCTTGCGATTTCAGCGTCGTGTGCGTAGGCAGTGCCGTGTGCAACGCAAGCCCTGATGATCAGGCGGGAGTCTCCGATCTGGCGGGCTAGACCCAGCGCTTCGTCGACGATCTGGACGCCTTCGGGGAATCCGCAGAAACAGAGCAACATGCCCTGGTAGGCAAGGGCTCGTACCCGCGCCGAATCATCCTTCGGTCCTTCGGTTGCCAGAGCCACGTCCAGCCAGGCCAGCCCCTCGCGATTGCGGAACCTCGAAAACCACAACGGCATCAGGGATGCGGCAAGTCGCAGCGCCGGCACGGCGTCTCCGTTTTCCAGGCTCCAAGCGAAGGCGCCTCGCAAGTTGTCGATCTCGCTTTCCGCCTGATCGAGGCGCTGGGCATGGCCTCTGTCCGTCGGTGCGTCGAGTTCGGCAGCCAGCTCCGTGTAGTAGTCACGGTGGCGGGTGCCGACCACAACGGCTTCCCCGGATTCGCCGAGCTTTTCCATAGCGTACTGGCGGACGGTTTCCAGGAACCGGTATCTCGTTCTGCCGCCGACGTTTTCAGTCGTCAGAAGTGACTTGTCGACGAGGAGGCTGAGTTGGTCGAGCACCTGATAGCGCTCCACGCCATCGTCACCGGCGACCGCGTGCGCCGCCTCGAGGTCGAAGCCCCCGAGAAACACGGCCAGCCGTCGGAACAGCGCACGCTCGGTCTCGGACAACAACGCGTGCGACCAGTCCACCGATGCGTGGAGCGTCTGCTGACGCCGCACCGACCTGCGGGCACCTCCAGTCAACAGGCGGAAGCGGTCGTGTAGCCCGTCGAGGATTTCGTCCAGTGTCAGCGCCCGCACCCGCGCCGCAGCCAGTTCGATGGCCAACGGCATGCCGTCAAGTCGTCGACAGATCTCCGTCAAGGTTGCGGCATTGTCCTCGGCGACAGCGAATTCCGGCTGCGCGCGGCGAGCGCGGTCGGTGAACAGTTCGATCGCCTCGTCGTCCACCGACAGCGACGGCACGACGAACGTCACCTCACCGGGAATCCCGATCGGTTCACGGCTCGTCGTCAGCAGCACCAGCTCCGGACACGCCGCCAGAAGATCTGTCATCAACGACGCGGTCGCGTCCAGCAGATGCTCACAGTTGTCCAGGACGATCAGTAGTCGCCGACCACCGATGAACCGGATCAAGGTGTCCTCGGTAGAGCGGCCCGGCTGATCGGCCAGGCCCAGCGCGCGCGCCACCGCGACGGGAACGACCTCGGGGTGCGTGATCGGCGCGAGGTCGACGTACCACACCCCGTTCGGCACAGATAGTTGCCCGGCCACCTCGATCGCCAACCGGGTCTTACCCGCACCGCCCGCGCCGGTCAACGTGACCAGTCGGTTCTCATCGAGCAGCCGGCTCACGTCGGCCATCTGCGCGCTGCGTCCGACAAAGCTGGTCAGCTGGACCGGAAGATTCTGCGCTGCAGCTACTTTCGCAACTCGAAGCGGTGGAAAGTCGTTGCACAGATCGGGATGACATAGCTGCACCACGCGCTCAGGCCGGGGCAGGTCACGCAGTGGGTGAGTACCGAGCTCGCGCACCCACGCCGCTTCCGGGACTCGCTCCGCCACCATCTCGTAGGTCACCCCGGACAGCACCGTCTGACCGCCGTGCGCCAGATCCCGCAGGCGCGCAGTGCGATTGATCGTCGGGCCCATGTAATTGCCCTCGTCGCGCAACTGCACTTCACCGGTGTGCACGCCGACCCGCAGCCGCAGCGGCGCGAGCGGTGCCAACTGCAACTCCAACGCACACGCGACCGCATCGCTGGCGCGCGCGAAGGCCAGCACGAAGCTGTCCCCTTCACCTTGCTCGACGGGGCGAACACCTTGATGGTGCGAGACGATTTCGGTCAGCTCCTTGTCGAGGCGCGCGACGGCGGCAGCCATCTCCTTCGATTGGCTCTCCCAGAGCCGCGTTGAGCCTTCGACGTCAGCAAGAAGCAACGTCACCATGCCCGTTGGCAGTAGCTCCGTCATGGGAAGGTCGCTCCAGTCGGTCTGACTCATGTTAGCCAGCGTGAGGCCGCAGCAACCCGGAAACATCGGCCATTTGGCCTATACCGGGCCCACCCGGGAATGAATACGCGCGACGTCGCGGTTGTCTGCAAGCAACAGCTAAGTTCAGTCAACTAAACCCAGAGGAGTCGTGATGTCCACGTACCGCGCATTTCAAGTCACCGGACAACGTCAATTCGAGCTTGTGGAGCGCGACGTCGTCGATCCGCAACCGGGCCACGTCCGGGTTCGGGTGCTCAGCTGCGGGGTGTGCCACAGCGATTTCCTCGGCGTGGAGGGCGTTCGTGCCGATCCCAGCCAGCCGGTTGTCCCTGGTCACGAGATCGTCGGCATCATCGACGCGGTCGGGCCCGAAGTGGCCGAATGGCAGGTCGGCGACCGCGTCGGGATCGGCTTCCTCGGGGGGCACTGCGGCGAGTGCGCCCAATGCCGGCGCGGTGACTTCGTGAACTGCCTCAACCAGCCGCAGCTAGGGACCACCGAGGACGGCGGATACGCGGAAATGGTGTACGCCCGGGCCAGCGGCCTTGTGCGCGTGCCCGACGACCTCGATCCAATCGACGCGGCGCCGCTGCTGTGCGCGGGGATCACCACCTTCAACGCGCTGCGCAAGGCCGACGCACCTCCCGGCGCCGTCGTCGCCATCCAGGGCATCGGCGGCCTCGGCCACCTCGGTCTGCAGTACGCCAAGCAACTCGGATATCACACGGTTGCGATAGCCCGCGGGGCCGAAAAAGAGGAACTGGCACGGTCTTTGGGCGCCGATGACTACATCGACAGCGCCGCCATAAATCCGAGCACCGCCCTGCAGGACCTCGGCGGTGCGGCGGTGATCGTCGCGACGGCAGCCAGCGGCGCGTCGATGTCGCCGTTGGTCGCGGGACTCGCGCCGCGGGGACAGCTGGTCGTCGTCGGCGCTGCGCCCGACCCGATCTCCGTGGAGACCTCCGATCTGATCTTCGGCGGCCGTTCGATCGTGGGCAGCCTGACCGGATCCTCGATCGAAAACGAAGACAACCTCGCATTCAGCGTCGCGCACGGCATCAAACCGATGTCAGAGGTCATGTCGCTGGAGGACGCGCCAAAGGCATACGAACGGATGATGTCGGGCGCCGCCCGATTCCGCGTCGTGCTGGACATCGCAAGCGGCGCAAACTGACGATCCCGACATATTTGCTCACGCAACTACCATCGGCTGAGTATCGGCCCTGATCGCCCCCTCATCTCGTACGATTGATTCGCTCGCGGGGGGACGCCATAGGGGAGGCGATGTATGCCGAGTATCCCGGTCGATCCCTTATTCGTGACGCCCGCGTGGCTCAGTGATGCACTCGAGGCCGACGTGCAAGCGTGCGAGATCGAGCAGATCGCGATCGGTGTCGGACTGCTCGGCCGGTTGTATCGCGCACACCTCGACGCCGGGCCCGGCATGCCGGCGTCGGTGGTGGTGAAGCTGCCGACGATCGACGCGAAGGTCCGGACGACCATCTGCGAGGCGGGCGAGTTCTACCTCCGTGAGGTCCGCTTCTACGAAGAGATCGGCGTCGCGAACCCTCTGCGGCCAGCGCACCCGTACTTCGCCGCGTTCGACGAGGCGACTCACGACTTCGTCCTCGTGCTCGAGGATCTGAGTCGGCTTCGGCTCGCCGACCAGACCGTCGGCTGCAGCGCAGCCGATGCCGAGATCGTGATCGACGCGATCGCACGCCACCACGCGCACTGGTGGAACAACGACCGGCTGGCATCGCTGTCTTGGCTGCAGCCTTACAGCACTCCCCCGTTCCCAGCGGTCGCGATCGACAACTACACGGCCGGTTGGCCGGTGTTTCTCGAGCGCGTCGGTGCCGACCTCTCCCCTGCGTTGCTCGACTTCGGCGAACGGCTGCCGTCGTTGATGCCGTGGTTCCTAACGGAACTGACGCGGCCGCCGCTGACGTTCCTGCACGGCGACTTGCGCCTCGACCAACTGTTCTTCGCCACCGAGCGCCACGACCCACCGGTGACCGCGCTGGATTGGCAGCTCACCGCAAAGGGCCGTGGCGCCTACGACGTGGGTTACTTCATGAGTCAGAGCCTCACCGCCGACACCCGGCGTCGCTGTGAGGACCAATTGCTGGAGCGCTACGCCGAGCGTCTTGCCGAACACGGAATCGATTACCCCCGAGAACAACTGCGGCGCGACTACCGGCTCACCACCGCCTGGTGTTTCATCTATCCGGTGATCGGCGCGGGCAGGATCGACATCGCCAACGACCGACAGCTGGAGCTGCTGCACGCGATGGTAGACCGCGCGGTAACCGCGATCGAGGATCACGACTGCCTATCACTGAGGCCGGACTGACCATGGCCGAGCAGCGCCGCACCTGCACCGCCTGCGGCACGGCGAACGAAGAAGATGCCCGCTTCTGCGAGGGCTGCGGCGGGTCGCTGGCGCGGGTGTGTGCGACGTGCGGTGTGGAAGCCAATGCGACGGCCCGGTTCTGCCGCGGGTGCGGTGCGCCACTCGACGGTCTGGTGCAAAAGCTCGACACCCCGGCCGCCGGCCCCGTTCGCAAGACCGTGACCGTGATGTTCGCCGACCTGGCAGGCTCCACCAGCTTCGAGGAAAAGGTCGACGCCGAGACGGCCCGCGAAGTCATCGGCCGCTATCACGAGCTGCTGAGATCGACGGCGCAGCGGCACCGCGCAGGCGTCACGAAGTACATCGGTGACGGGTTCATGGCCGTCTGGGGGGTACCCGAAATCGGCGCAGATGACGCGGCGCACGCCGTGGACGCCGGTGTCGAATTGCAGGAGCGCTTCGTCGACCTCGCCGCCCGGGTCGCCCAAAGGCACGGGGTCGAGCTGGCGCTGCGCGTAGCGGTCAACACGGGTGAGGTTGTCGTAGGCGCCGGCGACGCCGACCTCGTCGGCGATGCGCTGAACGTCGGAGCGCGGCTCGAAGCCGAGTGCCCGCGCGGCCGCGTCGTGGTTGGTGAGGAGACCTGGCGGTCGACCCGCGGCCGGCACGGGTACGAGGCCCTCGGCGAGGTGCAGGTGAAGGGTCGCACCGCACCCGTCGCGGTGTACCAGTGGCTCGGCCGCCAATCGGAGTCGGCCGATACCGCACCGTTCGTCGGCCGGACCGACGAGCTGCGACGCCTGACGGCCGTGCTCGATGATGCGGTCGCCGCTCGCGCGGCACGCATGGTCACGGTCATCGGCGACCCTGGCGTCGGCAAGAGTCGACTGGCGGCGGAGTTCACCGCGAGTCGGGCCGGCGCCCTTGTCATCGAGGTCCGCTGCGACGTCGAAGGGACCGTCGCACTGGCGCCAGTCGTCGAGGTGCTGCGGGCCCGCGAACTCGAAAATGACATCCCCGCAAGCATTCCCGAGCGCGATCGGCTGCTGCGCGACCTCAACGGCCTGGTCACCGGGGTCCCGGGCTCGGTGGAGGAGAACTTCTGGGCGCTTCGCCGGTTCGTCGAGGTACTCGCGTCCGAAGGCCCGGTCCTGTTCATTCTCGACGACATTCAATGGGCAGACACGCTGCTGCTCGATTTCATCGAGCACCTCGTCGAGTGGGTGCAAGAGGTACCGGTTGTGGTGCTGGCCCTCGCCCGGCCCGAGCTCCGGGAGATGCGGCCCGATCTCGTCACCGTCAGCCGATGGGTGTCCGCGGCCGTCCACCTCGATGGCCTCGACGCCGGGGCGACAGCCGAACTCGCGGCCAAGGTGCTCGGCGCGACTGCGCTGCCCGACGAACTCCTGCGACGCCTCCCCTCGTCCACTGGCGGCAATCCCCTGTTCGTCCGAGAGCTGATCGGGATGCTCGCGCACGACGGGGTTCTCGTCGAGCAGCCGAGTGGCTGGCGGCTCACGATCGACGTCGACGCAATCACCATCCCACCGACAATTCACGCGCTGCTCGCATCCCGACTGGAGCGGCTCGACGCCGCCGACCGACGTGTGCTCGAGATCGCGTCCGTGGTGGGTAGCGACTTCTCCCCCGGCGCTGTCGGTGCCCTATCCGGTAGTAGTGCAGCGGGAGTCATGTTGTCGCTCAGCCGACTTCGGCGGCTGGAGCTCGCACAGCCGAGCGGTGCCTATGTCGGCGACGAGCCGGTGTGGCGGTTCCACCACGTGCTGATCCGCGACGTCGCGTACCGCAGGCTGTTGAAGTCGGACCGCGCCGACTTGCACGAGCGACTCGCCGACTGGGTGGAAGCGGGTGAGGCGAGCGCGGCGTTCGACGCCGACGAGACGATCGCTCGGCATCTGGAGGCCGCCCATACCTATCGACTCGAACTCGGCACTGTCGACGAGCACACCCGCGATCTCGCGCTGCGGTCAGCACGCCGTTATGCGGCCTCGGCCCGGCGTGCACTCGACCGCGACGAGCTCGTGTCGGCAGGGACCCAGGCGGCCCGCGGCGCCGCGCTGGCCGCAGAGGACGATGCGGCCCACGCGGAGCTCCTGCTGATCGGTTGCGAGGCTTTCCTGTCCGCAGGCGACGTGGCGGCAGGCGCGCCGCTCGTCGACGAGCTCGACCGCATCGCCGGTGATGCGTTGGCGCCGTGGGCGACCTGCTATCGGTGCCAGCTCGTCGTCTACACCGATCCGGAGCGGTTGTTGGACGTCGACGACCGGCTGCAGAGCGCCATCGATGAGTTCGGTCGCCGCAACGATTCGGCGGGACTGGCCAAGGCGCACCGGGTGCGGGCGGGCGCGCGGGCGCGTCTCGGCCGGATCGGCGACTGCGAAGTAGACCTTTTCGAGGCGCTGATCGCGGCGCGTCGAAGCGGGGATCACCGACAGATCACTGCCGCACTGGGAGCCGCACCCGGCGCCGCGCTGTGGGGGCCGAGTCCGGTGCCGAAGGCAGGCGGCCGTTGCCTGGACGTGGTCCGGATGCAGCGAATGACAACGGCCGCACCGTCACTCGAGGCGACGTCGTTGCGGTGCTTGGCTGTGCTGGAAATGCTGCGCGGCCGACCCGACAAGGCGCGCGCGATGCTGGCCGATGCCCGCCAGGTAGTGGCCGATCTCGGCCTGCGGCACGGCCTGATGGAGACCGAACTGTTCGCGGGGATCATCGAGTCGATGGAGGGCGACCTCGTCGCCGCCGAGCCTCACTTCCGAACTGCCCTTGAGGGTTTGGACGCCCTTGGGGTCGGTGCGGACGCCGGTCAAGCCGCAGCGCTTCTTGCGCGATCGGTGCTGGCGCAGGGCCGGGTCGACGAGGCCGACCGATACGCAACGGAGAGCGAACACCTCGCGGGCCGCAACTTGAAGACGGCAATCGCATGGCGGGCAGTACGCGCCGAGATCCTGGCGGCCCAGGGCCGACACGATGAGGCCGCCGTCATGGCCCGCGAGGCGGTGACAGTCGCGACAGGGACCGATCTGGTGCTCGACCACGCCGAGGCGTGCCTGGCGTTGAGTCGCGTGCTCGCCGCTGCGGGAGATATCAAGGGGGCCAACGCTGCTCGCTCGGAAGCAGAGCGGTTCTACGCGGCCAAGGAAGTCGCGAGTGCGGTCCGCCCTGTGGCTGAATCTGCCATTTCGGTACCTGCGCCGGCCACGATCGCGCCACGTCCGACGGCCTCAAGGCTGGCGGTGGTAAATCGGGCCAGCGAGACGGTCGATGCCGTGTGGCGGACGTATCAGGCGCGCAACATCGGCGGTGCCGTCACGGACTTCTTTTCGGACCGGTTCGTTTATGACGATCGGCGACGACTCAGCGGTGACCCGATCGACGGCGTTGCTGAGATGCGCGTGGCTGCCGAGCGCGCTCGAGCGCAGTACCCGAACACCGAATGGCGCACGCTGGCCGTTCGAGGCGATCAGCTCGAACTACTTTGGCTTCGGATGTGGGATGACGCCGGTAACGAATCGACCACCCTGAACGTGTATGAGCTCGACAGCCACAGCAAGGTCGAATATTGGGGCCGCTTCGATGAGGATGACTTCGAGGGCGCCTATCGCGAACTCGAACGCCGCTACTGCGCAGGCGACGGCGCGGCGTTCGCCGAGGGAGTTACCGCTTCGACAGAGGTGATGAGTGCCATCAACCGGCGTGACTTCGACAGGCTATTCGGCGAGCTGTTGACCAAGGACATGCGCGTCGAAAACCGCACACTCTCGGGGTTCCCGGATCGCTCGGCCAACGACCTGCGGGCCGGCTTCGGAGACCTCGACGCCATGGTCGCGTCCTCTAGGACGTGGATGTCTGCGACAAGTTGGCTCTCACCGGACTGGGGTGTTACCCGAGTCGACCGGGAAGCCGACGGGCGGGAGGGTGAGAAGTACACATGGACGCGACTGATCGTGGTCGAGGTCAGTAGTGGCCGACTCGGTTCGATGTGCGAGTTCGAGCTCGACGACGAGGACGCGGCATTCACGTACGCCGAGGAGCGCGGACGGGCGTCGGTGAGCAGGCTCGCGGTGACGAACCGGGCCAGCGAGGTCAACGAAGTCGCCTGGCGGGCGATGCGCGACCGCGACGTCGACGCTCTGATGGCCGTCTACGCGGATCGGTTTGTGTTCGACGATCGGCGGCGACTCAGCGGTGATCCCGTCGAAGGCCACGACGCGATGAGGGCGGCAGTCGCGCGTGTCCTCGATCAGTACACCGAGTTTGGATTTCGCGTGCTGGCCGTGCGGGGCGAGCATCTCGAGCTGAGCGAGAGCCGGTGGTCGGACAACGCCGGGAATCAGACGGCCTATCTGCACGTGCGAGAGATCGGCGACGACGGCCGGGTCATCTACGACGGCCGCTTCGACGAGGACGATTTCGAGGGCGCCTACCGCGAACTCGAAAAGCGGTACTACGCAGGCGAAGGCGCGATGTTCGCCGAGGGCGGGTCGTTCGGAACCGAGTGGGTGACAGCGTTGAATCGAGGCGACCTCGCCCGAGTCTTCACCGAGCTCACGGCCCCCGACATGCGCGTCGAGAATCGGTCATTGTCGGTCTTCGGCGACCGTTCCGCCACCGAGCTCCGCACCTCCTTCGAGGAGCTGGGCGACATGGTCGCCTCGGCGCGTACATGGAGCTCTGCCTG
>DATJIX010000585.1:0-3064 GCA_035492865.1 Mycobacterium sp. | reverse complement strand
GGGCCTGCCCAGCTCGTCGGCGAGGGCGGCCACCGCGGGGGCGACGCGATCGCGGTCATGGCCGAGCAGCACCACGACATGCCCCGGCGCCGCCTTGACCACCGAATGCAGCGCGTGCGCGATCATGCTGCGGCCGCCGAGGGTGTGCAGCACCTTGGGGGTGTCCGACTTCATGCGGGTGCCTGCCCCGGCCGCCAGGACCAGGACAGCTGTGTCGTTCGTTGGGGTCATCGCGTTGCTCGTGCTCCGTCGCCAGGACTCGAACCTGAACTATCTGAACCAAAATCAGAGGTGCTGCCGATTACACCACGACGGACTGATCAACTCGTGATGCTAGCCGAACGCTCTACCCTGAAAGGCGTGGCAGCACCCGAGAAGGATGTGCGCGTACCCCGCGCCAGGATGACGGGTGCCGAACGGCGCCACCAGCTGATCGACGTCGCGCGAACGCTGTTCGCCGAACGCGGATACGAGGGCACGTCGATCGAGGAGATCGCGCAGCGCGCCAACGTGTCCAAGCCCGTCGTCTACGAACACTTCGGCGGCAAAGAGGGGCTCTATGCGGTGGTCGTCGACCGTGAAATGTCGGCGCTGCTCGACGGGATCACCTCGTCACTGACCAGAATGACCAACAACCGCTCGCGGCTGCGCATCGAGCGGGTGGCGCTGGCACTGCTGACCTACGTCGATGAGCGCACCGACGGGTTCCGCATCCTTATTCGCGACTCACCTGCCGCCATCACATCGGGCGGCACCTACTCCACGCTGCTCAACGAGGCCGTCAATCAGGTGTCGTCGATCCTCGCGGGCGACTTCTCCCGCCGCGGTCTCGACCCCGAGATGGCGCCGCTGTACGCCCAGGCTCTCGTCGGGTCGGTGTCGATGACGGCGCAGTGGTGGCTCGACGTGCGCGAGCCGAAGAAAGAGGTGGTGGCCGCGCACCTGGTCAACCTGTGCTGGAACGGGCTGATGCATCTCGAGGACGATCCGCAGCTGCTCGACGAGTAGCTGTTTGCCGCGAGCAGCTAAACTGACGTATCCGTAAAACGAAGTTGAGGGGGACTGTCGTGATCGACTCCCGAAGGACGCTCGCCCAGGTGCGAGAACAGCTGAAGGTGGCCCAGGGGCTTGAGGACATCCAAGGCGCGGTCAAGATGGCTGCGCGGCAGCTGACGGGTGCCGACGGCGCGACGTTCGTCCTGCTGGACGGCGATCGGTGTTACTACGCGGACGAAGACTCCATCAGTCCGCTGTGGAAGGGCCAGCGCTTCCCCGTCTCGGCATGCATCAGCGGCTGGGCGATGGTGCACGAAGAGACTGTTGTGATTTCGGACATCCGCCGCGACGAGCGCATTCCGCAGGAGGCGTATCGCCCCACTTTCGTGCGCAGCCTCGCCATGGTGCCGATGCTGAGCACCGAACCGCTAGGCGCGATCGGCGCGTACTGGGCGCGTGCGGGACGACCGTCTGCGGACGCAGTAGCTGCGCTCGAACAGCTCGCCGGCAGCGCGGCGTTGGCGCTGCGCCGCTTCCCTGAACGGCTGCCCGACCCGAGCTTCTATGTCGATCGGACACTGTCGGCGGGATAACGCCAGCACCGCAACAGTTTTGGAAGCGGCCTACGATAGATAGATCATGACCGCACCGGGGCACACCCATGTCCAGACCCCGATTGCGGGTCTCGTTGATTTGGCGCTGCGGGATCCCGCCTTGGCTGATGTTGCCCGCCGCGCCGCCGACCGACCCGACGACCTCGCGCTCGTGGGGCCTGCCAGTGCCCGGCTGTACGCGGCGAGCGCGCTGGCGCAAGCCGGACCGCTGCTCGTCGTCACGGCGACCGGTCGCGAAGCCGACGACCTGACCGCCGAACTGCGCGGCGTTTTCGGTGAGTCGGTGGCGATGTTCCCGTCCTGGGAGACGCTGCCCCACGAGCGGCTGTCGCCAGGCGTCGACACGGTCGGCGCGCGGTTGATGCTGCTGCGCCGGTTGAGCCATCCGGACGACGAGCGCCTCGGCCCGCCGCTGCGCATCATCGTCACGACGACGCGGTCGCTGCTGCAGCCGATGGCGCCCGATGTGGCCAACATCGAGCCGGTGACGCTGACGCTGGGCGCCGAGGCCGATTTCGACGCCGTCATCGCGCGGCTCGTCGAGTTGGCCTACGACCGCGTCGACATGGTCGGCAAGCGCGGCGAATTCGCGGTCCGCGGTGGCATCCTCGATCTCTTCCCGCCGACCGCGGAGCATCCCGTGCGCGTCGAGTTCTGGGGTGACGAGGTGTCCGAGATGCGGATGTTCTCCGTCGCCGACCAGCGCTCCATTCCCGAGATCACCGTCGATTCGGTGGTCGCGGTGCCGTGCCGGGAGCTGCTGCTCACCGAGGACGTCCGCATCCTGGCCGCCAAGCTGGCCGCCGAACACCCGGTGTCCGAGAACAGTGTGCCGGGCAGCGTGCCCGACATGTTGGCCAAGCTGGCCGAGGGCATTCCGGTGGACGGCATGGAGGCGCTGCTGCCGCTGCTGCGGCCCACCCAGTTGGCGACGCTGTCCGCTCACCTGCCCGACGGCACTCCTTTGTTGATCTGCGATCCCGAGAAGGTCCGCACCCGCGCGGCCGACCTGATCAAGACCGGCCGCGAATTCCTCGAGGCGTCCTGGTCGACGGCCGCCGTGGGCGGCGACGTGCCGATCGACATCGAGGCGCTCGGCGCGTCGGGCTTCGTCGCGTTGGACGACGCGCGTGCCGCGGCCCGCGAGGGCGGGCACCCATGGTGGACGCTGTCGCAGTTGTCCGACGAGTCCGCGCTGGAACTCGACATCCGCCCCGCCCCGTCGGCGCGCGGCCAGCAGGCAGGGCCTTCGTCAATCGACGAGATTTTCGCGATGCTGCGCGCCCACGTCGCGACCGGCGGTTACGCCGCCATCGTCACCCCCGGCACCGGCACGGCGCACCGCGTCGTCGAGCAGCTGGGCGAATCCGATACTCCCGCAATGATGTTGGAGCCGGGCGCCGCGCCGAAACAAGGCGTCGTCGGGGTGCTCAAGGGTCCGCTGCACGACGGTG
>DATJIX010000584.1:0-2432 GCA_035492865.1 Mycobacterium sp. | reverse complement strand
GAAGACTGCTACCGCGACGAACTGCAGTTCGGTAACCATGATTCAAGACTTCTCCTCAGCGGGGCGGTGCACACGAGTAGCCGACTACGCGACTTTCTGTCCCCACGACGAACGTCGGCAGCGGGGGGTTCAATCGGCGGCCTGCCGAACGGATCGGCGCAGGAACTCATCGCTTCACCGCCGTGCGGTGTTCGCCGATCACCTCGTCGACGAGCGCAGCGATCTCGGCGACACCGCAGCGCCTGGCGAACGCCGCCTCCAGCGCGCGGGCCGCGCTGAGATAGCTGCCGTCATTGAGCACGTCCCGCACCGCGGCACGCACCGCCCCCGCCGTCGGCGCGCCGGTGCGTAGGTCGATGCCCGCGCCCGTCCACGCGACGCGCGCGGCGACCTCGGGCTTGTCCTCGGTGTTGCCCGCGACGACCAGCGGCACACCCATCGACAGTGCGCGCTGCACCGCGCCGTAGCCGCCGTTGGTGACCATGACGTCGACCGTGGGCAGCAGCTGGTCATGTGGAATGTGTTCGGCGACAAAGGTATTCGTCGGCAGTGCGACCTTCAGCTGGGAAGCGTCGCGGCCGCCGGTGCTCACCACGACGATGACGTCCTCGTCGGCGAGCGCCTCGATCGTCGGCTCGACCAGCCTGCCCAGATCGGCGTTGTCGATCGTGCCCTGCGTGACGTGTACGACGGGCCGATCGCCGTCGAGTTCGGCCCACCACGGCGGCGGCCGGTAACCGTCGGCCGGCGACGGATGGACCGCGCCGACGTAGCGGACATTGGCGGGCAGGTCGCTTCGCGGATAGTCGAACTCGGGAACCGTCGGCGAGATGTAGCGATCCCCGAGCAACGCCGCGTCGAGGATGAACATCGGCAGCGGCCGGCTGTTCAGGTGATCGAGCAGATAGTTCACCGCGTGCTGCGATTGACGCAGCAGCACCTTCTGCGACAGCAGGTGCAACGCGCGGTTACGCAGCCGGCCCAGCGCGCTCGACGACGGGGGAAGGCCCATGCCGCTCGGCGCGGTGTCGCGGCTGCTGATCATCAGCGGGGTGGTGGCGTACATCAGCACCGGCGGCCGGGCAGCGCGGTCACCGAGCAGGAACGGCAGGATCCCGAAAAAGCCCGCGTCGACGATGATCGCGTCGAATGCGGTCTGCGCCATCAACTCGGACAGCACCCTGGTCTGGTGCGGCATGGGTTGCACGAACAGCCGGACGATGTCGAAGTTGACCCGCTTGATGCCGGAGGTCTTGGTGCGGCCGGGCAGGTCGATGTCGAGCCGGGTCACATCGAAGTCGGCCTCCGCCGGTATCGCCTGCGGGGTCGCGCCGACGGCGCGGATCTTGGCGGCGTGGTCGGCGGAGCTGAGCACCGTGACGCGGTCGCCGCGGTCGACGAGGCCCTGCGCGACGTTCAACAGCGGTGCGATGTGGCCAACCGGCGACAGCGAGGCAATGAGGATTTCTGGCATGCCTCGATGCTCGTGAACGGCCGGTATCCGAGCTTGGAGGTTGTGTGGAGATCGGGTGGAGATTGCAGGCAGGCCCGTCGCGGCTTACCTGACGGATAGGAAACTCTTGCCGCTGCGCAGCAGAATCTGGCGTCCCGACGATTACGGAGTTAACACCCGATCCCTGACCATTTCGTCATGGCTACCACAGGACGCACCGAACGGACCGTCATCGTCCGCGATGGCGTCCGGCTGGCCGTGCGGGACCAAGGACCACGCGACGCCGAGGCGACCATCGTCCTTCTGCATGGACTCTGCCTCGAGAAGGGTTCGTGGGCCGGCCAGATCCGTCACCTGACCCGGCAATGGGGCGACCGGATTCGGATCATCAGCTATGACCACCGCGGCCACGGCCAGTCGGATTCGGCCCCGAAGCGCACCTACACCGTCGCGCAGCTCGCCGAAGACCTCGCCGATGTGCTGTCAGCCCTTCACGTAACCGGCCCCGTCACCCTCGCCGGTCACTCTATGGGCGGCATGGTCGCGCTGGCCTACCTCGGCAGGCCTGCGGCCGACCGGCCGGTGGAAGCGCAGGGACTGGTCCTCGTCGCGACGGCCGCCGGGCGACTTGCTGAGCGCGGCATCGCCCGCCTGCTGGCCAGCCCGGCAACGGACGTGCTGTGCGGGCTCGCCGCACTTGCGCCTGCCCGCGCCATTCGGCTGCTCACCAAGCCCGTGTGCGCCACGTTGGCACTTCAGGTCGGCAGCCACGCGCGCTCCACGCTCACCGAGTTGTTCGCCAACGCGCTGACCGCCACCACATCCCTGGACTCCGCCGTCGGCTTCCTGCCCGGCTTGCGGTCCTACGACCAAACCGCCACGCTCGGCTCGGTCCGCGCTCAGACGATCATCCTCAGCGGCGGAGCCGACGTCATCACCCCACCGTCCCACTCGCGCGACATGGCGGCTGCCATCCCCG
>DATJIX010000583.1:0-5938 GCA_035492865.1 Mycobacterium sp. | reverse complement strand
GCACCAGTTGGCCGCATGGTTCAGCGCGATCAGCAGCGGACGCGTGACAGACATGAAGGCGCGCATTGGAATTGCGAGCAGTGTCGCCGCGCGCTCCGGATGCGCGATCGCCCACGACTTCGGCGCCATCTCACCGATCACGAGGTGCAGGAAGGTGACGACGGCGAGCGCGAGCACGAAACCCGCCGCGTCGGCCACCCATAGCGGCGCACCCCACGCATGGATCACCGGGGTAAGCCAATAGTGCACAGCCGGTTTGGTGGCCGCGCCCAACGCCAGGGTGCACGCGGTGATGCCAAGCTGCGAACCGGCCAGCAGGACCGACAGTTCCTTGGTGCTGCGAAGCGCATAGCGCGCCGACGTGCTGACCTCGGCCGCATCCTCGAGTCGGTGACGCCGGGCCGCCAGCAGCGCGAACTCCACCGCCACGAAGAATGCGCTGACCGCGATCAGGCCGACGGTCACCAAAAGAACGACCCACGGGTTACTCATCGCCGTCCCCAACTGAAACGAAAATGGCCGCGGGTACGCGTCGATCGACTGTCTTCACAGTGGCCGCCAACACTTTTCGGTGTGGCAACGTGATCTCAACGCTGTCACCCACGATGGGCAGTTTGCCGAGGTGCTGCATGAGCAGCCCGGCCAGCGTCTCGTAGTCGCCATCGGGCAGACGGTGATCGAGCACGCGCTGCGCCTCGTCGACATGCATGTCGCCGGGCAGCAACCAGCCATCCTGACGCCGAACTGCTTCGGTCTCGGCGGCGTCGTGCTCGTCGGCGATCTCACCGACCAGCTCCTCGGCGATGTCCTCGATGGTCACGATTCCGGCGAAACCACCATATTCGTCTATCACGAAAGCCATTTCGTCGCCGACGGAGCGCAGTTGGGTGAGCACCTCGGGAAGCGGCAGCGACGCCGGCACACGCACCGCAGGCCTGCAGCGCTCCTCGGCGAGGGCCTGAGGATCCGCATCGAGGACGGCGTGCAGGTCGAGGACACCGAGCAGATCGTCGGTGGAGTCGCCGACGACGGGGTAGCGGGTGTGCCCGGCGGCCATGCGGGTCAGCACGTCGTCGATCGACTCGTCGGCCTGAACCGTGTCGACGCGTGTGCGCGGAACCATCGCGTGCTCGGCGGTGCTGGTCGGAAAGTCCAGTATCCGGTCGAGCAGCAGGGACAGGTCGCGCGGCAGTTGACCCGCGGAGCGGGAACTCGCGACGATGTGCACGAGATCGCGTGCGGTGGCCGACTGCTCGACGTCGTGCACCGGTTCCATTCGCAACGCGCGCAGCAGCAGATTCGATGACTGGTCGAACAGTGAGATCAGCCAGCCGAACAGCCGCAGATACCAATGGGTCGAGGAGGCCAACGCGCGGGCGACCGACTCGGGCATCGAGATGGCCAGGTTCTTCGGCACCAGCTCGCCGAACAGCATCTGCACCAAGGTGCAGAAGATCAGCGACACCGCCGCACCGACGGCCATACCGGCGGTGCTCGGCACCCCACCGCCGATCAACTCGGCGAACCCGTCGCCGATGAGCGGCTCGGCGAGATAACCGGCCAGCAGCCCCGTCACCGTGATGCCCAGTTGTGCGCCCGACAGCATGAACGACGTCCGCCGCGTCACAGCCAACGCACGCTGAGCCGCCGCATCGCCCGCCTGCGCGCGGACGGTCAACCGGGACCGGTTCACCGCGGTGTAGGCGAACTCCTGCGCGACGAAATACGCGGTGAAAGCCGTGATCAGGACGACGACCGCGATCCCGAGGCCGATGTTGGCCAGGGCGCTCAGCATGGTGGGCCGGGTCTTCGGGGTGCGCTCGAGGCGCTCATTGCTCCCTTTGGTCGTCGAATCAGGTCGTCATTTCGACAGTACCGAAGTCAACGGAACAGGATGGGCTTGAGCGCCTCGAGCACCGCCGGGTCCTCGATGGTCGACGGCAACGGCTCGTCCTTTCCGTGGGCGATGCCCCGCATCGTCTTTCGCAGGATCTTGCCGGACCGGGTCTTGGGCAGTGCGGCCACGATGTCGACAAGCTTGAAGCACGCCACCGCGCCGATTTCGTCGCGCACCAACTGAACCAGCTCGGCTGCGAGGCCCTTGTCCGACGCGCCGGACTTGAGTACGACGAACCCTCGTGGCACTTGCCCCTTGATCTGGTCGTGGACACCGATCACCGCACACTCGGCGACAGCGGGGTGCTTCGCAAGCGCTGCTTCGATTGAGCCGGTCGAAAGCCGGTGCCCCGCAACGTTTATGACGTCATCGATACGGCCCATCACGAATAGATAGCCGTCCTCGTCGAGGTATCCGCCGTCGCCGGTGAGGTAGTAGCCGGGATGCTCGCACAGATATGACGCCTCATAGCGGTCGTCGTCACCCCACAGCGTCGGCAGTGTGCCGGGCGGCAGCGGCAACCTGACGCAGATCGCACCCTCCTCGCCCGGCTCGCATGGGGAGCCGTCGATGCGCAGGATGCGCACGTCGTAGCCGGGCATCGGCACCGTCGGCGAACCAGGCTTGATGGGCATTGGTTCGATGCCCATCGGGTTGGCGGCGATGGCCCACCCCGTCTCGGTCTGCCACCAGTGATCGACGACGGGGATGCCGAGGATGTCCGACGCCCAGCCGTAGGTGGCGGGGTCGAGGCGTTCGCCGGCCTGGAACAGATACTTCAGTGCGGACAGGTCGTACTTGCCGAGGTGCATCGCCTCGGGGTCTTCCCTCTTGATCGCGCGGATCGCCGTCGGCGCGGTGAACAAGGCCTTGACGCCGTGCTCCGACGCGACCCGCCAGAATGCACCCGCGTCCGGGGTGCCGACCGGCTTGCCCTCGTACAGCACGGTCGTCGCGCCAAGCAGCAGCGGCCCGTACACGATGTACGAGTGGCCGACGACCCAACCGACATCGCTTGCCGCCCAGTAGACGTCGCCGGGATGGGTGTCGTAGATGTTGCGCATGCTCCACAGCAGCGCCACCGCGTGCCCGCCGTTGTCGCGGACGATGCCCTTCGGCTTGCCGGTGGTGCCGGAGGTGTACAGCACGTACAGCGGGTCGGTCGCGGCAACGGGCACCGGGTCGACGGGTAGCGCATCCGCCATGAGCTCCTGCCAGTCGTGGTCGCGGCCCGCCAGCGGCTCGCAGGGCCGCTGTTCGCGCTGCAGGATGACGCACGCGGGCGGGGCGTGCTCGGCGATCTCGAGCGCGGTGTCCAGCATCGGCTTGTAGTCGACGGTTCTGGTCGGCTCGATGCCGCACGATGCCGACACGATCACCGCCGGCTGCGCGTCGTCGATACGGGCCGCGAGCTCGTGTGCGGCGAATCCACCGAACACCACCGAATGCACCGCGCCGAGCCGCGCGCAGGCCAGCATCGCGATCACCGCCTCGGGCACCATCGGCATGTAGATGACAACGCGGTCGCCCTTGTTTACGCCCAACCCGCGCAGCGCCCCGGCGAAGCGGGCGGTCTTGTCGAGCAGCTCGCGGTACGTATAGGTCCGCTGCGCCCCCGTCACCGGGGAGTCGTAGATCAGCGCGGGCTGGTCGGCGCGGCCGCCCTCGACGTGGCGGTCCAGCGCGTTGGCGCAGGTGTTCAGCTCTCCGTCGGGGAACCAGCGGTAGAACGGCGGGTTGGAGTCATCGAGGATGCGCTGCGGCTCGCGGGTCCACGTCACCGCGCGTGCGGCGTCGGCCCAGAAGGCCGCCGGATCGGCGAGGCTGGCGTTGAACAGGTCGCGGTATCCACCCATATGCCGACGGTAGCGCGGCGGGCGGTACGTAGAGTCCGAATCATGACCTCAGAACCGCCTCCTATTCCGGGGGTGCGCCGGTCCTTCGTCGAAGCCCGTGGAGTGCGTTTTCACGTCACCGAAGCGGGCCCCGCCGACGGTCGCCCCGTTCTCGCCCTTCACGGGTGGCCGCAGCACCACTACGCGTACAACCACCTGCTGGCCGACCCGCCGCCGGGGCTGCGCATCATCGCGCCCGACCTGCCGGGCTTCGGCTGGTCCGGGCCTGCGCCTCACAAGTGGGCAAAGGAGGACGTCGCCAGCGACGTGCTCGCCCTGCTCGACGTGCTCGGACTCGACCGGGTGCTGCTCGTCGCGCACGACTGGGGCGCCTTCATCGGCTATCTGATGGTGCTGCGGGCCCCCGAGCGCTTCGACGGCTACCTCGCGTTGAACATGGGGTATCCATGGGTGACCGCGCGAACGCTGCTGCCACACGTCTTGCCGCTGCTGAGGTATCAGCCGCTGATCGCATTCGCAGGCGTGCCCGTGCAGCGCTACACCAACTTCCTCCATTACGCGTTCAAGGTCGGTTCGAAACTCGATCGTGAGACGGCGCGCATTTACGTGGACCGCTTCCGTGATCCGGTGGTCGCCCGTGCAGGCCGAGACGCGTACCGGACGTTTTTGCTGCGCGAGGTACCAAGGGGAGCAAGGCATCCCGAGAAGCGGCGCGCCACGGTTCCCATTCGCGCGCTCTACGGCGTGAACGACGCCGCGATCCACGAATCGTGGACGTCGCCGGAGAACGCCCTCGCCGACGACTTCACCTTGGAGAAGGTCGACGACACCAGCCACTTCATCATGGAGGAGCGGCCAGACCTGTTGCGGGCCAGACTGATTACCCTCGCCGAGGAAACGTCAGGCGCCGGCCCAGTTCTGTAGGAAGGCCTCGGTGACGATCGCGGCGTTGTCGGCTGCGATCTGCTTGTAGACGACGAACGTGAACGGGTAACCCGGCAGATGAAGCGGGTCGCCGGGCCCGTCGGACATGCCGCGGACGCCGAGGAACGGGACACCGTGCGCATCGGCGACCTGTTGGGCCGCCGCCGTTTCCTGGTCGACCGCGTCGACATCCGGCGCCACCGGATTCAGCAGGCCGGTCAGGTTGCTCAGGAGTCCGGACGTCAGGAACGGCACGACCGCCTGGAAGAAGTTGCCGAAGAACAGGAGTGAGAAATCCGGTGCGGCGCATGGTTGGGCGCCGAAGATGTCGCCGACGAACGGGATGGACGGGAGGGCGGGAAACGCCGTTCCGTTGTTGTTGTCGTCACTGGACCCGTCGCCGCCGACGAACAGATCGGGCTCGCGTTTGAGGTCGATCTGGGGGCCTGCGAACAGGCCGCAATAGCAGCTCGGATCTCCGATGCTGTCGCGGCGCAGCAGGTCGACGTCCAGAGTGTGGGCCGCCGCGAGCATGCCCGGATCGACGGCATGCCAGGTTTCGCCGTCGTCGGCGGTCCATCGGGCGGGCACCGCGACATCGCCGATCTCGGTGCGCCCGGATCCCCCGGCGACTCCCGAGAACACCACTGCCCCAACGGAAATACCCGAGTCGCCGTTGAAGTGGTCGAGTGCTATCTCGGTCGTCCGCGTGGCGTTGACCATGCCGACGCCGGTCATCGCGACGATCACCTTCTTGCCGCCAAGCGTGCCGAGGTAGAAATGATGCCCGTCGACGACCACGGAGGAATTCGGGTCGAGTGTGGTGCGGGCCAGAATGGCGTCGGTCTCGGCGGGGAAGGCGGACAGGATCAGCGTGCGCTCGTCGGTCGTCTGACTCGTCGTCTGCGTGTCGACGGGCGTTTCGTTGAGCGACGGCGTCGTGAATGCCCTCTCGAATTCGCGCCGCGCGAACGCGAGCAGCGACCAGATCGATGGGGTTTCGGCTGGTGCGCCCGGCATGCTGCTGGCGGCGAATGGGCTCAGGATCGCGTTGACGACTCCCGACACCAGCGCGGTCACGGCACGGACCACGTTGGGCTGCACCGGCTTCGGCGTCGACTGCGTGCTCATCGTGACGACGGGTGATGTCTCTGTCGATGCGATACGCAGTGACGCAACCGCGGGCGGCGGTTTCTGATCGGAGGGTTGATTGTCGGCGTCTGCGGCCTCGTGCGTCGCGGCGGCGGCCACCGCCGGCTTG
>DATJIX010000582.1:0-7377 GCA_035492865.1 Mycobacterium sp. | reverse complement strand
ATAGTCCGGTCCTTTGATGAGGAGATGGAGATGACGAAGAAGTTCCACCTCGGCTGGTTCATGAATTTCATTCCCCCGGAATGGGATACACCGTGGGCGTCACCGGACGTGGCGAAGTGGCCCAACGGGCGGTTCTACGTCGACATGGCGAAGAGTATGGAACGGGCCTGCTTCGACTACATCATGATCGAGGACACGGTGATGGTGGCCGACTCCTACGGCGGCACGATGGAGGGCTCGCTGAAGAACTCGGTGTTCGCGCCGAAGCACGATCCAATTCCGTTGGCGGTGTTGATCGCTGCGAACACCTCGAAATTGGGTGTGGTGGCGACGATGTCGACATCGTTCTACCCGCCGTACCTGCTGGCCAGGCTGGCCTCGACGGTGGACTCGATCGCCGAGGGCCGATTCGGCTGGAACATCGTATCGTCGGCGGAGGACCGGGCCGCGCAGAACTTCGGCCTCGACGCACTGCCCGAACACGACGAGCGCTACAACGTCGCCGACGAGTACTACGACCTGGTCTGCGAACTGTGGGACTCGTGGGACGAGGACGCCGTGGTGATGGACCACGAGACCCACACGTATGCCGACTTCAAGAAGGTTCGCACCATCGACTTCGTCGGTAAGTACTTCAAGTCGCGCGGACCTCTCAACACCGTGCCGTCCCCACAACACAAGCCGACGATCCTGCAGGCAGGAGCCTCCCCGCGGGGCCGGGCCTTCGCAGCCCGCGCCGCAGATGCGATCGTCGCGGTCGGCACAGGAACGGCAGGCATGAAGTCCTACCGCGACGACATCCGGGCCCGGGCCGCTGCGGCCGGGCGCAACCCGGACGACGTCAAGCTGATGTTCTGCGTGTCACCAGTGGTCGCGGCCAGCGAGGCCGAGGCGAGGGCGCAGGTCGATCGCCTCACCTCACTCGACAGCTACATCGAAAAGCAGCTCGCCGGAATCTCGTCCAACACCGAGATCGATTTCAAGCAGTTCGACTGGGACAAGCCACTTCCCGAAGGCCTGACCACGAACGGGGAGCGGGGCTCGCTCGAGCACTTCATGCGTGGCGACGGAAGTCCGGGACCGAAGACGTTGCGGCAGCTTGCCATCGACTGGGCCACCACCGGCGTCGAGTTCATCGGAACGCCCGAGCAGGTTGCCCGCAAGATGGGCGAGACGATGGAAGAGATCGGTGGTGACGGCTTCCTGATCATGAAGCCGGGCTGGGACTTGAATCGCAACTACATCTCGTCGATCACCGACGGGTTGGTGCCGGAGCTGCAGCGGCTCGGCCTGACCCGCACCGAATACACCCAGTCGACGCTGCGCCGGACGCTGCGCGAGTTCTAACAACGCAAGACACACAAGGAGACGTCAATGGCTGTCGCCGAATACTACGTTCCCGCACCACTTGTGCGATACCGCAGCCGCGTCGGATTTTCGGTGCGGCAGTACTTTCAGGGCACGTCGGTGCCCAGCTACGTCTCGTTCGGTGCGCTGGGAGCGGTGTTCTTCGTCGCGATCTTCGCGCGTCAAATCGCGCCATACGATCCGCTCGCTGCGGTGGGTCAACCGATGACCGCTCCGAGCGCGGCCAACCTGCTCGGCACCGACACCGTCGGGCGCGACGTCCTCAGCCGGGTGCTGGCGGGCATGCAGACCAGTTGGTTCGGCGCCCTTGCGGTGTGCGCGTTCGGGGTTGTCTTCGGCGGCCTTGTCGGGCTCATCGCAGGTGCGTGCGGCGGCTGGTTCGACGCGGTCCTGATGCGCGTGACCGACGCCTTTCTTGCGTTGCCAGCGCCGATCCTGGCGCTTGCAGTGGTTGCGGCCCTTGGGCGTTCGTACATGCACACCCTCATCGGCGTGGCGATCGTCTGGTGGCCGCTGTACACCAGGATCGTGCGGTCCGAGGTACGACGATTGAAGGCCTCACCGCATATGGAAGCCGCAAAGGTGGGCGGCGCGAGTTGGTGGCGGCTGATGTATCGCCACCTGCTCCCGGGGGCGGTGCCCGTCACGATCGTGACCGCAAGCCTGGACATCGCGGCGCTGGTCCTGATGGTGGCGGGCCTGTCGTTCCTCGGCCTCGGGGCGCCGCAACCGGCACCCGAACTCGGGTCGATGAGCGCCCAAGGCGTCACCTACATCTTCACCGCCTGGTGGATTCCCATCATGCCCGCTGTCGCGGTGGCGCTCATCGCGATCGTCGCCAACTTCGCTGGTGACGCGATCCGCGACCGGATCCGCGACCGCTGATGCTTACCGTCCTGCCGCGGCGTCTGCTTGGCGCCATCCCCGTGCTGATCGTTCTCGTCCTCGCGGTGTTCACACTGCAGAAGGTGGCACCGGTCGACCCCGTCGCCGCGCTCGTCGGCGCGAAGGCCTCGCCAGAGGTGTACGAGGCGGCGCGGCATCAACTGGGCCTGGATCAGCCCTTGCCGCTGCAGTTTTGGCATTACCTGACGCATGCGGTGAAGGGGGATCTCGGCCAGTCGAGCGTGACCCGTACGCCGGTTCTCTCCGACCTCACGCAGTTCCTTCCGGTCACGCTCGAGCTGCTCTTGGTTGCGCTGATCTTCACGGTGATCATCGGCTTCTTCATGGGCCTGGCCACCGCACAGGGGTGGCGAGGATCCGGAGCACTGCGCGTGATGATGGTGTCCGGAGCATCGGTTCCGGTGTTTCTGGCCTGCCTGCTCGGCATGCTGGTGTTCTACCGCTGGTTGAATATTCTGCCCGTCACCGATCAAACGTCCTACGTGGACGCACCCACCGGCCCCACGCATTTTCTGCTCATCGACAGCGTGCTCGCCGGACGGCCCGAAGTCTTCTTCGACGACCTGTATCACCTTGTGTTGCCGGCTTTTTGCCTGGCCTTGACACCGGCAGCGGCTGTTGGACGGGTGCTGCGCAGCAGCCTGGAAGCCACGCAGCGTGCCGACCATACCCGCACAGCTCGGGCAAAAGGCCTCGGGGAGAAGCGGATCCTGATCGTGCATTCCCTGCGCAACTCCGTCGGTCCGGTGTTCGCGCTGATCGGGCTGCAGCTCGCGGTGATGGTCGGCAACTGCATTCTGGTCGAGTTGATCTTCGCGCGTCCGGGAATTGGCCTGTACATCTCACGGGCGATCGACAAGGCCGATTTCAACGCCATCGCGGGCGTGACGCTGGCCGTCGGCCTGCTCTACGTGTTGACCAACATCGCCGTCGACGTCATGCAGTCGATCGCCGATCCGCGAGTCGCACTCTGAAGCACCGTTGGCTGCCGGTGCTGCTCGTCAGCTCGTGGCTCTGGCATCTGACGCGATGGGGCGGCCTGTTCATGGGGACGTACCTGGTTACGCATCTGGGCGCTGAGCCGATCGCCAACCAATTCGTCGGCGTGGCCATGTTCTCTCCGATGTTGCTCGGCGCCTACGTCTCCTCTCGGGTCGACGTCGAGCCGCGCAAGCTGGTCCTGGTCACCGAGCTTGTGTTGCTGCCGATTTCGATCCTGATGGCTGTCCTCGTCGGCAGCGGCGCCGTAGCGACCTGGATGGTCTACCCGTTCGAGTTGGCATACGGCTTCGGTGGGATGGTCAACATGACTGCACAGCGTGCGCTGCTGTTCCGAACCGCTGGCCCGGTCCGCGCGACACGAGTGCTCAACATCGAACTGACGGGGATGGCGAGCGCAATGATGCTGGGCCCGTTGATCGGCGGACTGACCATCGCCGCGTTCGGCCTCGGCGTCGCGTTCGCGATTCCTGCGGCACTGCTGGCCGTCTCGGCTCCACTGCTGTGGATCTCGACACGTGGATCGCCGGCAGAAGCACCCAGCGCAGCGCCGAGCGGCAGGGGAATGACGGACTGGCGGCTGCTGCGCCGCTCGCGGCCGCTGACGGTGATCTTGTTGGTGACCTTGATCTGCAATCTCTGCTACTTCGCCTTCACGCCACTTGTACCCGTCATCGCCAAGCACCTCGGCGCAGGCGCGGCGATGGCGGGCGTAATCGGTGCGACGCCAGGGATCGTGCAAATGGTGGTCGCGGCGGCGCTCGTTGTCCGCCCGGCGCGAAACCCCATCGCGGCGTACACCGTCGGCGTCGCGCTGTGCCTGTGCGGTCTCGGGATACTCTCCTACACCCCGGTTTTGACCGTCGCGTTGCTTGCTTTGGGCGTGGCGGGGATCGGCCAGGCCCTTTTCGGTTCCACGCAGGCGACTCTGCCGTTCACTGCGGTCGCTCCGCACGAGCGCGCCGCCGCACTCGGGCTGATCCCCACCACGATCGGTGTGGCACTGCCGACGGGCATGGTCGTCCTCGGCGTGACGTCGAGCGTTTTCGGTGCGCAGTTGGCAATGCTCGTGTCGTCGCTGATCGGGCTGGCCGCGCTGGCTGTGATGCTGGCCCTCTCACGCAGACCGATAAGCATTGGCGGAGAAGGTGACTCGATCACCGCGCAGCCGGAGCTGGGCGAGCGCGCGCGGCTGCCCACTGTCATCCTCGATGACGTCCTCCAGCCAGACCATGGGAGCGCCGACGTCCACACCGACGAGCTGGGCGGTCTGCTCGTCGGCCGCGACCGCACCGATGGTGGTCTGACTGCCTCCGATGCGAATCCCGAGCTGCTGCTCGAGGATCAGGATGACGTCGGGCTCGTCGATGTCGAAGTCGGGCGACTGCTCCTCGCCGAGGGCGATGTAGCTGACCGACAACCCCAGCGGCAGACCATTTTCCAGCACGAGGCTCTCGATCATCAGCACGGTCCAGCCGATTGGCAGCCGTAGCCTGTCACGCACCATCGGCGGGCAGCCGAGCGGTCGGCGCTCGAGGGTGCGGGCCTCGACGGTGCTGGACGGTTCGGTCGCGAATTGAGCGACCGGGCTGAGCTGGTCGATGCGCAGCAGCAGCGAACCGGTGGCCCGGGTTCCGTTCTTGGGCTCGCGGGTGACGAGCCCCTCGCGGGCCAGCTGCTGCAGAACAGCGCGGACCGTGTTGCGACTCGCTGACAGCGCGTCGGTGAGGTCTCGTTCCACGAGTGGCATGTGCCTGCCTGCGCTGACCAGTGTCGAGCGAAGCAGGTCATAGGTGCGCCGCGCGGAGTTGTTCAGCCGGTCCGGGCTCTGCCGCTGCCGTTGATAGAGCACCTCAGGGGGGACCTGGCCGGTGGGTCGCAGCCTCGCGCGGCATGCTGAGTGCAGCGATGGTTCACGTGTTGACACGTGTTCATTGGACCAGTCGATTGTTAACAGACCCGGGCGTCGTTGATTCGCCAGGGTTACGTTGCCGCAAGTCGCCGCCCGACAATGTGCGCAAGCTGTGCACTACCCAACAGAACGATCGCGATCAGCGCGAACAATGCCGCGATCCCGATCTGGGCCTCGAGGACCGCGCAGCCGACAGAACCCGCCAGCATGCCGATTCCGGCCGAGATCCGGAATTTCGCCAGACCCGCGGAGGAGTCACCGACCTGGGCCACGACCATCACAGGAAGGCTGGCCGTTGCGCCGGCCAAACTGACGCCGAATAGCGCGGATGTCACCAGATACGTTGTTGCGCTGGGGATCAGGGCGAGCATCGTTGCGCACAGCACCCCCAACGTGAACGAGCCGATGAGCAGTGTGACGACGCCGACGTGCCGGATGACGCGGTATGCCACCGAGAGGACGACGATTTCCACCCCGGACATCAACGCGATCGCCACCGTGATGGTCATCGTCGAGTAGTCGAGGGCGGCGCCTGCGAGGGGGAGTGCGGTGAACAACACGCCGCCGCGCAGAAAGTCGCCGCTCATCGCCAGCGCGAGCGCGGAGCCGCTACCGGCTGTCCTGCCGAAACGCGGCAGGCCGATCCGTGGTGGCGGAAGCTCAGGCGGCGCGGCCAGGGTGGGAAGCGCGGCGGCCAGCGCGGCGGCGACAACCACCGCCAGCGCTCCCGTCGCGACGAACGCGACCTGGTAACCGACCCGTCCGTCGATGATGCCCGCGACAAGAAGGCCGCCGGGCGAGCCGACGGCACCGCCGAAGAGAAAGGCGGCGTTGAAGCGCCCCAACGATTGCGCGACTTCGCCCGGTCGCACCCGCACGGCTGCCTGCAATCCCGCGCCGAGCACCATCCCGCCACCAAGACCCTGCAGTACCCGCGACGCCATCAGGACTATGCCGCCGGGCGCTAGGCCCATGCCAACACACGCCACACCGAACAGGAACAGTCCCGCGATCAGCGCTGCCCTGGCCTCGAGGCTGGGCACGAATCTGGAGCCGAACACGTCGACAACGATCACACCGATCGCCGCGCTCAGCATGAAGACGCCGATGTAGGCGCCGTCGTGCGAAAACTCCCGCACGAAAAGAACCTCCAGGGGAGCGGTGAGGCTCATCGTGATCCCGGTGGCGGCCATCAAGGGCAGGAACCATCGCGACTGCGGGATCGGCCCGCATCGTGCCCGCGTCATCAGGACGTCGACGCGAGCCGCTGCGACGCCGCGACCGGCAGGCCCACGGTCTCGGCGACCTCGAGACCGAAGGCCTCCAGTCCGATGCGCTTGACTGGATGGTTCGTGAGGAGCCGCATGCGCCGCACCCCGAGATCGGCGAGGATCTGCGCTCCGAGACCGTAGTCGCGCGCGTCTGCGCCCGCATCCTCGAGGTGATGGGCGTGCCTGCCCTCGTGCCCGCGAAGGTAGACCACGACACCGCGCCCCTCTGTGGCGATCATCTGCAGCGCACCGTCGAGTTCGGAGTGGCAGTCACAGCTGGCGGATTCGAACACGTTGCCCGTTAGGCACTCCAGATGGACTCGCACCAATGTCGGCGAAAGGCCGTGTCCGGCAATGTCACCCATCACCAGCGCGATGTGCTCGCGGCCGTCGAGCACCGAGCGGAAGCCGTAGGCCTGGAACTCGCCGTGCTCGGTCGGCAGCCTGCTGCGGGCCTCGCACCCCACAAGGCGCTCGGTGCGATGCCGATACGAGATCAACTCCGACATCGTCACCATCGGCAGCGCGTGCTTGGCGGCGAACGCGCGCAACCGCGCCCCGCGTGCGACCGTCCCGTCGTCGTCGACGACTTCGCCCATTACGGCGACGGGTGGCAGTCCCGCCATCCGCACCAGATCGACGGCCGCCTCGGTGTGCCCGGCGCGGCGCAGCACGCCGCCGTCGACTGCACGCAACGGAAACACATGGCCGGGCCTGCTCAGGTCGCCCGGTTGGGTGCCGGGGTCGGCGAGCATCGAGATGGTCCGAGCCCGGTCGGCAGCCGAGACTCCGGTGGTGATTCCGGTGCGGGCGTTCACAGACACCGCGTAGCCGACGCCCCGGGGGTCCTCGCTGACCGCGACCATCGGAGGCAGGTGTAGCCGATCGAGGTCGGCCGCGGGCATGGGCACGCACAGGATG
>DATJIX010000581.1:0-40724 GCA_035492865.1 Mycobacterium sp. | reverse complement strand
CTGTCGATCGATCCCAACTATCTGGCCACCGACTACGACCGCACGACCATGGTCGGCGTCGTGCGCAAGATCCGGGAGATCTTCGAGCGTTCGCCGCTGGCCGAGCACGTCGACCTGGAGACGACGCCGGGAGCCGGCGTGCAGACCGACGACGAGATCGTCGATGCCACAATCAAAACCGGTGCGACAGGCAGCCACGCTGCAGGCACGTGCATGATGGGCCCAGCCGACGAGGACATCGTCGACGATCAGTTGCGCGTCCGAGGGATCGAGGGGCTCCGCATCGTCGATTGCTCGATCATGCCGAAGCAGATGTCGGGCAACCTCGCAGGCCCGATGCTCGCGATGGCCTGGCGTGCCGCGGAGTTGATACTCGACACCGCACCCGCCGAGCAAGCTCGCCGCGCCTGAATCGACTACTGCGCCAGTGCCGCGGCCAGCGCGTCACGCCACGGCCGCAGCGGGGTGAGACCGGCCTCGGCGGATCGCCGCGCCGACAGCGCGGAATACGCGGGCCGCGGTGCGGGGCGCGGATGGCGGTCGGTGCCGCACGGGCGGACCCGCTGCGGATCAGCGCCGACGGCCTCGAACACCGCTTGCGCCTGCTCGAAACGGCTGGCCTCGCCGCCGTTGGCGGCATGCAGCACCGGCTCCCTGATCGATCCGTCGTCGGCCAGCTGTAGCAGGGCATCGACGAGATCCCCGGCGTACGTCGGCGACCCGATCTGATCGGCCACCACCTCCACCTCGCCGTCACCGGCGGCCAGCCGGCGCATCACGGCGGCGAAATCCTTACCGTCGGCGCCTTCATAGATCCAAGCGGTCCTGACGATGTGCGCGTTGGGCATCGCGGCGAGCACCAGTAGCTCCCCCTCCAGCTTGGTGCGGCCATAGACCCCGAGCGGGCCGGTTTCGTCGTCGATCTCGTACGGCTGGCGCTGATTGCCCGCAAACACATAGTCGGTAGAGATGTGGATCAGATCCGCGCCGGCCCTTGCGCAGGCGTGCGCGATGTTCTCGGGTCCGACGGCATTGACCGCATGCGCCCGCTCCGGCTCCTCCTCGGCCGCATCGACCTGCGTATACGCCGCGCAATTGATCACGACGTCGCCGGCTGCGATGACGCGTTCGGCCGCCGTGGGATCGGTGATGTCCCAGTCGGCCGCCGTCAGCGCCAGCACGTCGCGGCCTTGCTCACGTGCCTTGGCGGCCAGCCGACGGCCCACCATGCCACCTGCACCGGAGATAACAATTCGGTCAGACATGCACTTGAGTCTGGCACGCCGACCGGCGCTACCCGGTCTGCGGCAGTCTCGCAAGTAGCCTGGGCTGATGCCCGCTCGCCTGACCCGTGTCATCGCCGTCGCGGCGGCACTGGCCATCGTGGTCGGCACCGGCGTCGCCTGGGGCAAGATCCGGTCGTTCGAATCCGGCATCAACCACTTTTCCTCGATCGCGCTCGGCGAGGGCGGCGAGGACGGTGCGATCGACATACTGCTGGTCGGCCTGGACAGCCGCACCGACGCGCATGGCAATCCACTTTCGGCAGAGGAACTGGCAACGTTGCGCGCGGGCGACGACGAGTCCACCAACACCGACACCATCATCTTGGTCCGCATCCCCAACAACGGAAAGTCGGCCACCGCGATCTCCATCCCGCGCGACTCCTACGTCCAGACGCCGGGTGGGAACAAGATGAAGATCAACGGCGTCTACGGCTCGGCCTACTTCGAGAAGAAGACCGAACTCGTTGAACAACAGGGCGTGGACCCGGCGGCGGCCGAACCGGAGGCGACCGAGGCCGGCCGAGAAGCGTTGATCAAGACGGTCGCCAACCTCACCGGCGTGACCGTCGACCACTATGCGGAGATCGGCCTGCTCGGATTCGCATTGATCACCGACGCGCTCGGCGGGGTCAACGTCTGCCTGAAAGATGCCGTCTACGAACCCCTTTCCGGAGCCGACTTCCCTGCGGGCTGGCAGAAGCTGAACGGGCCGCAGGCACTGAGCTTCGTCAGGCAGCGCCACGACCTGCCCCGCGGCGACCTGGACCGGGTGACCCGCCAGCAGGCGGTGATGGCGTCGCTGGCGCACGATGTGATTTCCAGCAAGACGCTGTCGAGCCCGTCCACCCTGAACCGCCTCGAGGACGCCGTCCAGCGCTCGGTTGTGCTGTCCGAGGGTTGGGACATCATGGATTTCGTCAAGCAGCTGCAGCAGCTCGCCGCGGGCAGCGTCGCATTCGCAACCATTCCGATCGTCGAAGAGGCCGGATGGAGCGACGACGGGATGCAGAGCGTGGTGCGCGTCGATCCGGCTCACGTCAAGGAGTGGGTGGCCAGCCTGCTGCACGACCAGGACGAGGGCAAGACCGAGCAATTGGCTTACACGCCAAGCAAAACCACCGTCGACGTGGTGAACGACACCGACATCAACGGACTCGCTGCCGCGGTATCGCAGGTGTTGAGCGGCAAGGGGTTCGCCACCGGCAACACCGGCAACAACGACGGCGGTCACGTCACTGGCAGCCAGGTTCAAGCGGCCAAGGCCGATGACCTTGGCGCGCAAGCGGTTTCCAGAGAGCTGGGCGGGCTGCCGGTGGTGGAGAACGCATCGGTGTCGCCGGGCTCGGCACGTGTGGTGCTGGCGGGTGACTACACCGGTCCGGGTTCCAGCGGCGTCGATCCGACTCTGGACACCGTCGACCCGGCATCGGCCGCCACCACTGATTCGGGCGACGCGCCCGCGCCGTCACCGATCCTCACCGCAGGCGCCAACGACCCCGCATGCGTGAACTGACCACGCTCACATCGGCGCTGCTGGATCCGCTGATGGCGACCGACCCGATGGGCCCGCGGATCACCTACTACGACGACGCCACCGGTGAACGCATCGAGCTGTCGACGGTCACCCTGGCCAACTGGGCCGCGAAGACCGGCAACCTGCTGCGCGACGAGATGGGCGCGCAGCCCGGCAGCCGGGTCGCTGTGCTGCTGCCCGCGCACTGGCAGACGGCCGCCGTGCTGCTCGGAGTCTGGTGGATCGGCGCGGAAGCGGTGTTGGCCGGGGAGGCCGACATCGCGCTGTGCACGGCAGGCCGGCTGCCCGAGGCCGATGATGCCGTCGGCGTTGGCGAGATCGCGGTGCTGTCGCTCGACCCCTTCGGAAAACCGGCAGCCGACCTACCGGTCGGCATCACCGACTATGCGACGGCGGTCCGGGTGCACGGCGACCAGATCTCGCCGGAACGCCGTCCGGGGCCCGCGCTGGCAGGGCGGTCGGCGGAAGAGGTCCTCGCGGCCGCCCAATCCTCCGCTGCCGAACAGGGTTTCGCCAGCCGCGACCGGGTGATGTCGACGGCCGATTGGGCCACACCCGATGACCTCACCGCGAACCTGTTGGCCGTGTTTGCCGCAGGCGCCTCGCTGGTTCAGGTGGCCAACCCGGACGCCGCCGTGCTCGACCGCCGTCGCGAGATGGAAAAAGTCACCCGCGGCTAGCCCGGCAGTGCCACGCTGAGGAAATGATCGGGCGCCGCGAGTTCCTGGTGATGAGCGCCGCCGGCGTCGCTGTGGCGTGTTCGAAGTCGCAACCGCCGCCCTCGGCGACCACGCCGAACGACGTCACGCTCGCCGCGGGCGAGACCGATATCGACCTCGGTGGGGTCACGGTGCACACGTGGGCGTACGGCAACCAGGTTCCGGCGCGCGAGATCCGGGTGAAAAAGGGCGATCGGCTGCGCGCCGAACTGACCAACGCCATGCCGCAAGACGTCACCGTGCACTGGCACGGCATCGCGATCGTCAACGACATGGACGGAGTCCCGGACCTGACCCAGGCGGCCGTGCCCAACGGCCAGAAGTTCACCTACGACTTCGTCGTACCCGACGCCGGAACGTACTGGTTCCATTCGCATGTCGGCACCCAACTCGACCGCGGCCTGTACGGCCCACTGATCGTCGAGGATGCCGGCGAAAAGGCGGACTATGACGACGAACTCGTGCTGGTGCTCGACGATTGGATCGACGGCACAGGGACCAACCCCGATCAGGTCTTGGAAAACCTGCGCAAGACGGGCATGAAGCCGATGGCGCCCGGTGGTCCAGGGGTGACTCCGACAAGTCCGCTCGGTGAGGACGGTGGCGACGTCACCTACCCGCACTTCGTCATCAACGGCCGTGTCCCCGCGGACCCACAAGTAGTGGATTACCGTGCGGGCCAACGGATTCGGCTACGGGTCATCAATGCCGGCTCGGACACCGCGTTCCGGGTCGCGGTGCCCAACACGACGATGAAGGTCATCCAGACCGACGGCTACCCGGTGGTGCCGGTGCAGGCGAACTCGGTCATCCTCGGCATGGGCGAGCGGGTGGATGCGATTGTCGCCGTGACCGAGTCACTGCCCGTGGTAGCCGTGGCCGAGGGCAAGCAGGGTCACGCGCAGTTGAACATGCGGGTCAACAACGCCACCAACGGGGCGAACATCGATGACTTCGTCGCGTCGGTGCGCAAGCAGGCACCGCTGGACACCGCGACGTTGTCCCCAACGCCCGATGTGACGCTGCCTGCGAAGGCGCCGGATCAGGTGATCGACGCCCACCTGACCGGGCCGGTCAACGGGTACACCTGGCCGGTGAACGGCAAGCTGTACGACCCGAAGACGAGCGGGGTGCCGGTGAAGCCGAACCAGCGGGTCCGCATCCGCTTCGTCAACGAGTCGATGATGTTCCACCCCTTCCACTTCCACGGTCACACGTTTCAGGTGATGAACGGCAATGCGCCGAGGGCCCGCAAAGACACGGTGCTGGTGCCGCCGAAGCAGACGGTCGAGGTCGAGTTCGACACGAACAATCCCGGCAAGTGGATCAGCCACTGCCACAACACCTATCACCTCGAGGCGGGTATGGCGTTCTTCGTGGAGTACGTCTAGTTCCCCGGCGTGACCTACTTCAGCAGTGCGCGCGACATGACGACACGCTGAATCTGGTTGGTGCCCTCGTAGATCTGGGTGATCTTGGCGTCGCGCATGAACCGCTCGACGGGGAAGTCGGTGGTGTACCCATAGCCGCCGAACAATTGCACGGCGTCGGTGGTCACCTCCATCGCGACATCGGATGCGAAGCACTTCGAAGCAGAGGAGATGAAGCCGAGGTTCGGCTCACCGCGTTCGGCGCGGGCGGCGGCGGTGTACACCATCAGCCTGGCGGCCTCCAGCTTCATCGCCATCTCGGCGAGCATGAACTGCACCGCCTGGAAATCGGCGATCGCCTTGCCGAACTGCTTGCGCTCCTTGACATATGCGATCGACGCATCCAGCGCGCCCTGCGCGATACCCACCGCCTGCGCACCGATCGTCGGACGCGTGTGATCGAGGGTCGCAAGCGCCGTCTTGAAGCCCGTCCCGGGATCGCCGATGATCCGGTCCCCAGGAATGCGGCAGTCCTCGAAGTACAGCTCGGTGGTGGGCGACCCCTTGATGCCCATCTTGTGCTCCTTGGCGCCCACCGTGAAGCCGGGGTCGTCCTTGTGGACGACGAACGCCGAGATGCCGTTGGCGCCCTTGTCCGGATCGGTTACGGCCATCACCGTGTACCAGGTCGAGTGACCGCCGTTGGAGATCCAGCACTTGGCGCCGTTGAGCACCCACTCGTCGCCCTCCTGGCGCGCGCGGGTCCGCATCGAGGCCGCATCGCTGCCCGCTTCACGCTCGGACAATGCGTACGACGCCACCGCTTCACCCGCAGCGATGGACGGCAGCACCTGCTTCTTGAGTTCCTCTGACCCCCGCAACAACATCCCCATGGTGCCCAGCTTGTTGCAGATCGGGATCAGCGACGACGACGCGCACACGCGCGCCACCTCTTCGATCACGATGCAGGCGGCGATCGAGTCACCGCCCTGCCCGCCGTACTCCTCGGGGATGTGGATCGCGGCGAACCCCGACGAGGTCAGCGCCGCGAGCGCCTCGTCGGTGTAGCGGGCCTTCTCGTCGACGTCTGCCGCGTACGGCGCGATCTCCTTCTCACACAGATCACGCAGCACCGAACGCAGCTCGACGTGCTCATCGGGCAGCTTGAAAGCGTCGAAAGACGCGTTACCAAAGGCCATGGCGACTCCTTGCTACTCGCCGGTAACCTTACCTTTTCCGCCGGACACCACCTGAAGCCCGCGCACCATGCCGCGGTAGGTGGTGTGGTACAGCGTCCGGGCCAACTGGCTCTTACGCAGGATGTCCTTGGCGCCCTGGGGCGCGATCAACGTGACCTCGTGACCGCCGAACTCCGACGGCACCGTCGCCAGCCGCAGCTTGCCGCCAAGCGCCGACTCGACCTCGCCGCGATAGAACTCGCTGTATTCGGCGTGGCTGAAGAAGACCTTGTTGAAGCCGATCAAGAACGGCACCAGCTTGGCGCCGTCGCCCATATAGCGCAGCGTGCCGGTCGCGACGCCCGGCCAGTACTCGTTGAACACGTCGTCGGCGATCACGATGCCGCCGTCGGCAAGCGTCGCCTCGGCAAGTCTCATGTCGCTGTACACGATCTCGTCGGTATGGCCGCCGTCGACAGAGAAGAAGCGGATATCGCCACCCACGAGTTCACGCAGCTTCGCCGGTTCCAGCTTGGTCGAGTCGCCCTGGTGCACCAGCACGTCGTCCATGGACGCCCACAAGTTGACGTTGTTCTTGAACTTCTCGAAGTCGCCGTGCCCTGAGCCGTCGACGTTGAGCTCCTGATCGCCGAAGATGTCGATCGCGATCGACTTCGCACCCGGCGGCTGCAGCAGGCGCAGGCCGATGAAGAGCCTGCCGTGGTGCACGCCGATCTCGGCGACGGCGCCCGACACCTGTTTGGTGCGCTGCGCCGCGTCGAGCGCGTCGACAATGACGAGAACCTCGGGTTGCATGAAGCCTGTGACGAACCGGTGTCCGATGGCCCGGTAGCGATTCAAATTCTGCTGCATCGGTTGGCAGCCTACTGCCCGAGCAACCGGTTTCGCAGCGCCGCATCCTTTTGCAGCACCATGTCTGCCAAGTCGCTTTGAAATTTCTGCATCCGCGCCCGCAAACCGGCATCCGACGCACCGAGGATGCGCACCGCGAGCAGTCCGGCGTTGCGGGCGCCCCCGATCGACACCGTGGCGACCGGCACGCCCGCGGGCATCTGCACGATCGACAGCAGTGAGTCCATGCCGTCGAGTTTGGCCAGCGGCACCGGCACCCCGATCACCGGCAGCGGCGTCGCCGAAGCGACCATGCCCGGCAGGTGCGCCGCGCCTCCCGCGCCCGCGATGATCACCTCGATGCCGCGGTCCGCGGCGCTTTGCGCGTAGTCGAGCATGCGGGCCGGGGTGCGATGCGCGGACACCACACCGACTTCGAACAACACGTCGAATTCGGCAAGCGCCAGCGCGGCGTCCTCCATCACCGACCAGTCGCTGTCGCTGCCCATGATCACGCCGACCCGCGGCCCGCTAGTCATGTCCACTCCATCCGTCGGTCCACTCGGCGTGCGACAACCAGTGTGCGGCCCGATTCGCCCGTTCCCGGACATCTGCGACGTACGCGTCGTCGCCGAGCGAGCCGCCCGCCGCGCCGAGAATGTTGACGTGTCCGATCTTGCGGCCCGGGCGTTCCCCCTTGCCGTAGAGATGCACCCTGGCTTCCGGCAGCCTGCCGAACAGATGATGCAGACGCTCGTCCATGCTCATCGCCGGGGTCTGTTGCGCGCCAATCACATTGGCCATCACCGTAACCGGCGCGATCGGCGAGGTGTCGCCGAGCGGATAGTCGAGCACTGCCCGCAGGTGCTGCTCGAACTGACCGGTACGCGCGCCGTCCATGCTCCAGTGCCCGGAGTTGTGCGGACGCATCGCCAGTTCGTTGACAACGAGCCGACCGCCGACTGTCTCGAACAGCTCGACCGCCAGCACGCCTACCACGCCGAGCTCGTCCGCCAGCCGCAGCGCGAGCTGCCCTGCGGCGCTGCCCAATTCGGGGTCGAGCTGCGGAGCGGGCGCGATCACCTCGACGCAGATGCCGTCGCGCTGCACCGTCTGCACCACCGGCCATGCCGCACCCTGGCCGAACGGGGACCGTGCCACCAGTGCCGCCAATTCGCGGCGCATCGTGACCTTCTCTTCGAGCAGCACCGCCGCGCCGTCGGCCAGATAACGGCCCGCGACATCACGCGCCTCAGCCAGATCACGGGCCAGGGTGACACCACGGCCGTCGTAACCGCCGCGCGCCGTCTTGACCACGAGGTCAGTGCCGACCCGGTCGGCGAACGCGTCGACATCGGCAATGTCGGACACCTCCGCGAACCGTGGCACCGGCGCGCCGAGCGCCTCGAGGCGCCGACGCATCACGAGCTTGTCCTGAGCGTGGATGAGGGCGGACGGCGGCGGCGCCACGTTCACGCCGTCGGCGACCAGTTTCTCGAGCAGGTCGGTCGGCACGTGCTCGTGATCGAAGGTCAACGCAGCCGCGCCAGCCGCTGCCTTCTGCAGCGCCTCCAGATCGGTGTGCGCACCGATCACCACATCGGGGCTGACTTGCGCGGCCGGGTCGTCCGGGCTGGCGGCCAGCACACGCAGGGTCTGACCCAGCGCAATCGCCGCCTGATGGGTCATCCTGGCCAGTTGCCCACCACCGACCATGGTCACGACGGGTGGCGAGTTCGGGTTACGCGGCACAGCAATATGTTGTCATGGCGGTAATCAGCAGGTTTACCGGCCGTGACCTGCACGGGTACGCGTCCCCTGCCCGATTTCCGTAGACTGCGCTGTTGTGTCCTTCACTGATGCCACGATCGCACGGCTGCCCGGCCCGATCCGGCCGTACTTCGAGCGGCATCACGAACTGATCAAGTTCGCCATTGTGGGCGCCAGCACCTTCATCATCGACTCGGCAGTGTTCTACACGCTCAAGTTGACGGTGCTGGAGCCCAAGCCGGTGACGGCGAAGATCATCGCCGGCATCGTCGCGGTGATCGCGTCGTACATCCTCAATCGGGAGTGGAGCTTCCAGAACCGGGGCGGCCGCGAGCGCCATCACGAGGCGCTGCTGTTCTTCGCGTTCAGCGGCGTCGGTGTGCTGCTGTCGATGGCGCCCCTGTGGTTCTCCAGTTACGTCATGCACCTGCGCGTGCCCGAGGTGTCGCTGACGGTGGAGAACATCGCGGACTTCGTCTCCGCGTACGTCATCGGCAACCTGCTGCAGATGGCGTTCAGGTTCTGGGCGTTCCGCCGGTGGGTGTTCCCCGACGAGTTCGGTCGCGACCCGGAGAAGGCCGTCGAGTCCGCGTTCACCGCAGGCGGCATCGCCGAGGTGATGGAAGACCATGTCGAGCGCGCGCACAAAGACAGCACTGTGACTCCGCTGCGTCGACCGACCCGGCGCGGGCGCCGACTTGCTCAGCTCGGGGACTCCTCCGAGCCCAGGGTGTCGAAGACTTCGTGATACAGCAGTGAATGCACCCGCTCCACGCGCGGAATGTCGTGGAACTCAAGGGGATCCTGCGACGCTGACTCGATGATCAGGGTGCCGGTGCGCAGCATCCGGTCCAGCAAACCGTGCCGGAACTCGACGCTGTTGATCCGCGCCAGCGGAATGTCGATGCCCGATCTGGTCAGCAGACCGTGCCGGAACATCACCCGACGATCGGTGATGACGAAATGTGTTGTCCACCAATTGAGGAACGGCCACACCGTGAGCCATCCGACGATCACCAGCCAGATCACTCCGATGACGATGAGCACCACGTTGCGTGCGGTGGGATCCCAGTTCGTCTGATTGACGTACCCGGCGCCGAAGGCCGCTAAGGCGGTGACCACCAACAGGATCAGCACCGCGCCGATCAACCGCTTCCAGTGCGGATGACGGTGCAGCACGACCCGCTCGTCGCCGGCGAGAACATTGTCCGGGTAGCCCACGGCTGCGACTCTACCCAGCCACACCGCCGGCGAGCGGGACTTACCCCGACTTGCAGTCGTTGGTCGCCGGTTTGCCTGCGAAGCGGTCGGCCAGCCAGGCGAGCACCACATCGCCCGTGGGCGGGTTGTGGCCGCCGTTGGGGTCGAAGTCGATGGTGACCGTGCCACCCGTCTCACACGCTCGCTCGATCCCGGCTTTCGTCCAGGCGGCATCGATAAAGGGATCCTGGCCGCCGTACCAGACGTACAGCGGCGCGGACAGCGGCTTCTGCGGCAGGGCCCATTGCTTGAGCAGATCGCGCAGGTGGATCGCGGCGTCGGCGGTGTCCGGCGTGAAGTCGTTCGGCCCCAGCCGCTTGATCGCTTCTCCGCGCAGGTATGCGGTGTCATCACTGCATGCGGACATGGCGTTCCAGAACTCCTTGGCCGTGCCGTGGCGGTACAGGTCGCGATCGAGGTCCGGGTGCAGCCGAGCGAGCGATTCGATGATCGCCTGCATCACCGCGCCCTGCTCGGTGGTCAGCTTGCCCTCCTGGGCCTTGTCGACCAGGTCGGAGAGATCGGTCGGCGGCGACGTCGCAGCGGCGGCAACCAGCGTCAGCTCCGGCGCATAGCTGGTGGCCTGTTCGTCAGCCGCCCACGCCGCGCCACCACCCTGCGATCCGCCCATCGCCGCCCATTTGTTGGAGATGTCGGGAAAGGTCCGGTGCAGCGCACGCACCGCATCGATCATGTTGAGGCCCGCGGTCTTCGAATCCGCATACGGGTGAACGCCTTTGGCGCCGAGTCCTTGATAGTCGGGAAAGGCGACCGCGTAGCCGAGCTTGGTCAGCACCTTCACCACGCCGATATAGCCCGACAGGTCCTCCGAAAGCGATGGCGCGCATTCGTTGTCGATGCCCAGCGTGCCGTGCCCGAATGCGACGACCGGCCAGCCGCCCTCCGGCGCCTTGCCCTTCGGCACGAACACCGAACCCGACACCACCGTCGGCGCTCCGGTGTCGCCCGAGGTGGACCGGTACAGCACCCTGGCCGCCTCCATGCCCCTGCCCGCGAACGTGCGAGTGACCCCGGGCATCGTCGTCGCCGACACCAGGCTGCCCGGCCCGGCGTCCGTCACGTCCGCCGTGGCCACATGAGCCGGTGCCCCGCCTGAGGACGGAAAGAGGTCAAGGAACTTGATGGCCGACGGCTGGAGATAAGGAAGCAACATCACGATTGCCGCGATCCCCGCCACAAGAGTGAGCGCCACACCGGCCAACAGCGCTTTACGGCGCATGCGCCTCCCTTGGATTCGGTTGTCAGCAATGTGTCGAAGACCCGCGGCACAACCTACCTGACCAACCTTCACGTCGTCGGATCACGAACGCCGCGCGCCGATCTCAGCGCAGGTGCACCACGTCGCCTGCGGAGACCGCGACGGGTCCGGCGTCCGTATCGATGTGCAAGCGGCCCTGCTCGTCAATCGAGCGGGCGACACCGAGCACGTCGCGCCCGCCGGGCAGCATCGCGCGCACAGCCGAACCCAGAGTCACGCTGCGCGCGCGGTAGTCCGCGATCAGACCGTCGTCGGTCCCGCCCGCTGCGCGCCAGCTCTCGAAGCGGGTGGCCAATTTCTGCAGCAGCACCCGGACGAGCCGAGCCCGATCGGGCACCTCGTTGGCGAGGGTCAGCAGCGACGTGGCCTCCGCGTCGGGCACCTCGTCATCGCGCAGCGTCACGTTGAGGCCGATGCCGACCACGATGAACCGCTGCGCCGCAGCGACCTCGGTCAGGATGCCCGCCAGCTTGCGGCCGTCGACCAGCACGTCGTTGGGCCACTTCAGCCCTGCCTCGACACCGGCGACGGCGGCCACCGCGTCCACCACGGCCACTCCAGTGGCCAGCGGCAGCCAGCCCCACGCGTCGGGCGGTACAGCGCCGGGGTCGACGCCGACCGACATCGTCAGCTGTGCCCCAGGGGAAGACCACACCCGGCCGCTGCGGCCACGCCCTGCCGTCTGCTGTTCGGCGATCAACACCGCACCTGCGATGTCCTCTCCTGCCGCAGCGCGAGCGAGCAAATCCGCGTTGGTCGATCCGGTGCGCTCGACGACGTCCAGTCGTCTCCATTGCAGGCCGGGGCCCGCGACGGCATCCCGCAGCGATACCGCGTCAAGAGGAGGGGGTACGTCGTTGTCAGCCATCGACGGCGATTATTGCAAGCCGATCGAGTGCAATGTGAGCTTGCGATTTCCTGGCGTTTGCCAAGGCGTTAATTTAGCCGTCCCGCGTAGGCCACAGGTGAGCGCGTGCAATGAACCTTGGAATTTGCTGAACGCCGCGCAAGCGCTAGTAGGCGCCGGTGCCCGCGAACACTGTGCGGACCGTCTTCGCTGCGATCAGCAGATCGTTGGCGATCGACCAGTTCTCCACGTAGGAGAGGTCCAGCCGGACCGAGTCCTCCCACGTCAGATCGGAGCGACCACTGACCTGCCACAGCCCGGTGATGCCCGGCAGCACGAGTAGGCGGCGGCGCACCTGGTAGTCGTAGGTGTCGACCTCGCGGCGCAGCGGCGGCCGCGGCCCGACGACACTCATGTCGCGGCGCAGCACGTTGAAGAACTGAGGCAGCTCGTCGATGCTGTAGCGGCGCAGCACTCGGCCGACCCTGGTGACCCGCGGATCCTCGCGGATCTTGAACAGCACGCCGCCCGCGCTTTCGTTGAGCGCTTCCAGCGCGCCGACCTGCTTGTCCGCGCCGTCGATCATCGTGCGGAACTTGATCATCTGGAACGGCTTGCCGTCCAGGCCGATGCGCTCGGAGCGGTAGAACACCGGTCCCCTGCTGGTCAGCTTGACGGCCAGCGCCGCGAGCAACATCACCGGCAGCGCGCCGGCGAGCACGGTCATCGAGACGCAGATGTCGAACGCCCGCTTCTGCAACCGCTTGGTGCCGCTGTATTGCGGCTTCTCGACGTGGATGAGGGGAAGGCCGGACACCGGCTGCATGGTCAGCCGCGGGCCGGCGACATCGACGACACCCGGGGACACCACGAGGTCGACGCCGAGCTTGTCCAGCTGCCATGACAATTCGCGGATGCCTTCGGGGCCGAGATGCTCGGTGGCGGTAAGCGCGACGGTGTCGGCGCCGGTCTCGATGATGGCGCGTTCGACGTCGTTCTCGTCTCCCAGCACCGGCAGAGTGCCCGCACCCGGGATCTCGATCGTCCCTCCGGTGCCGCGGCCGGTCAGGCACACGCCGATCACGGAGTACCCGTAGCAGACCTCACGAGACAGACACTGAACCAGACTTCGCACCGCGCGCGGGTCGCCGACCGCGAGCACGGAGATCAATGCCTTGCCCCTGCGACGCTGCGTCGCCAGCACGCGACGGCACAGGCTGCGACCCAAAAGAAGCGCGAAGAGGCCGAGTGGAAGTGCGACAGCGAGATATCCGCGCGCATATTCCGGGCGGAAGATCATCAGCCCGACGGCAATGACACCGACGGTCGCCAGGGTGGCGGAGAAAACGCGCCGGTATTCCTCGACACCCGCGCCGATAATTCGCGGCGAGCGGGTGCGGTAGGCCGCCAGCAGCGTCAGCCAAATCGTGCCGACGATCAGCGACGCCAACGTGTAATAGGCCATTGCCAGGTCGAACTTGGTGAACGGCTGGCCGAGGCGGACCATCTGACCACACACCAGCGCGAGCGCGACCACGATGACGTCGGTGACGATCAGCGACAGCCGATATCGCCGTTGCCAGTTCGTACGAGATGCCAGGGTGACAGCCGTCGCAGGCGACTCGGTCGGCGCGAGAAATGTCTCAACCGCGGTCACAGCAGTGCGTACCTTCCGTTTGCTAAGAATCGGTAGCCCCGGCCGATCATAGCGGCCACTGGATAACTATTGCACTACTGTCAAGAGTTCGCTGAGCGAACCGGAAAAGACGCTGGTCAATCACAATCCGCTTGGACGGCTACTTTGCCGCTCTCAGCGTTTTGATCGGCGTAGATAACCTTCGACCGCAGTGAGGCGAGCCAATAGTAGCGTGAACCGAGCCGTATTACGAAGCGGCATCGACGGCCAGAAAAAGCATTGCCCAGCGACACGCTCACAGCCCGGCGGTTGTCGAATTCGCGCTATGACAGACCCCGCGTGGGGTGATCGCTGGGAGGCCGTCAGCGGCCTCTCTGGAGCCCTCTATGGACCACCTGTGAAATTCCTGACCGCATTACGACGACCCCGGGGCGCCGGGCATGGGCTGCGCAGGCACCCCTGGCGTGCCGAGCCTGCCCGCCAGCCACGGGAGCGTGATGGGGAACGCGCTGGCCGCCGATGGCCAGTCGTGCTTGCCGGGATCGGACACCACGGCACACTCGACGCCGTAGTCGCTGGCCAACTCGCACAGATACTGCGCCGCCGCGGCATGGTCACTGGGATTGGCCGGTGGCTCCGGCAGCGGAGCGGAGCCGGGATTCGGATCGGGCGGCCGGTACATGTTCGGGACCTGCTCTCCCACGACGAACCACCCGGCCGTCCCCGGATAAGGCCCGTGCGCCTGGATCACGCTGGCCGGCTCCCACGACTTGAACGCCTCTTCGTCACCGTTGAACAGCCGGGCGATCGTCTCGTCCCTTCCTCCGCCGTCACGCGGGAACAAGTCCCCACCGATGTCGATGAATGCGCTGAACAACTCCGGGTACTTCATCGCGAGCGTGACCGCGCATGTGCCGCCCATCGAGAAGCCGGCGACGCCCCAATTGGCCGGATCCGCACTCACGCCGAACTTTGAAATCATGTAGGGCACAACATCTTTGGTCAGGTGATCGGCGGCGTTGCCGCGAGCGGTGTTGACGCACTCGGTGTCGTTCAGGAACGCGCCGAGCACGTCGACGAACACCACCACCGGCGCATTGCCGCCGTGCTTGGCCGCGAAGTCATCGAGAGTTTTCTGAGCGTCGCCCGCGCGCAGCCAGTCACCAGGACGGCCGATCACGCCGCCGATCATCATCACGACCGGAAGTTTTGGAGGCGGGTTACTGGCGTACCACGCGGGCGGCAGGTAGACCACCTCATCGCGGTGTTTGAAACCGGATCCGTTGTCCGGGATGGTCACCGTCATCACGGTCCCCTTGTCGGGGATACCGCCCTTGTCCTGAATCGCCTTCACGCCCGCCGCGTCGGTCTGGCCGGCCACCGGCCTGCCCGCGAGTTGGTCGTAGGCGGTCTGCAGCGTCGACACGTAGCCCGTCCACATGTTCAGCGCCACCGCGACACACAGCAGGCACAGTGGAACGGCGACCACCGACGCACTGCGTCGCCACCAATTGGTATTGCGCCAACCAAGGATCAGCACCGCGAGCGAGACCCCGCCCAACACGACCCAGATCCAGAAGTAGTACGGCGCAAGGCGGCCGCTGGACAGGTCGGACCACTGGATGTACCAGTACGTCAGCGCTGCCGCGATCAGGCCCACCACCAGAGCGACGGGCAACCAGATGAGGCGCCACCGCCGCGTGCGCCAGCCGACCGCGTAAACCAGCACCACGGCGGCAATGACCTGCAGCGCTAACGGCGCCCAACCGCTCAACAGCGAGATGGGGGCAAGCGCCATCGGTTCCGAGTGGGGCATTCCGCTACCGTACCTGCGCCATTAGCCGGCCGCGTCCGTCGAAGAAGGGGCCTCAACAGATTTGCAATCGCCCATCGCCTCAGCTTTCGCATATGCGGCGTATTGATACGCGTAGATGAGTTGCCAGCGCGCCAGCGAGTAGTCGTATCGGCGCGGAACCGCTTCCATTACAACCGCGGCTGAATTGGGGGAAAAGCATTGCTGAAAAATCAACCTCGCCCTTGGCAGGTGGTACCGCCAGGTGACCACGATGATCTTGGTCCAGGATCGGTCGGCCGCCAACCGCTGCACCATCTGCGCCTCGCCACGGGTATTCAGCTGCGGCGCACGCGCGCAGATCACCTGGATCGGCGGCTGGGGCTTGCACACCCGTTCCATCACGGGATCGTTTTTCGGATAGGCGTCCGAGATCACCACCGTGGGAGCCCAGCCACTGCGCGCCAGCTCGATGCCGTAATCCTCACGTCCGTCGTGTTCGCCGCCGAGCACCACCACCGCGTCAGCCCGCTGCAGCGGATCAACTTTGGCGTTTCTGAAAAGGGCGACGCCCGATATCCCCATCAGCACTGTCACTGCGACGACGATGGCGGCAACGACGACTGCCGCGCGCCGAAGATCACTGAGCACCATAGTCGGCCAGGTCATCCACCGCGATCGTGCGGTATGCCAACCACATCGCCCGCCCCATCTCCCGCTGACCCGCGGCGTTGTAGTGCCGATCGGTTCCGCCGTTGATCGAAGAACGGGCGCCGGGAATGAACGCCGCACGCGGCCGACGGTTTGGCGTGTCGGCGTGCACGGCATTGATCGGGCCGTAGTCCTTACCGCTGAGTTCCATTTCCTCGCCCACCATCTGGCCGACCAGGAACGGCAGCTCGGCACCGTACCTGCCGCGCAGGCCGTCGATCACCGAGTCGAGCTTCGTTTCATACACCGGCGCCGCCATCAGGGGCACATCTGTCTCGCCTTGATGCCACAGGATCGCGGCGACGCTACTGCCGGGATAACGGGCGAGCGCCGCGTCAGTCGCGGCGATCGCGTTGCGGTACAGGTTCCTGCGGGTGCGGGTGTCGGCCGGGTCCCACGTCCAGCCGTTCTTCGGGGTGAACGACGTGTCGCCGCGCGCCCCAGGGATCAGCAGCACCGCCCGCCCCGTTTCGGCCGCTAGGTGTTTGGCGAAGGTGATTCCGAATCCCACACCGCCGGCAGGGATTTCATGCAGCAGCGGGTCGACGGCCAGAATCGCGGTGCCCTTCGACGGCCCGCACATCGCCCACTGATGCACCTGCGGATCGGGCCGGTCGAGACCTTCGAGGTCGAGGCCGAGGCCCATCCCGACCGCATTGGACTGTCCGAGCACCGGCACGATCAGATAGGGCGCCTCCGGCGGTTCGACCCGGCTGCCCGCGGGCGCCAGCCTGCGCTTGACGACCGACTTCGCCTCCGTCAGCGCGCGCCGCCACAACGGACTATCACCGTCGGGATTCCTACGGGCACTCACTGGCCACCGGCTTACCCGCGAAACGATCCGCCAGCCAATCGAATTGGTTGCTGATGTCGACGCTGCCGTGATTCTTGTCCGGCTGTAGATCCCACACGATCGGACCGCCGAGTGCACAGGCTCGTGCGATCGAGTCGGTGGTCCACTGCGGATCGATCAGAGTGTCCTTACCGCCGTACAGAATCGACAGCGGCGCAGAGACCGGCTTTTGCGGCAGGGCCCATTGTTTGAGGAGCGCACGCATCCGATCCGCAGCTTCCGGTGAGCGCGGCATCAGATCGGAATCCTTGAGCTCGGCGGCCGCGGCGTTGCGGTCCAGCGATTTCGGGCCCGAACACGACGTCAGGATGTCCCAATACTTGGCCGCCGCACCACTGCGGTAGTCGTCGCGATTGAAATCGGGATGCAGCCGGCCCAGCACCTCCACCAACGGGAACCACGCAGGCGCTTGATCGGTGGTGAGCGTCTGACTCATTGCCTTGTCGACGATTCCGCTGACATCGGCGGCCGGTGACATCGCGACCACTCCGACGAGGTCGAGCTCGGGCGCGTAGGTCGCCGCCTGTTCATCGGCGGCCCACACCGCTCCCCCGCCCTGCGATCCGCCGAAGGCGGCCCACCGGTTGGACACATCAGGGAACGTGTGCCGCAGCGCACGAACGGAATCGATGACGTTCAGCCCCTCGGTCCTGTTGTCGGTGTACGGGTGCACCCCCGGCGCGCCAAGGCCTTGGTAATCGGTGAACGCGACCGCATAGCCCTTACGGATCAGCGCGACGACCCAGACCGTCATGTTGAGAAGCGACGGCGACAGCGACGGCGCGCATGGCTCATCAATGCCCACGGTTCCGTGTCCGAACGCCACGACCGGCCAGCCGCCCTGTGGCACAGGGGTTTTGGGGGTAAAGACCGTTCCCGACACCACCGTCGATTCTCCGGTGTCACCGCTGGTGGAGTGATACAGCACGCGCGCGGAGTTCCACAGCCCGCTGTCGGGATCCTTGTCGAGTTGGGGCATCGTCGTCGCACTGACGAGTGACCCAGGCTGCGAACCGCCGATTTGGGCGGTCGGAATCTGTGTCGACTCCGCCGATGTGTCCTTGAAGTGGTTCATGATGTCGGGTCCGAAGACCCACGCCACAGTGACCGACGCGGCGACCAGAGCGACCCCGAGGCCGGCGGCCACGGCGACGGCGAGCCTGCGCATCAGCGCCACCGATACCGGTAGCGCCTCGCGATGTTCATCGCAGGTTGCTCAACGGCGTAGTACGTCACCGTGGACACCACCATCGTCACGGCCAGCACGGTCGCGATGTTGGTGACCATCCCGAGCATCGAGTCACCTGCCAACAGGCCGAACCGGTACATCATCAACATGATCGGAAAGTGCAAGAGATAAAGCGACAACGAGACCTTGCCTACGTAGCGGAACGGGGCCAGCTCAAGCGCCTCCCCGAGCCCCGACCGCTGCCCACGCGCCAGCGGCGCGACGATGACGAGAATCACCAGTGCCGATGCCAGCGCAATTCCGCTGAGGCCGAACAGGTTTCCGGCGGCGATCAATACCAGCGACCCCACCAGCGAGACGACGATACCGATGGCCGAGTACAGCCGGACCCGACGGCTGATCCGCTCCTTGATCGTCTTCTGCTCCATCGCCACCATCAGCATCGCGGCCAGCATGCCGAATGCGAAGTTGTCCGCGTTGGCCAGGAAGCTTCGCATGTAGACCGCGACCCAGTTGGGCCCCCACTGCATGAGCTCGGGATCGGTGATGCCGAAGTGCGCAACAACCAACGGCGCCAACGCCTTTCCGATGAACCCGATGGCGATCAGGATGATCGGGGCGATGAGCGCTACCCGCATCGGCCGCATCGACGACCGCTTACGTGTCGCGAAGAGGAGATAGCCGAGCAGCGGCAGCGACACGTAGAACGCGAACTCCAGCGTCAGCGACCAGGATGGGTTGAGTCCGGTAAGCGCGTACTTGGGAATGTATGTCTGCACCAGCGTCAGGTTGGCCAGCAACTGCCAGGGGTCGGTGATCATGCCGGTGCCCTTGTCGGTGCCGATCGGCTGCAGCGCCGGGTTGTCGACGTAGACGACCTGGAACACGTAGTTGCAGAGCAGGAAGATCGCCAAGTAGCCGGGCACGATGCGGGCGAACCGGTGGATCGCGAAGTTCTTCGTGCTGGGAATCGTTGCGACGGAAGGGTCTTCGGTCAACTTCCGGACGTAGGGCAGGAACAACAGAAAGCCGCTGAGCACGTAGAAGAAGATCAGGCTCATGCCCACGAGCGTGATCTTGGTGCTCGCCGCCGCATGCGGCGAGAAGTTGCCCGCGACGTGCATGACCGCCACGCCGACCGCGGAAAGTCCACGCGCGCCGTCCAGTCCGATGATCCGCGCGGGGGTTGTCGGCGGCGCGGGGGCCGCTTCGGCCGCCACCTCTTCGCGACGATGCCGACCGCCGGCCTGCGCAGAGGCGGCGGTCGTGGGCTTCGGCTCGACGGTCACGCGGGAGGCTCCCCGTCACCCTGTTGCTGGTCTTCTTCGCCGAGACCTTGTTCGGCGGTGCTGCCCAGCCGTTGCGCGGCGGTAAAGGACAGGCAGCTGTTCGGCGCTGGGACGCCCTTGAAGCGGTCGTTGATCCAGCCGAACGCCGAGGAGACGTCGATGTCGTTGTGCCCCTTGTCCGGCTGCGTCAGGATGTCGATGACGTCACCCATGCCGCAGGCGGCCGTGAGCGCCTTATCGGTCCACGGCGAGGGCACCAGGTTGTCCTTACCGCCATAGATCACCAGCATCGGCGCTGCGGTGGGCCCCTGCGGAAGACTCATCTTCTGCAGATAGCCGCGCAGCGTATCGACGGCCGCAGGCGAGCTCGGCCGCAGATCGTCGGGGGTGATCTGATCGGTGATCTTGTCGCGCTCGGCGGCCTTCGGACCCGAGCACGCCAACAGGGTGTCCCACTTGTCCGCGACGATGCCGCGCCGGTAGTCGTCGAGGTTGAGATCGGGGTAGGCCTTCTTCAGCCACGACAAGATCAATGGCAGTGCGGGCGCCTGTTCAGGCGTCAGCTGGCCCGCGGCCGCGGCATCGGCGAAGCCGGTGATGTCAGCGGACGGCGAAAGGCTGACGGTGCCGAGCAGCGCCAGCCCGCCGTTGTAGTTGGCGGCCAGTTCGTTGGCCGCCCAGGTCGCCTGTCCGCCTTGCGAAAGACCAAGTGCCACCCAGCGAATCGATGCCTCGGGGACGAGCTTGCGGGTTGCGCGCACCGCGTCGATGACGTTGTAGCCGGCCGTGGTTGCGTCAAGGTACGGGTGGTACGTCTTGTCGAGCCCGAGACCTTGGTAATCCGGCAGGGTCACGACGAAACCGGCCTTCACCAACGTCGTCACGATCCCCGACGACGTCAGCAGCGTCGGCGACAGCGACGGTGCGCACTCGGGCCCGATGCCCGTCGTCGCGTGGGCGTAGGCCACGACCGGCCAGCCGCCCTCCGGCGGCTTGCCCGGTGGCACGAACACCGTGCCCGTCACCTGCTCGGTCCCCCCGGTGATGCCGGAGGTCGACGTGTACTCGATGCGAGCCGCCAGCGATGTGGCCGCGCGCAGCCTGCGGTCGATGGTCGGCAGGGTGGTGGCATCCGACAGCGCGCCCGGCTCCTGCCCGGCGCCGGTGTAGTCGGCGTTCAGGTGCATGCCCTGCGCCGCTGCCGGCTCCTGCTTCGGCGGCTCGTTCTTGCTGCACCCAGAAAGAGCGATGCCGGTCACAAGGACCAGGCACGCCATTGCAGTTCCGAATGGAGCGCGGTTCATGTATCCCTTCCAGCTACTGCCTCGCCGACGATGCGGTCGACGTGACGCTTGCCGAGCAGTTTGTTTCTCACCAGGCCGTAGCCGAGCACCAGAACCGCGCTCACAGCGAGACCGAGCGCCCCCGCGTGGAACATGAACTGCCACATCGAACCTACCCGTTCGGGCGCACTGCCGCTGTCCACCAGAGTGAGGTCGACGTTGGAGGTGTCAAGGCCACCGATCTCGCGCGTCAGCTGCATCAAGTTGGCCGCTACCGCGTTGGCCGTGCGACGGGTCAGGGTCGGGTCGCCGCCCGTCACCAGGATGTCCATCAGCGCCGAGTTCGTCACCACCACGGTGATGTGGCTGGCCAGATCGCCCGGGGTGTCCTGCAGGCCCAACTGGTCGATGGTGCGCATCGTGACCTGCGGGCTGCGCGCGAGACTCTGAATCGTCAGGGTCCGCGACACCGAGTTCAGATGCCCGTAATACGCATCCACCGGTGTCGCGCTGCCCTTCGTCGTCGCGAAGACCTTGGCGGTCGAGCTGTACACGGGGTCGGACGTCTGCCAGGCCACCCAACCCGCGCCCACCGACAGCGCTGTCGCGCACAGGATCACGATCCAGCCGTTGCGCAGCATCTGAAGGTAGTCGCGCACCATCGGCACATTGGCGGGCGATCTCATGACGCACCCACGCAGACGTCGGTGGGCCTCACTCCGTCGAACCGGTTCGTCAGCCAGCTGAGCGAGGTCTGGATGATCTGATAGTTCGTCGTCGACGTGTCGCCGATCTGTTTCATCACCACCACGGGATCACCCTTGGCGCAGGCGTTCTTCAGTGCCCGCGCGATACCGGCCTGCGGCACCAGGGTGTCGTCGGTGGCGTAGACCACCAGCACCGGCGCGGCCGCGGGTCCCGAGTTGCCCGGCAATGCGCTGGCGCTCAGCAGATCACGTAGCGCGTTGGCCGCGGCGTCGTCGTGCGGACGCAGGTCGTCGGCCTTCACCTGCGACGCGATCTTCTGGGCCGCGGCAGGGTCGGTCGGCGCGCAGTCGGTCAGCAGGTCCCAATTGTCTTTGGCCACGCCGGACCGGTAGAGGTCGAGGTCGAAGCCGGGGTTGTGCGCCGCCGTGTTCTGCAGCAGCACCATCATCAACCGCTCCTGCATCGGGCTCAACGCACCCTTGTTCGCGACGTCGACCAGCGGCGACAGATCGGCGAACGGCGAAAGAGCCACGGCGCCAACCATATTGAGTCCGGCACCGTAGTCGCGTGCCCGTTGTGCCGCCGCCCACGCCGCCAGCCCACCCTGACCGCTGCCGTCGGCCGCCCACTTCGTGCTGGTGTCAGGGGACACCCGGCGCGCGGCGCGCACCGCGTCGATCATGTTGTTGCCCAGCGTGGTCCAGTCCACGGCGTTATGGTCCTGGCCCTTGATGCCGAGACCTTGGAAGTCCGACGTCACCACCACGTAACCGCGATTGAGCAGGGTCACCATCGCCGACGAATAGCCACCGAGTTCCTTGGCCATCGAGGGGGCACACTTCATGTCAAGACCGGTCAGCGAATGCCCGAACGAGATGATCGGCCAGCCGTCCTTGGGCGGCTTGCCCGCGGGCACCGCGACCACACCCGACACCTCCGTCGGGTCACCGGTGCTCGATGTCGAGCGATAGACCACGCGTACCGCCGTCGCGTTGGCCGATTGAAGGACCACGCTGCTGGTGAACGGTTTCACGTCGACCAGCGACCCCGGGCCGTCGGCCGCCATGTTCGGTGGCGGCAACGCGGTCGCGCCAGGGAACGCCGGCAACAGCGACCGTTGGGGACGGTTGTAGTCGGGGGGAGGTGCCGGCGGACTCGGGGCGCAGCCGGCAAGGATCGACATCGCGCCCACGACGGCTACAACAAGCCGCAAGCGCACGATCAGTTGCTTCCGTGCCTGGCCCTGGGACGACGCTGGCCGCCGGTTCCGACTAGCTGACCTTCTTGCGAGCCGATCACCGCGGTGTCATCCGCGCTTCCTCCGCCGCCGCGCGAATCGTCGCTGCTGCGCTGGCCGCCGTTCGCTGCGGCGTCCTGCTCCACCTGCTTGCGGTGCTGGCGCTTGCTCAGCATGCTGACCCGATCGAAGGTCGCCACCGGCCCGATGATGTTGACGTTGGCGGCCTGCAGCGAGTGGATCGCGCGACGCAGCGACGCACTGGTGGTGCGCCCGATACGGGACAGCAGGAGGACGCCGTCGCACAACGCGCCGACGTTGGCGCCGTCCGCATATGTGCCCAGCGGCGGCGTGTCGACGATCACGTAGTCAAAGCCGCGCGAGAGATCCTCGAACAGCGCGCCTGCCCGGTCGTTGGCCCACAGCTCGCCGGGACGCGGCGGCTTGGGTCCGCCGGGCAGCAGCGCGATGGCATGGGCGCCAACGGCCACCTCGCCGATCAGGGCCTGCGGCAGCGCGTGCTCACCGGAGAGCACCGTGCTGACACCGCGCTCCGCCGCGCCGAGCCTGCTCTGCGGATCAAGCGTCAACCGGTCGGCCAGCACCGGGTTGCGCAGGTCGCCTTCCACCAGCACGACCGAACGGCCCGACTCGGCGAGTGCGGCGGCCAGGTCGATCGCGGTTGTGGTCCGGCCTTCTCCGCTCGACGCACTGGTCACTGCGAGGCTGCGAACGGGGCCACGGCCGCTGGGCGGCACGGCGAACCGCAGATTGGTGCGCAGTTCGCGGACGCGCTCGGCGTAGAGCCCGTTGCCGTCCAGGTCGACGACCTCGACGCGGGGCCGCGCAGAATCCTCAGGCAGCGCACCGATCAGGTTCGTGCCCGCGGTGCCCTCGACGGCGTCCCTGCCACGCAGCCGCTTGTCGAGGATGCCCCACAGCACGGCGGCGATGAGGCCGACGATCAGACCGGCACCCGCACCGATGCCCAAGATGGTCCAGAAGCCGAGGCCGTTCGCGTCGGTCGGATAGCTCGCCTCGTCGACGACGACGACACCCGCGGCGGGGCTGCCACCACGGCGTGAGGTTTCGAGTTCGCTGACGAGTCCGACGAGCTGATCGGCAACGGCGTTCGCGTACGTCTGGGCCTGGGCCGGGTTCTCGTCGGTGACCATCACATCGAGCAGCACCGTCTTGCCCTCCGGTGCGGCCGCAATCTTGGCGCGGAGGTCTTCCGGCGAAATTGGCGCTTTGAGCTGGTCGACCGCCCGGGCTGCCACTTGTTCGCTGGTCGCCAAGCCAGCATATGAATTCACACGCTCTTGGGAAAAGAGATTGTTCTGGTATGCCTCTGTGACCGAAGTGCCGTTCTGAGTTGCGACGAACAGCCGTGCGGTGGATGAATATTCGGGCGTCAGGAAAAGCGTTGTTATGTAGCCGGCGGCGGCGCCGACGATCGTCAGGACCACTACCAGCCACCAGAACCTGCGAAATATGCGCAGGTAATCCATGATCTCCAAGATCAGCCCTTTCGAAAAACTCGGCAAACAATGACTAGGGTATCGGGTTGTGGCACCCGAGGTGTCTATGAACTTCCCGGGGCAAGCTGGTGTCGTGTCGTTCGACCTGACACCATAGACCTCGTGAAGCCCCGCTGGAATCCGCTCGGCAAATACATGTTAGCCGCCGCAACCGTTGCTGCGATCCCCGTGGGGGTCTGGGCGGTCATCAATCAGGGTCGGTTGGCGACCTTTGGCCTGGTGGCCCTCCTAGCGTTCGTCGTCGGCGTGTACATCGGTTTGCAGCACCCGCTGTGGCTGTTCTGGGGCCTGGCCATCGTGATGGGCGCGATTCCGTTCGGTTATCTGCCCGGCGTCCACGTGCCGATGTATTTGCTGTTCGCCGCCGGGGTCCTGCTGGCCGCGCTCATTCATAGCACCGAGCGAAGCTCGCTCACCAGGCTCGAAATTACGGTGTTGCTGTTGGTCCTGACCGCGGGCATTGCGATGGTGGCGACCGGGATCAGCCTGTTCAGCCTGGTGTCGTTCGTCAGGTGGTCCATCGCCACCCTGCTGATCATCGCGTTGCTGAGGCTGTCCAGGGAGAACCTGGCCCGCTTCGGGCGGGTCTTCGTGGTATCGGCGACGGTCAACGCCCTGGCCGGAATCGCGATGTCGACGGTGGACCAGCAGCAACGGATCCTGAAACCGCTGAAGATCTTCGGCTACGGCGTCGGCGCGGAGCTGCGGCAGAACACCGCGTTGTACGTCTACTCCGACGAGGGATCCGGCGTCGTCGGCAAGACCATCCGCCTTGGTGGGACCTGGGTGCTCCCGAACAGCGCGGGCTTCTGTCTGACGATCGCCCTTGTGATGTGCCTTGTCCTGTTCCGCGGTTGGCTTCGGGTATCCATGGGCCTGATCCTGTTCGCCGCCATGCTGCTCACCCTGAGTAGGGCCACGCTGTTCAGCGTGGCGGCAGGGCTGCTGCTGGTGTTCCTGTTCCACAGCATGCGTGCCCGCGACCGCCAGATCGCGATCGGACTTGTCGGCGTCGGCGCCGCCGCCGTCTTCCTCACCCCGATGATTCGTGATCGCATGTTGGCCTCGTTCGCCAGCGAGGACAAGGGTCGGTCGGACCGCGTGGCCGCATTGCAGAATTTCCCGCACCAACTATCCGGCCATTGGATCTTCGGCCTCGGTTGGGACCGCCCCGAATTCCGAAGCGGACAAGCCGCCCAAAGCCTCAATTACGTATCCAATGCGCCGCTGTTGACCGTCTATCGAGGCGGCATCATCACCGGCTTGCTGTTTGTCGCCATCCTCGTTATCGGCTGCGTGCTGGGGTACCGCGCGATGCGTTCCCCGTCGCTGCCGAACGCCGTATTCGGCGGTGTGTTCATCGGCACGGCCGTCGTCTATATGAATTTGGCGCAGTCGGTTGTCGACATGCCGGTGATGGCGTTGCAGTTCTCGATGTTCCTGGCGTTTATGGTCTACGTCGAACAGGACCGCCGACTAGCTAAAGACGAATCGAAACCCGGCGAAATCGCGACGGCACCGGACGTCGACAAGTCCGTACAGCCGCTGCCCGCAGGCACCGGTTAAACACAATCGCCATTAGCGAATGAAACCGTCGGGCTACGAAATGCCCGATCGTCAGCGTGGGTTGGGCAGCCGCTCGAACAGGCTGGGCACCCCGCGCATGGTGTCCGCGGGTTCGACGCCCAGCGCGTTCGCCAGCAACGACGGCGCGACATCGAGGACGTCGACCTCCTTGCGCGACGGATCGCGGGTGACCCCGGCCCCGTAGGCCAGCATGATGCCCTCCGGGATGTGGTAGGCGGTGTTGTCGCCGCCCACACGCGACTTCAGCTCGAAGCCCAAATCGGTTGGTCTGACCGTGATTTCGCGCTCGGCGCCGGCCGGCTTGAGGTGCACCGGTATCGACGATTCCGGCCTCTCGTCCGGGTTGTCGATCACGTTGGCGATCGCGAACGTCACGGTGCGGCCTTCGACCCTGAACCGGGCGAACAACGGCCCGACGCCTTCCACGACGACGGACTCGAGCGGCGCGACGGCCGCGTGTGCCGCCGCCTCGTCGGCGAAGACGAGCGACAGGTGCGGGTACATCGTCAACCCCAGCTCGGCAGGCGGCAGACCCAACCGGGAGACCAGCTTGTTGTGATCCTCGAGCACGAACAGGCCGATGTCGGTGAACCGGGGGTCGACCGGACCCTGTCCCATGCTCGCCGCCAGCACGAGCATCGAATTCGGGTGCGACGACATGTATTTCCGGATTCGGCCCAGCTGACGATCGGTGAAATCCATCGCCGTCATGATGAAGCTGCCGTACACGTCGTCGGCGACGTACTCATGCTCGTCGGTGTAGCCGGGAACGGCGTCGCCCCAGAACCGGTGCATCATGCTCGCGACGTGGTTGGTGAAGAACACACTCAGTCTCGGCTGATGCTTGCGGTGCAGCCGCCAGTACAGATCGAAACTCGGAAGCACCTGCATGGACGCCCGGAGTTGCTTGTAGCGCTCATCGCGCACCTCATGCACCAGGTGGGTGGCCAGCGTGGTCGCCGAGGACGGGGTCAGCCCCTGCCGCAGCAGGTCGACGCCCGTCTTCAGCAGCGATTGCGGATTCAGGGCCGCATCCGAGGTGAAGCCGTTCTGGCCCGTCATCGCCAAGTTGAACGCCTGGAAGCTGCTCAACGACGCCGGATAGGTCTTGCTGTCCTGGCTGAACGTGTCGGGCACGTAGAAGCCGCCGTGCCGGAACTGTCGCGCGGGCCAGCTCTGCAGCGGGCCGAAGAGACCCACGCTCAGGCCAGCACGCTCTGCGACGTCCCAGATCGGCTCGCCACGGAACGTCGCGGGATCCTGGCCCAGGTCAAACGAATTGTGGTCGTACGTCGAATTGTGCAGCGACGGCCACGTCCGCCACGGCTGCAGGCCTTGCAGCTTCGGATCATCGGAATGTCGGGTGGTGAGGGATTGGCCCCCGTCTATCAGGGCGGCGAAATTCGACTTCGGACGACGCTCCACGTAGTAGTCGACGATGCTCCACGGAACTTCGTTGAGCTCGTACAGAATCACGTCACGCTTGCTGCCGGCCATCGGCGCGTCCCCCTCGGGATCGATTGCTGTTAGCTAGTTCGCTGACGAGCATGGTATCGGTTCTTGCCGGTGTTCACCGCATGTGCCGGCAGGGGTCGATTCGACCGCGACGCCCGATTGCTGAGCTGAAGAATGACAGCATGGCCGCGCAGTCCCCCGCGATCTCTTTGAGCCCGTCCGAACTCCGCGAAGTCGCCCGGTTTGCAGCGGCCTGCGCGCAGCCTGCATTGGCGATTTTCGAACATGAGCGGCCCGACGATCGGCGCCCGCACGCCGCGATCGACGCCGCGCAGGCGTTCGCGGATGGAGCCAAGCGGGGCAAGGCGCTTCGCGAAAGCGCATGGGCGGCAAACCGGGCGGCTAAGGAGGCCCTCGATGCGGGACAGGGTGCTGCGAGCGACGCTGCCCGCGCTGCCGTCGCCGCGGCCGGTGCGGCGTTTCTCCACCCGCTGGCTAAAGCCACTCAGGTCAAGCACATCCTCGGCTCGGCAGCCCATGCCGCGCGAGCATTCGAACTCACGGGTGGAGCCGATCCTGCCGTCGGTGCCCATCGCATCGCGCAGGCACGGATTCTTGCGAACCCGATCGTGGTGGACGTGCTGAGGCGCTATCCGGCCGCCCCGGCCGACGGCGGGCGGGTCGGAGAACTCATCCGCCAGCTGGACGCGTCGCTGCGAAATTTGCCGACCGGCGCGGGAAACGATTGCGGCTAACTTGGTGCACGTGTTAACGGTGGTACCAACGAGGGAACTGTGACAACTCGGTCCCGAGCCGATTCCGCGATCCAGTCAACGATCTCGAATTTGCTGGAAATGCGTTTCGTGCGCCATGGCAATCCGAGTACCCGGCAACGACATTCTTTTGCGACACGCCCAATCGCTGCGAACCTGTGAAATGGCTATGGCATGCCTCAAACTAGCCGTGAATCAAGATCGGAATCCACCATCACTCCTCGCCAAGAAGACTTGGAGACTCACTCGTGCGACGCGCGCAATATTGGGGATCTCACCGCACCTTCTTTACCGTCACTGTCGCTGTCGCCATTGCGATTGTCTGCGTCATCGCGATAGCCGCCGTAATACCCTCGGACAAACCGCGACGAGTAAACGTTTTTGACGTTGCCGCAATTAATCCGTTGCCGACAACAATCGGTTTTGCCGACGCCGACACCTATGGGATGACGCAGGCCGATGTCGACAAGACGGCCGCCAAGTGGGCACTGACCAAGGTCGACACCGTTCGCGTGATGATCCCGTGGGCCGGAGTCGAGCCCATCCGCGGCGGCACCCTCAATTGGGCCAACGTCGACAAGGTCGTCAACGCCGCAGTCGCGAAAAACCTGGCGGTGATGGGTTTCATCAACTCCACTCCGTCCTGGGCGGTCGCACCCGGCGGCCGGCCACTGAGCGGTCGGCCGGCATCGCCCGACGTCTACGCCGACTTCGCCGCGAAGGTGGCGCAGCGCTACCAGGGAAAGATCGCGGCGTACGAGATTTGGAATGAGCCCAACGCGATCACCTTTTACACGCCGACTCCCGACCCCGCCGGCTACACCGATCTGCTCAAGGCCGCTTATCCGAAAATCAAGGCCGTAGATCCGTCGGTGACGATCATCGGTGGTGTACTCGGCGCGGTTATCGACTTCGGCAGCGCGACCATCAATCCGGTCCGATTCGTAAATGAGATGTATGCCGCGGGCGCCAAAGGGAATTTCGACGCCCTGTCATTCCACCCATACCATTACACCCTGAAGTTCTCCGAAGGCGTGCCCATCGCTAATTCCCCGGTCAATCAGCTGATCGGAATGCGGCAGGCGATGGTCGCCAATGGCGACAGCGCCAAGAAGATCTGGTGCACCGAATACGGCGAGCCGACATCGAAGGTCAGCGAGACGGATCAGGGCGCATTCATCAAAGACATTCTGTCCAAATGGCAGGAAATGCCCTACACCGGACCCCTGCTGATCTACACCACACGCGATCGCGCCACCGGCAGCACCGACGCGCAAGACACCTTCGGCGTCTACCACAGCGACTGGACGCCCAAGCCCGCCCAGCAGATCATGCTGTTCGCACCGGGCAAGTCGGTGGAGTTCACCCGGTTCTCCAAGCAGACGAGTCCGGCTCTCGGCGAGGTGCTCAGCCCGGTCTTCCGCGCGACTCCGACGGTCTGGGCGCAGATGCGTTCGGTCAGCACGCTGTACGAGACGCCGAAGGCAGGTTCGTTCATCGTCTCGCCGAGCCAGATCGCACAGTTGTTGCTACCCAAGAAGCTGGCGCCGACCACCCAATTCACCAATGGGATGCAGGAATTCGAGAACGGCACCAAGGCGTGGTGGTCGCAGGCGACCGGCGCGCACTGGCTCGACGGCCAGATGGCTGCCGCCTACGTGCCGCAGCTGGGCTTGGCGACAAGCGATAAGTACACCCAAAGCAGTACCTCGAGAATGGATTTCGAGCACGGCTACATCACATGGGCGCCGTTCGTCGGCGTCAAGGTGGTTCTTACGTAAGCGCCGCTAGGCCGCGACCGCTTCGGCGCGCAGCAGCGCTTCCACAGCGCGGTGCGGCCGTCGCTCGTCCCAACGACGCCTGTTGATTTCGTAGAGCCGGTCCGCGGCCTCGACGGCAGCCTGCTGGTCGAGCAGGTAGCGCCTGCAGGCTTCGACGAAACCGTGGTCGTCGTCGAAGGTTTCGAGGCCGAACAGCGATCCGAGGTCACCGATCGCCGCACTCGTTCCCACCACCGGCAATCCCATCCGCAATGAGTCGAGGATCTTCACCCGGACGCCACCACCGGTTTTGATCGGTGCCACCATCGCCCTGCAGGTGCCGAGGAACTCCTGCAGATCGTCGACGAAACCGAGGTCGCGGACGCCGTCGGGATACTCCGGGTCGGCGGCACCCGGCTTCTTCTTCCCGATCACGCACAACTCCGCGTCGGGGATGCCCGCGGCGATCCGCGGCCACAGCCGCAGCGCATAGAGGAACGCCTCTTGGTTCGGCGGCCAGTCACGCAGGCCCATGAACACCAGCCGGCGGGGTGACGCCGACACATCGACCTGCTCGACCGGTGGCAGTGTCAGATCGAGCCAACGAGCACGGGGAACTCCGTTGGCGCGATAGAACTCCGCTTCCGGTTCGTCGTATGTCCCGACGGCATCCGCAGCACGGGCGATGCGTACTTCGTCCCGCCGCAGTCGGGGGGCCTCCAGCCGACCCAGCGTGCCGCGAGTCGCGCGCCACACCAACGCCTCGCTGACGTTCGTATTGACGATCAGTGTCGACTTGCGAAACTTGTTGCTGCGCAGGAACGATTCGGCCATGTAGCTGTGTTCGGCGACGAACACGTCCGAATCGGCGGCGTCGATGGCTGCCACCAGCGGCCCGGTGTCGAAGCGAACGTGAACGAGGCTGCGCCGCTTGCGGACCGCGTCGGTGAGCAACTGCGCGGGTCGGACCCTCGGCTTGGGAATCCGGGTTACGGGAATCCCGCCGGGTAGCTCTGCCGAACCCACCTCGGTTGACAGGCAGATCGCCGAGACGTCGTAGGCGTCGGCTGCGAGCCGCATCATCAGCCGACCGAGTTCGACGTCACCCGCCCGCTCGGTCACCGGATCCTTCGACAACAGGAACGTCGCCTTTGGCATTCCACCTCCTCCCGTAGATGGCCATCGTGAAGATCACCAACAGCAGTAGATCGCTGACGGAGGTGGCGATCGCGGCGCCGACCGCTCCTAGGGAGGGTGCGAGGGCAGCGAGCAGACCGAACTTGATCGGCAGCAGGGCGATCACTGACGTCAGGCGGATCACGTCGCGCCGCTGGGCGTACAGGATGAACGTGAAGACCATGATGATCGTGCGGAACGTGGCGTACGCCGACATGACGATCATCGCGATGGCGAGCTGACGCGGCACCGGCGTGAACAACAGCACGATACCGACGACGAGCACGATCAGTCCGCCGCCCAAACCTATTGCGGCCGTGAGGCGCAGCGGCGGCCCGGTCTTCACGTCGCCACCGCTGTCCCGCAGCGGCTGGGTGAATGTCGCACCGAACGCCTGGCCGACATAGCCGATGGCCGACGCGAGCACCCAGGTCAAGTTGTAATAGCCGACGACCGTGGTGTCGGTGAGCCAGCCCAGAAGCAGAATGTCGCCCTGAAGGAACGCCGCGGTGCCGAGCATCTCACCCGAGAGCACGAGGATGGTCCGGATCGGACCCGGCCACTGCGGGCGGTGGCCGCGAACGGTGAACGCGGCGAGCACGGCGATCACGACGTAGGGCACGCAGTAGGCGACGCTCGCGCCGAACAGCGTCGGCTCGCCCATCCCCACGATGTGGGTGCCGAACAGGTACGCGCAGCCGGCGACGACGCTGCCGACCTGCCTGCTGGTGTCGATCCTGGAGGTGCGGTGCGGGTCGCCTTCGCGCAGCGCGCGCGCCTTGTACGCGCCGACACACAACTCGCCGCCCGCCGCAAGGATGCCGAACCAGAGGATGTAGTTGATCGGCAGGAAGACCTGTGCGATCACCATCAGTGCCACACCGAGCAGATAGCGGCCCATCCGCTCCCGGACGAAGTCCTCCTCCGGTTCGCGTGCGGCCCTTACCACGTACGGGTTGTTCAGGGTCTGGGCCAGCACCGATGTGACGGCGAAGCCCAGGCTGTACAAGCCGTACTGGCTGATGCCGAGCTGGTGGATCATCGCCAGCGTCCACAGCAGGCCCGCGGCCCGGCCGCCGTAGACGAAGAGCAACGACACCAGTGTCTTGACGGAGCGGCGGGTGCCCGCTTCAGGCGTGGACAGCTCAGTAGCTTTCAGTACAAGCTGATATCACGCTGACAATCCTTTTGACTGGCGGTGTCGGCCGTTTTCCGGTCCGTGCTCTGCGATAGCGGATTATTTTCCGAACTAGATGGAACCGCAAACTCGCCATGGTTACAAGCCAGCTGCTGCGAGTTGCATCATTTGCGCTGGCCACGAATGATGTCGTGAAGTTGCTGGGAGCACCGCCGGACGCCGGCCCGGCGCGGTTGCCGACTGACGCGGCGGGTCGCGGTGACACCGGCCGAAGTGACGATCCGCCCTGTGCCGGGCCATTACCCGGCCCCTGGAGGCGAGCGCGCTGCGTATCGAGTAGGCTGTGCCGACATTCGATCGCCTTCAGCAGGAGAACCGCGTGAGTATTGCTGGAACCCTAAAATTTCTCGTTCTCCAGCGCGTGACGGACTTCCCCGTCCCCGATAGTCCGTTTTTTTACGGCACCGACGGCAAGGGCGACGAAGGCCTCGCCTTTTTCCTCGAGACGCTCAAGGGTTCGAAGCGGTATCTCGAATACGGAACCGGTGGCTCGACATATCTCGCCGCGAAAAATGGAATCGAATTCATCGCCGTCGACTCCGACCCGTTCTTCTTGAAGAGCGTCCGCAAGAAGATCAGCGCCGCGGGGCTGGCCCAACCGACCGGGCAGACCTACAAGTACGGCGACATCGGGTTGACCGGACATTGGGGTCGCCCCATCGGATTGCGCAGTCCGTCGCCGAGCAGGCTGGAGAAGTTCCGGCGCTATTCCGATCCGCCGCCGGAGTGCCTCGAGGGTGGACGCACGCCCGACTTCGTGTTGGTCGACGGCCGTTTCCGCGTTGCCTGCGTGCTCAAGGCGATACGCATGCTTCAGCACGAGCGCGGCTGGACGATCGCCATGGACGATTACGGCGATCGACCGCACTACGGGGTGATCGGCGAAGAGTTCGCGAACATCGATCGCCTGGTCGGTGGCCGCATGGCGGTCATCACGTCGCTCAAGGAGTTCAGCCCTGAGCAGCTCGACGCCGCGATTCGCAAGTACGAAATCGACCCCGAGTAGCCGCTAGTCCCCCAGCCCGAGTATCCGCGACCACACCGCGGCGAAAGCCTCGGCCGTGCGCGGGCCTGACCGAGCCTGACGGGTCTTCTCGGCGTATTCACCGAGTTCCGTCAGCCTCGGCTGATCGTCGATCAGCAATGCGATCGCGTGCGCCAATTCCGTTGCGACAGTTTCCGGTTCAGAGTGATCAACCGGCACCACCACCGCTCCGGTCTTGGCGTCGAGTTCTGCCAATGAGCCGTATCCGGTGGTGACGATCGGGGTGCGGTAGGCCATGGCGTGCGCCACCACGCCCGACGCGGGATAGGTCACGTCCTGCCAGTGACGCTTGCCATAGGGCACCACGATCGCGCGGACGGAATCAAAGAACGCGTCCTCCTCCGGTCCGTCGACGGCGCCGAGGATCTCGATGCCGTCCTCGCGGGGCAGCGATTCGGTGCCGCGGCCGGCGACGCGGATCAACACGTCATCGGGAAGCTGTCGGCGTATCCCTTCGACCTGCTCGAATCCCTTGCCGCGGTAGACGTGTCCGAAGAACCCGATGGCTTTCGGCCGGTCCTGGGCGGGCCGGATCGTGGGCCTGTCGCGCACGATGTGCGGGATGTGCACCGCGGAGATGTGCGGGTATCGCTCCTCGATGGACCGGCGGCCGGTTTCGGTGAGCGCGATCAAGGTCCGGTCGGCGTATATCCGACCTTCCAGCGCGGTGGTCACTTTCTGCGTCGTGAAATGCAACCCGTGAAAGATCAGTCGGCTGCGGTGCATGAACGGCGGCGACCACGGCCACCAAACCCCTTGCGGCGGATCGTGAATGGTGGCAGTGACCGGTACGCCACGAAGACCGACGATCGACCAGAACGGCACGAATCCGCCTGCGGCGAGTTCGGCATGCACCAACACCCGACCGCCGGGCGCCGACGCCACGTACTCCCTGACCGCCTTGCGCGCGCGCCGGGCGTCGGCCACGCCGTCTTCTCCCGGTGAGCCGCAGCGGACCTCGACCACCTCGCCGAAATGCTGTCGCACCGGGGTGATGAAGTCCTCGGAGTAATCGCCGACGGCGGTCTTGCCGCGCGCGGGCGCGACGAAGACCAAACGGTAGTCCTTGAGGTCGGCCATCAGTGAAAGAGCGGCCGATAACTGGCGCTGTACTTGAGCGCCTCGGGGTCCCGCTTCCCGATCACCTTGGCCGGAACACCGCCGACCACTTCACATTCGCCGACGTCCTTGGTGACCAGTGAGTGCGCGGCGACGACCGCGCCGCGATTGAGGATGCACGGCAGCGTCATCGCCCTGCTGGCGATCCAGACGTAGTCGCAGATGACGGTCGGGATGCCCGGGACCGGCAGGAAATCGGGGTGGTTGATGTCGTGGCCGCCGCCGACGACGTGAACGTCACTGGCCAGCGTGACGTTGTCGCCGATCCACACGCTGGCGCGTGCGTCGATGAGACACCGCATACCGATGGTGCTGTTCTCGCCGATTCGCAAGAACTCTGGGTCGAGGATTGTGGTCGTCCGCATGATCGACGACCCCTTGCCGATCTTCGCGCCCATCAGCCGCAGAAATCCCAACCGCACATTGTGCGACGGGATGTAGGTGACGAACATGTTGTACAAAAGCGTGGCGATGCGGTTGCGCGCCTTTCGCGGCAGGCTCAGGTCCTGCATCTTGTAGCTGAGCAACGTTTCGCCGTCCTCGGACAGCACCCACGTCGGCCCGGGGACGATCGTCAGATCAGGAGCGACCTCGAGCTTGCGGGCGATGTCTTGTGGGTCCGGCTTCTGAGGTTCTTTCCACATGCGTCTTGCTCCTGTCGTAAATCGAAACTCACCATCGCTTTGACGATTTCATCGAAGCCACGTGTCGCGCGCCAGCCGAGAACAGCGCTTGCCTTTGCCGGGTCGCCGACGTTCGTGGACCCTTCGCGGGGACGCACCAGCGCCGGGTCACTCTCGACATGAGCCTGCCACTCCGCGATCCCGCCAGCGGCAAACGCGGCGGCGACGAAGTCGCGGACCGAGTGGGTCACACCGGTGGCGATGATGAAGTCATCGCCCTTGCCGCGCACGGCCATCCGGAACATCGCATCGACGTAATCGGGCGCCCATCCCCAGTCCCGCTCGATACTCATGTCGCCGAGGACCAGCCGGTCCTGACGCCCGGTGGCGATCGCAGCGACAGCCTTGGTGATCTTGCGGGTGACGAAATCCTCAGGGCGACGCGGTGATTCGTGGCTGTAAAGGATCGCGTTGCAAACCTCGAGGCCCTTCGCGCGATACGCCTGACACATCAGGTGACTGAACGCCTTGCTGGCGCCGTACGGCGAGATGGGTTGCAGCGGTGTCGACTCGGTCCGCGGCGACTCGGCGGCACCGGCGAAGATCTCACCGCTCGACGCGTTGACCATGGTGATCCGCTTGCCGGTGCGGTCCTGCCCCGTGAGGCAGGCGTCGAGAATGGCGACGGTGGACAGCGCGTTGGCTCGCGACGTCGCGAGCGGGTCCTGCCACGACGTCGCCACCGACGAGATGGCGGCGAGGTGGAAGACGTAGTCGGCCTTGCGGGAGGTAATCAGTTCGGCCAACGCGGAGGGCTCGGAGAGCAGCGCCCGAGGAACGTCGTGCACCTCGATACCGTTGCGCTGCAACAACTCTGACAGGTAATAGCCGTCCTGTCCGGTCGCGCCCGTGATCAGCGCTGCGCCGCCCGCGCCGACGCCCGACATCAGCCGCCGACCAACCTGGTCACCTCGGCGTAGAGGCGCTGCGCGAAGTGCTCTTCATTGAATTGCTCGACATGGCTGCGGATCTTGTCCGGATCGAACTGCAGTTGTTCGAACCGGTCGATGGCCTCGACGATGGATTTGGGCTCCGGCTCGTCGAAGTAGATGCCGCTGACGCCTTCGTCGACGGTGTCCAGGAACCCGCCCCAGCGCACCGCGATGGTCGGCCTTCCACGCATACCGGCCTCGATCGGCGTGAGCCCGAAATCCTCATAGCTCGCCGCGATCAGTGCGCGGCAGTTCTCGTACAACCACGAGATCTGGCCGTCGGTGAGGTCCGACAACATGACGACATTCGGCGTCTTGATCCCGCGCAACCGTTCGGCCTCCGGCCCGCGGCCGACGACGACCAACGTCCGATCGGTGTCTGCGAAAGCCCGGATGACGACGTCGACATTCTTGTACGGCAGCAGCCGCGAGACGCACAGATAGAATCCGCCGTCCTCTGCGCCGGTGCCCTGCAGCGCCGGAATCGTCTCGGCTTCAGCGAGATTCGACATCTCGGCAGGACCAAAGACAACGTCGGAGTCGATACCGTAGGCATCTGCGATGCGGCCCTTGATAAGCGTCGAGATCGCCAGGTACTTGTCGGCCGAACGCGCCATGCGGCGATCCCACGCCTTCAGATACGGCGAGGTGGCGGACAGGCCGATGCGCTTGGCCAGGCCGGCGTCCTCACCGAGGTATTTGTCGGGCAGATACAGCCATCGCGCCGGTGAATAGCAGTAGATCAGCTTGCGGCCCCTGGTGCGGAACCCGTGCGCCCAGCCGCTGGTGCTGGTGAGCACGACATCGGCATCGACGAACATCGACTGCGCGAAGAGCGGCCAGATGGGTAGGCCCGCGCGATGGTTCTTGCGCAGCGGCCCGACCTTATTGGCCGCCGAGACGCGGATGTCGCGCTCGGCAAATTCGGGATACGTCGTCGCCGGGTCATACAGCAACGTGTAGATGGGGGCGTTCGGGAAGGCGCGGCTCATCGACAGAACCATCTTCTCCGCGCCGCCAAGCTGCGTGAGGTAGTCGTGGGCGATCGCTACCTTTGGGCCATCGACACCGTCGTACCTGCGATCTGGTTGCACGCTGGTAATCCCCTCGAAAGGCTGCGCTGACGACTGACTCGAGTCGGTCGGACCGGCGACCGCTCTGGTCGACTCCATTAGAACTGCAAACGTACCGTACTTACAACCGCGGCCAAACATCGCCGCGGCAAATCTTGGCAAAAGGTGTTGCTTCGCATTTTCGGCGCCTGCCTGGTGTGTCACAGAGGCCGCGAACGCGTGGACACCGGCGGTGCGGTTGCGGGACCGGGCTATCCCGATAGCGAACCTAGCTGGGCAAAGTAAATTGAGCTCGCGGCCAGTTTTGGAGGCCCTCTAGCAAGTTCGCTGCGCAGTTGCGATGCCCAGGTGGGTCGGGTAAATTGCGCCAAGGCGGAGTGTCGTCAATGTGGCCGACCTGCCGTACCGGCCGCTACCAGGATGTGACGAAAGACCGTTTGCCGGCCAGTATCGAGGGTCGGACCGGACGTCGGCTCCGCCAAGAACGTGCAGGTGATCGCGATACGTCGAACGACGCGTCATCCGTTCGATCGATGCCGCGAGAGTTAGCCAACGAGGCTTGAGTTCGCTAAGCATTGTTGCAGCAGGAAGCAAGCTACTTGTAAGTTAGGCCTGGTAGCTTGGGGGGCTTGTTAGCGGCGAGAAATTCGCTGGCAAATACCGGGGACAGACAAATTAATTGCGTCCGGCACCACTACCATTTGGAGTGCACAACATGGGCATGCCCCCCGGCAAAGTCGTTTACATGGATATCGACGAGCTGTGGCAGGGGTACGAGGACCTGCTTGTCGACCTCGCGAGGCGGGAGGGCGCAAAGTCCATCGCTGAGCTCGGCGGTGGCGCAAACCCGATAGTCGCCGAATCGGAATGGGAATTCGCGCAGCAACGAGTGGTCGTGGATATTTCAGCTCACGAGCTCGCAAAAGGCGCAGGAGAGGTCGAGACCAGGGTGGCAGATCTTTGCCAGCCGATCGAAGACGGCCATAACCAGTACGATCTGGTCTTCTCGAAGATGCTGTGCGAGCACTTGCCCGATCCCGTCGCGTTTCACGAGAATTGCTTCAAACTGCTGCGCCCGGGCGGACTTTCGGTTCATTTCTTCCCGACGCTGCACAGCGCGCCCATTCTTATCAATCATCTGATCCCGGAGAAACAGGCACGATCGCTCGTGCGGGTATTCCAGCCGTGGCGGCTCGACGACCCCAAGCAGCAGAAGTTTCCCGCGTACTACCGCTGGTGCCTGGGCCCCTCCAAGCGGACCGCAAAGCGCTATCAGAGCGTCGGCTTCGAAGTCGAGCGAATCAATGCGACCTTCGGCCACGGCTACTACCGCCGTATCCCGCCCTTGCATGCGCTCGAGAAGCTGAAGATGAAGCTGCTCCACCGTCACCCGGTGCCCTACCTGGCCAGCTTCGTCGTGGTCATCCTGCGAAAGCCGCATGTCGGATACGAGGCGGGCGTCGTGAATACGGCCGCCAAGGCCACCGATACGGTCTTGAAGAACGCGTCAGGTTAAGGCCTCCTTAAGAGCGCGCGGCCGCGGTCCGTAACATCGAGCACCATGACAAGCGTTTCCGACCACAGGGCTGAAGCGGCCGCCGAGCACGAGATCGATATCCACACGACGGCGGGCAAGCTGGCCGATCTGCGCAAGCGGACCGAAGAGACCTTGCATCCGGTCGGCGAGGCGGCCGTCGAGAAGACCCACGCCAAGGGCAAGCTGACCGCGCGCGAGCGCATCCTCGCGCTGTTGGACGAGGATTCCTTCGTCGAACTCGACGCGTTGGCCCGGCATCGCAGCACCAACTTCGGGCTGCAGGACAACCGGCCGCTCGGCGACGGTGTGGTGACCGGCTACGGCACCATCGACGGCCGCGACGTCTGCATCTTCAGCCAGGACGCGACGGTGTTCGGCGGCAGCCTCGGCGAGGTCTACGGCGAGAAGATCGTCAAGGTGCAGGAGCTGGCCATCAAGACGGGCCGCCCGCTGATCGGCATCAACGACGGCGCGGGTGCGCGCATCCAAGAGGGCGTGGTCTCACTCGGCTTGTACAGCAACATCTTCCACAACAACATCATGGCCTCCGGCGTGATCCCGCAGATCTCGCTGATCATGGGCGCCGCCGCGGGTGGCCACGTGTACTCCCCCGCGCTGACCGACTTCGTGATCATGGTCGACCAGACCAGCCAGATGTTCATCACCGGCCCGGACGTCATCAAGACGGTCACCGGTGAAGAGGTGACGATGGAGGAGCTCGGCGGCGCCCACACGCACATGGCCAAGTCCGGCCTCGCGCACTACGTGGCGTCCGGTGAGCAGGACGCCTTCGACTACGTCCGCGACCTGCTGAGCTACCTGCCGTCCAACAACTACTCCGATCCGCCGCGCTACCCGGTGCCGGTTCCCGAGGGCGGCATCGAGGACAACCTCAACGACGAGGATCTGGAGCTGGACACCCTGATCCCCGATTCGCCGAACCAGCCCTACGACATGCACGAGGTCATCACCCGCATCCTCGACGACGACGAGTTCCTCGAGGTGCAGCAGGGCTATGCGACGAACATCCTGGTGGGCTTCGGCCGCGTCGACGGCCGCCCGGTCGGCATCGTCGCCAACCAGCCGACCCAGTTCGCCGGCTGCCTTGACATCAACGCCTCGGAGAAGGCCGCGCGGTTCATCAGGACATGCGACTGCTTCAACATCCCGATCGTCATGCTCGTCGACGTGCCCGGCTTCCTGCCCGGCACCGACCAGGAGTACAACGGCATCATCCGGCGCGGCGCCAAGCTGCTCTACGCCTACGGTGAGGCCACGGTCGCCAAGGTCACCGTCATCACCCGCAAGGCCTACGGCGGCGCGTACTGCGTGATGGGTTCCAAGGAGATGGGCGCCGACGTCAACGTCGCATGGCCGACGGCCCAGATCGCCGTCATGGGTGCGTCGGGCGCGGTCGGGTTCGTCTACCGCCAGCAGCTCAAGGAGGCCGCTGCCGAAGGCCGAGACGTTGATGCGCTTCGTCTGGAACTGCAGCAGGACTACGAGGACACGTTGGTCAACCCGTACATCGCCGCCGAGCGTGGGTACGTCGACGCGGTGATCCCGCCGTCACACACCCGCGGCTATGTGGGCACGGCGCTGCGGCTGTTGGAACGCAAGATCACTCAGATTCCGCCGAAGAAGCACGGGAACATTCCGCTATGACCGATGAGAACGTCGCAGAAGACCCGCACGCGCACGACCCTCACATCAAGGTGGTCAAGGGCGATCCGACCCAGGAGGAGCTGGCCGCGGTGATCGCGGTGCTCGCCGGCGCGTCCAGCGCGCCTGCCGAGCCGCGCGAGGCCGAGCAGAACCTGTGGGGCCATCCGGTGGACCGGTTGCGTTACACGACCTTCAGCTGGCAGCGGGTAACGCTGCTGGAGCGGACGCACATGCGGAAATGACCCGGTTGGTGCTTGCGTCGGCATCATCCGGCCGTCGTAAGGTGTTGCGCCAGGCGGGAATCGATCCGCTCGTCATCGTCTCAGGAGTGGACGAGGACGCAGTCGTCGCGGGGCTTGACCCGCAGGCTACGCCGGGTGATGTGAC
>DATJIX010000580.1:0-5519 GCA_035492865.1 Mycobacterium sp. | reverse complement strand
GATCGAACCGACGAAGCCGATCACAAGGGAGAATACAAGCAGGGCATTAACGTTAAGCCCACTCCCGGTCAGGAAACGGCCGACATTAAACACATTCAGTATTATCGACAGCACCAACATCACGGCGAGGTTGGTGGCGAGGAACAGGATGATTCTTTTCATCGCGAGTCTCCATGAAAGCTGCAGATGATTTCCTAATCGAGCCGCGCCAAGCATCGTCGATAAGTGCAGCGTAATTGGGAGAACCGAGCCGGCGCCAACGCATTTGCGTACGAGCACAGACTCTTCATATTTCTCTGATGCCTGAGGCTCCTGGCCGATCGGTGAGCCTCGAAGAGGGATTGTGGGCCCTGTAAGCCAAACGCACTACGCGAGCCCGAAGCCACGATCGACTATTTGCGTGACTGCTCGGCTGGAAATCGGAATCGGGCGGTCGGCCGGCACAGGTCTCGAAGTGGATACTGCCGTCCGGTATCCAACAAAGCTCCCTGAACTGCACAGAGCCATCTGTCAGTCCATCGTGAGTGGCCTTATGGCACGGCAGGGTTGGAGGATGACGCTGACCACGACGGCTTTTCGCAGGTCGCGTCGGTCGCGAAAAAGGGCCGATCGGGAGAATCGATCCGGAAGTGGGTTACGCGCAGGTCCGATTATGAGAGGCGGTGACGGCGCGACACCCCATCTCTGTGGGTCCACTTGTGGTTCAGCGGGTAGCGACGCCGCGGCCTCGCGCGCTTCCGCAACGATGAGTTCCGGCGCACCAATGTCCCGCTTCGAACCGGTTCTCCCGCGCAATTGCTTTAACACTAACTGGATCAGGAGCACCACACCTGTACCGATGACGAAAAGTAACTCCTGCGGGAGCTGTCGAAGGAGATCCACGGCTACTTCCTCCGCGGGGTTGCGGGTTCATCCCCGGTGTTAGCGATCTCCTCGCGCATCGACGTGTCGGCCTGCATGTTCTTCATCCGATAGTAGTCCATGATGCCCAGATTGCCCTGACGGAATGCTTCGGCCATGGCGCGCGGTACTTCGGCCTCGGCCTCGACGACACGGGCGCGCATCTCCTGCTCGAGTGCGACGGCCATGGCGCGCCGCTCCTCGGCCTTGGCCTGCGCAATCTGCTTGTCGGCATTGGCCTGGTCGATCTGAAGCTTCGCGCCAATGTTATCGCCAACGTCCACATCGGCGATGTCGATCGAGAGGATCTCATAAGCTGTGCCCGCGTCCAGCCCCTTTGCCAGAATGTGCTTCGAAATGTGATCCGGATTCTCGAGCACCTCCTTGTGACTCGCGGCGGAGCCGATTGTGCTGACCATGCCCTCTCCGACGCGTGCCATGATCGTCTCTTCGCCCGCGCCACCGACCAGTCGATCAATGTTGGTGCGCACCGTGACCCGCGATACGGCGATCAGCTGGATGCCGTCCTTGGCCACCGCTGCGATACGTGGCGTTTCGATTACCTTGGGCAGCACCGACATCTGCACTGCCTCCAGAACATTGCGTCCGGCAAGGTCAATGGCAGCAGCACGCTGGAACGGTAAAGGGATGTTGGCCTTGTCCGCCGAGATCATCGCATTGACGACACGAGTGACGTTGCCGCCCGCCAGGTAGTGGGCTTCCAGGTCATTCACTGATAGTTCGATTCCCGCTTTCACGGCGCTTATGCGCGCAATCACGATCGTCGCCGGAGGTACGCGCCGAAGGCGCATCGCGATCAGCGTGAACAGCCCGACGTAGGCGCCTGACGCCCACGCGGAAATCCACAGCGAAACCGGCACGAGATACAGGACCGCGACCAGTACGGCCAGCACCGCTAATGCCGGCAGGAGCAAGCCAATGGTGCCAGTCAATCCGGTTGCAACAAGGTCGTTCATCCTTCACCTCCGTTGACAGGTACTGCGGGGGCATCTGGTAGCCGCCTCACCACGATGCGGTTACCGTCGACCTGCATTACCTCAATGCGAGCGCCGGGCTCAATCAGTTCGCCATCCGAGACGACATCGACACGCTTCCCATTGATCTCGGCTATACCGGCAGGACGAAGCACCGACGATGCTCGACCCTGTCGGCCCAGCCAATGGAGATCGGATTCCGGGGCCGAACCGTGCAGAGGGCCAGCGCCGAGGTTGGTTTCCAAGATCATTTGACGCGCGAACGGCAAGCGCGGCAGAAAGCGCAGCAGCAACAACCCGGTCACTATCGAGATCACCAGAGCAATCATGACACGCCAGGCGGCCCCAACGATGACCATGGCCGTGTCGCCGGCACCGATCAGACTCAGCACCAACGCCGCAAGCAGCCCGACAATCCCCAGTACCCCCGCGATGCCAAAACCGGGTAAGACAAGTACCTCGATCGCCAGCAGTGCGACCCCGGCCACCGCGAGCAGTAATTCCTCCCACCCTGCCAACTGGACGAGCCAGTGGCCCCAGAAAAACAGCGCCAGCCCCCCCACTCCGAGCCCGCCGGCAATGCCGAACCCGGGGCTACGCATCTCAAGCATGATGCCGAGCATTCCGACACTGATCAGCAAAGAACTCACCACCGGATGCGTCAGAAAGCGGACCAGATGCTCAGCCCAGTTTGGTGACGCGGGCCTGACCTCGGCGTCTGGCAAGCCCAGCTGGTTCAGAAGGGCCTCTATCGTGTCGGCTCGAAAGTCCACGACTTTGTGCTTCACAGCCTCCTCGGTCGTGAGCGTCAGCAGTTTTCCCTTCTCAACAACACCAGGAACAATCACGTCGGCGTCAACCATGGCTTCGGCGAGCAGCAGGGGACGCTTTCGAGCCTCAGCGGTTGCGCGGAACTCCTTGCGGACATAAGACGTCGTCTTCTCCGAAGCAGGCTTCGTTTCGGTGCCCGGGGCGCCAGTCTCGAGGGGCGCCGCCGCGCCAATCGTGCTGCCCGTGGACATTACCAGTGTGTGTGCGGCCAGTCCGATCAATGCGCCGGCCGAGATGGCACGCTTGTTAACGAATGCGACAGTGCGCACTTTCGCCGTCAACAGCGCGTCACGAATCTGCACGGCAGCATCGACGCGACCGCCGAAGGTGTCGATCTGCAAGATCACCGCAGCTGCGCGGGTTTCGGTTGCGTCATCGAGAACCCGCTTGACGAAGGGTGCAAGCCCGAGATCAATGACACCCTCGATCGGCACGACGATCACCACCGGTCGCGGGGGATACGGTTGTGCCGCAGCGTAGTGCGCTATCAGACCAAAAGCGCCAAGCGACGCAGCGACTAGCCAAATCAGGCGGCGAAGAAGCATACCGCTCCCTCTGTGATCACGGCGAGGTCTGGCTGATACCGTCTGGTACTAGACGGATGTGTTTCGCACGAGCACATATTACGGACTCGCATATTTGAATTCGGGCAACGCTTTCAGAGACTCTCTGGTACCGCCCCGAAGATGCATCTGCTTATCGGCTATCTCGATGGTACTGAACGGCACCGCCACCAGATGGGTACCCAAACCAAGGAACCCGCCGACCGAAAGAATCACGTAAGTCACGCTGTCTTTTGGACTTACGACCAAATCGTCAACCGTCCCGATTCTTTCCCTGTTCTCATCATAGATCGTAGCGCCTACGACCTTCGACGTGCGGTAGCCTGATGCCAGTTCAACCACATCGACACGGCTCGACGTAATCGTCTGCGCCGTTCCCTGTGCACCCGCAGTTCCAGTCACCAGCGTGGTAACGACGATAACTGCTGAAACGACCGCCGTGAATTTCATATCAGCCTCGCCAAGTACATTTGTTGAGCAGATCAGCCATGCATTCGCATATCGGGTAGCCCGCCCCACGCGATATGTCTGCGACCGGTCAACCTTCGCTTGCGTACATATCGACCGCCGCAATACTGCCTCGATCGGGCGTGCACGTCCCTGATTTCGGGGTAAAAGCGAACTACGGTCCAAGCCGAAGTACTCGTCCGAAACATCGATGCGCGCTAACTTTCGTTTCCCCCTCGTTTCCGACGTTACGTCATAACCCAACGTCAAGCGGTACGACACCGTACAGACAGCTCAGCGCCCAACGTCTTTTCGCATCTGTTGCGCGTATGTCCACCATGCAGCCCGGCGAGGCCGAAATTCGGCGCTGGGCGATCAGAGTTTCGTCAACGAGCGGAAACACAGAACGCTGCCAGCATCCGCACTGAGCGGTACCGTACAGACACCAGGGTAGCTGCCCAGTAGAAGTTTCGATCGTCGCGATGCACACATCTTTGTTTACCTGGGGCAAAGGCCAGCAACGGATGCCACGCGCCCAACTCCTGGCAGCCTCGTTCGCAACCCGAGTTCCTCCGAAACATCAAATCTACGCGTCAGAGCATGGCGTCGAACTTCCGAAAGGCCGCGTATGACCCCGACCCTGTCTCCCGAACTCCTGCACAAGATGGACGCCTACTGGCGCGCCGCCAACTATCTGTCGGTCGGGCAAATCTATCTGAAGGGCAATGCCCTGCTCGAGTCCCCACTGACCCTGGAGCACATCAAGCCGCGCCTGCTCGGCCACTGGGGCACGACGCCGGGGCTGAATCTCATATACGTGCACCTGAATCGCCTGATCCGGGACCGCGACCTGAACATGATGCTCGTCACCGGGCCGGGCCATGGCGGACCGGGCATCGTGGCCAACACGTATCTTGAAGGCACCTACACCGAGATCTATCCCGCGATCGAGCGCAGCCGCAACGGCCTGCACCGGCTGTTCCGCCAGTTTTCGTGGCCAGGCGGCATTCCGAGCCACGTCGCCCCCGAAACGCCGGGATCGATCCATGAGGGCGGCGAACTCGGGTATGCGCTGGTGCACGCCTACGGCGCGGCCTTCGACAACCCTGACCTTATTGTCGCCTGCATAGTGGGCGACGGAGAGGCCGAAACTGGCCCGCTTGCCGCGAGCTGGCATTCGAACAAGTTTCTGAATCCGGCCCGCGACGGAGCCGTGCTGCCAATCCTGCACCTCAATGGCTTCAAGATCGCGAACCCGGCCCTGCTCGCACGCATCGGCAAAGACGAATTGACGGACTTGATGCGCGGCTACGGCTACGAGCCGCATTTCGTCGAGGGGGACGACCCTGAAGCCGTCCATCAGATTCTCGCCGCGACGCTCGACATCGTTATCGTGGACATTCAGACGATCCAGTGCGACGCCCGCACGCTGGCGGCCGGCCAGCGGCCCGAACGGCCACGCTGGCCGATGATAGTGCTGCGCACGCCCAAGGGGTGGACGGGACCGAAGGTCGTCGACGGCAAGCCGGTCGAAGGCAACTGGCGCTCGCACCAGGTGCCGATCACCGAATTCAAGACATCGGGCCACCTGCAGCAGCTTGAGGGCTGGCTAAAGAGCTACCGGCCACACGAGCTGTTCGACGAGGGCGGCCAGTTTCGTGAAGAGCTGGCCGCGCTGGCGCCGACGGGCAAACGACGCATGGGCGCTAATCCACACGCCAACGGCGGTGCGTTGCTGCAGCCGCTGTCCCTGCCGCACTTCCACGAGTACGCGGTGACGGTG
>DATJIX010000579.1:0-2439 GCA_035492865.1 Mycobacterium sp. | reverse complement strand
GACGATCGCTTCAAGAAGAACGCGTACGGCAGATCCACGAGGTGCTCAAGGAAGTCCAGCGTCATGTCGACGTCAAGGCGGCTGCGCAGCCGCAGCAGCAGATGAGCCCGCAGGAAGGTGGCGATCATCGAGTAGCCGATGATGGCGACCATCACCGCGGCCATCACTTTCAACAGGTGCCCGTCATCGGCGGGCACGATCCGGTCGACGACCACACCGGTCAGCGCGGGCACGGCCAGCGCCATCAGCCGCACCACCACCGACGTGGCAAGCACCTTGCCGAGACCACTCGAGCGGGTCAGCAGCCGTCGCGCATGGTGCAGCGCGCCTGGCGCGGCCCGGCCGCCCGCCTCGAACGTTTCGGCGGGCTCCAACATGATCGCGACCCCGCTGTAGAGATCGTTGACGGCTTGCCAGCTGACCCTGTAGCGGCCCGCGGCGGGATCGACGACCGTCACTCCGCGCCGCGACGTTGACTCTAGCACCACGAAATGTGCTTCACCCCAATGTAATACGGTGCCTCGGGGCAGTACCCGCAGATCGTCGAGCTCAGTGGCCACCCCGCGGGCACGCAATCCGTAGGTGGCGGCGGCTTCGGCAATGCGCAGTGCATCGGTGCCGTCGCGCCCGGTGCCGGTTGCGGTATGCATCTCGGCCAGCGACACGTGCCTGCCGTGGTAGGCCAGAGCCATGACGAGCGCGGCGGCGCCGCAGTCCGCCATCTCCGCCTGCGCGACATAGGGGACCGCGCGTCTACGCCACCTCACCAGAGTCTCGGCAGCAACAGAGAGATCAACCGCTGCCGGCCCGCAGGGACAAGGAGTTTGCCTGCCGACGGCGGACCGGGCTGCTCCAACTGGGCCGTCACTTCGGTCGCGCTCACGTCGACGACGACCGCGTCAAAGGTTGCGCCGGACTCGTCCCGGAATTGCACCGCTGTGCCCGGTGTGGGGCCGGTCGCATCGGCGAGAACGGCGGTCACCGAGTTGCCCTGCACGACAGCGGGCAACGCCTCGCTGCGCCCGACAGTCATCGTGGCCGCGGCCACTACGCCGGCGACCAGCAAGACTGCCAGCACGATAAGGACGGCGTCGATCCAGCGCGGCTGCTTGATCAGCTCGCCGGGCCGCGCTCCGCTCGACTGACGATCGCGCCAGCGCTCGCGAAAGATCGACTCGTAGCGAACCCCGCCGTCGTCGGTCACTTCTGCATTGTGGCCGCTGGCGTTCAGGGGCGCTGCCGGATTCACCACTATCCCGGCGGGAAGGAAACGCTTCCCCTCACGGGGCGGAATCTGGCTTCCCGGCCATTATCGAACCGCGCGCGGGCGATGACTATTGAAACAACGGCCAACGGGGTCGCAACCACACCTTCAAGGAGAACAGCAATGAAGAAGAACACCAAGCAAGAGGCCATCCGCAAGCCGGGCATCCGCAAGCTGAGCGCCGACGAGCTGCGCGCCGTTCACGGCGGCACGGGAAATGGCGCAGGCAACGTCGGCGCGCAGGCCCGCGGCAAGTACTACTACTACTGAGTCCTGCCTCCCGCACCCTCTCCGCAGACCGTGCACATCGTGACCGTAAACGTGTCACGCTGTGTACGGTTTTCGCGTTGACGGCGAGGTGTGATGACGACGGAACATCCCTCATCGGTCCAGCCGGAGGTGTTCATGGTGGACGGCTTCGACGAGGCCGTCGCCGTCCTGTCTGACCGACGCTTGTCGAATGACCCCGCTCACGACGGCAATGCGGACAGCGCGTCGCAGGCCTACAGAAGTCAACGACGCGGAATAAGCATGCAGGAATGTGACGCCCCGCAGCACAACCGCCTTCGCCGCGCGGTGGCGGCCGCGCTGACTCAGCGCAATTGCGCCCCGCACCTGGACCAGATGAAACGACGCGCAGAGAGTCTTTTCGACGCTCTTTTGGCAGGCGGCGCGGGGGACCTCGTCGCAGATTTCATCCTGCCGGTTGTGTTCGAAGTGATTTGCGACCTCCTCGGGGTGCCGGAGTCCGACCGTGCGCAGGTCCACATTTGGTCGGATGACTCCACACTGTCGGATCCCGAGATCAGTAGGGCCGGTGGACGCGCCCTCGACGATTACGTCGCCTCGCTGCTGGCAGCGAAAGAGGAACAGCCCGACGTGGATTTGTGCAGCACACTCGCCGCGGCCCGGACCGAGGGTCGGCTCACCGACGCAGAGGCGATCGGCACCGCTTCGCTGATGGTCATCGCCGGGTACGAGACGATGGTCAGCTTCTTCAGCTGCAGCGCCCTGATGTTCTTAACGAATTCCCGGCTGCGCCAGCGACTGTCGCAGAAGCCAGAGTTGATGCCGACGGCCATCGAAGAGCTCTTCCGCCACATCACACCGACGCATACGACCAACCGCTTTGCCATTACAGATGTCGAGGTCGGCGACGCGATCATTCCGGCGGG
>DATJIX010000578.1:0-3805 GCA_035492865.1 Mycobacterium sp. | reverse complement strand
CGCCTTGCGGTCCACGCGGTTGACGTTGTAGGGCGCCGGATTCATCGACGCGAGTTTCACCGTCGCCTGCCGGATCATCTCGATTCCGCCGAAGCTCTTGCGCTCCTGAGCTTCTCGGCCCAATTTTCCGATGGCGCTCATCAGCCAGTAGCGCGGACCGTTGAGTAGTGCGGCGGCGGCGCCGTTCTCGTCGGCGAGGGCTTGAGCGTCGAGCTTGTCCCACAGCTCGGCGGGGCACTCATTGAGCGGGAACGTGTTGTAGACGGTTGCTTCGGGTCCACTGTCGGCGACGCGGACGAGGAGCACTTCGCCGTAGCGCTTCCCGAACACGTCGTCGATCATCGTGACGTCGTCGGCCATCACTTCTCCATCTCCAGGTACGCGTCGCGACCTGCCAGGCTCACGGCCACGTCCGCGATCAGCGGATCGAAGAACCGCTCCCGATAGATCGGGTCGACGCTGGTGCTGACGGTGAAGTACAAACCCGACAGCACCGCCACGAACAGCGACACATGCACGATGGTCTGGGGGACCGGCACGTGGATGCCGAACCACGTTCCCGGACAAGGCGGTTCGCCGTCGGGGCAGGTCTGCTCCGAGGACCACAGCACAGCGACGTCGTCGGGTACCGCGACGATGCCGAGCGCGAGAAAGAATGCGAACAGCCCCGCGGTGAAGAACACCACTTGGATGGCCTGCGACACCACCATCACGGCAACCACATTGAACTGCTCGGCCCTCGACAGTGGCGTGCGCGCCGGCTGTTGGCCCGGTTCGGTCGCCAGCGGTGTGCCCGCGAGCAGCTTGGCGGGATCGGTCTGCTCGGCGCGATCCTCGCGGAGTGCACGCACCTCGTCGCGAATCGTGGTGACCACGAAGACGATCGCGACGGCAGCCAGGAATCCGATGGTCTGCCAGAGTCTTTGACGTGTCTCGCGCGCCGCCAATTGCCACAGCTCGCCGGTGAAGTACACCACCACGGTGATCATCAGAAGCGGCAACGCCCGACTCATCAACGTGCCGAGCGCGCCGAACTGCACCCAGGCGAACCGGAACGCCCACAACGCGATCGCGCCGAACCCGATATAGGTCAACCAGACCGCAAGGACTACGACGAACGCGAACCCGACCGCCTCAGCCGCCGCGAAACCCGAAAATCCACTGGAGGCGAATGGAAGTCCGAACACGAACAGCGCCATCACCAGTAGCGCCGCCGACCGCCTGCCCGCCTCGCCGAGCGTGGTGCCGGTCCGATGCAGCAGATACAACGCGAACGGCGCGGCGATCAGCAGCAGCGTCAGCACGCCGAGCCGGGTCACATAGCCGAAATCGGGATCACCGTCAGTGAGTTCGGCCAGCAGCATGGTCAGCGATATCACCGCACCCACCCCGCTGACCATGGGCGCGGAGCGTCCGATCAACGCACGGGAGCGGACACGCCGGGTTAGCACCAGCGGCAGCCCGCGATGCAAGAACCATTCGTGCACCTGCCGCATATCGGACACGGGCAACATTGTGCGCGATTGCGCGCCGATATGGCGTAAATCGGTCCGCGGTGGTGGACTGAACACCGATGGCTGGAGCAAGCCGGGCGTGGTGGCGGCCGTGGAACTGGGGCATTTCGGCGCGTTCCGCGTTCGTCGCCGCCACCGTCGTCTTCCTGGCGCTGACGTTGGCCGGCGCCGGTCTCGCCGCGGTGCTGTACCGCTCGATGCTGTCCGGCATGGACAGCAGCGCCGCAGCACGGGTCGCCGACGTCGGCGCCGAAGTGGAGTCCGACGGCGTACACCAGATGGAACCGCAAGTGCTGCATACTGATGAGCGCATCCTGGCCGTGCAGGTCATCGCAGCGGACGGCACGGTCGTCGCGCAGTCCGATTCGGCGCCGGACACACCGATGATCCCGGTCTCCGAGATCGGCGACGGCCTGCACATCGGGATACCCGAGCACGCTTCGCCCTTCGGCCGGATCCGATTCAGCGCACAGACCATATCGGCGCCTGACGGCAATACCTACACCGTGCTGGTCGGCGAGGGCAGCCAGGTCGTGACGTCGACGATCAGGACGCTCATCATCGCGCTGACGATCGCCGCACCGATCGTGATCGCCGTGTCCGCCTGTGCCACTTACATGCTCGTCGCGCGGTCCATGCGGTCCGTCGATGCGATCCGATCGCGGGTGGCCGACATCAGCGCATCCGACCTTGCCGAACGCGTGCCCGTGCCAGAAAGCCACGACGAGATAGCCGCGTTGGCCGAGACCATGAACGAGATGCTGGCGCGCATCGAAGCCGGCCATGCGGCTCAGCAGAGATTCGTCGGCGACGCTTCCCACGAGCTGCGCAGCCCGCTCGCCACGATCATCTCCGCACTGGAGGTCGCAGTCGCTCACCCCGAACTGCTCGACAAGGAGCTCGCTGCCCGCACGCTGATCCCCGAGGCGCACCGGATGCAGGCGCTCGTCGACGATCTGCTGCTGTTGGCCCGTGCCGACGAGCGTGGACTCGTCCTTCGCCGTGAGGACGTCGACCTCGACGACATCGCCGCCGACGAGGCCCAACGGCTCAGGCGGGAAACGTCTTTGGCTGTTCACACCGACCTCGCGCCGACCCGGCTGGTCGGCGACGCCCGGGCGCTGTCTCGGGTCCTGCGCAACCTGCTCGACAACGCAGGCCTGCATGCGACCTCACGCGTCGACGTCACGGTGACATCCGAAGACGGCACCGCTGTGCTCAGTGTCGCCGATGACGGTCCCGGCATCCCCGCGGCCGATCGCGATCGGGTGTTCGACCGCTTCGTGCGACTCGACCCGGACCGGTCCCGGAGCGGGGGCGGGGCCGGGCTGGGTCTGGCGATCGTCCGCGAAATCGTTGCGGCGCACCATGGTAGCGCTGCGGTCGACGACCGTCCGGGTGGCGGCACCCGGATGACGATTCAGTTGCCGCTGGCGTACGCGCCGGACTCCAAGCGGTAGCCCACACCCCGGATTGTTTCAATCGTGTTGGTGCCGAACGGGATGTCGATCTTGCGACGCACGTAACCGACGTACACCTCGACGACGTTATCGGGGCCGCCGTAGTTCGCATCCCACACATTCTGCAGGATCTCGGTCTTGGTGACGACCGCGTCTTTGTTGCGCATAAGGTACTCGAGCAGGCCGTATTCCCTCGGCGTCAACGCAATTGGGGTGTTGTCGCGCTCGACCGCGCGGCGCGAGGGGTCCAGTGACAGGGTGCCCGCGGTCAGCACCGAGGGGCGTTGTGGCGCGCCGCGGCGCATCAGCGCGCGCAACCGTGCCACCAGCACGATGAACGAGAACGGTTTCGTCAGATAGTCGTCGGCGCCGAGGTCGAACGCGTCGGTCTGGTCGTACTCGCCGTCCTTGGCGGTCAGCATCATCACCGGTGTCCACACGTCCTTTTCGCGCATGCGGCGCAGCACCTCGTAGCCGTTGAGGCCCGGCAGCATGATGTCGAGGACGATGACGTCGAACTCGTCCTCGACCGCGAGCCAGAGGCCGTCGTCGCCGTCGGACGCGGTGACAACGACGAAGCCCTCGGCGCGCAACCCGGTCGCCAGCGTCGCCGCCAGCCGCTGTTCGTCCTCCACCAGCAGGACCTTCATCGACGGACCATCCTTCCAGGCCGCGGGGGTCGACGCGCCACGGGTGCCGGCATCGCTAGGGGGTCAACGATGAGCGTGACGGACCTCCAGGCGTGGCGCGCCGACCGAATACCCCCGGCTAGTTCATGTTCCAGGGTTCGCCGTAGGTGGTGACGCTGTCGCCGGCCTTGGAGATCAGCCG
>DATJIX010000577.1:0-10069 GCA_035492865.1 Mycobacterium sp. | reverse complement strand
CCCGCAGACTGACCAACTCCTGGGTGGCCTTCGGCAGCGATGACTGGACGAGCACCAGGGCCGCGCCGGCGAACCGCTTGCTGAACCTAACGGCGAGCGCGTTGCCCATGATGTCGAATCGGGCGTCCATTACTTCCTCCTTGGTCGTGGTGTTGCATGGGACGTACATGAGATGCCGACGAGCCGATCGCTGTGACAGCGCAGCGACGTGACGTGCATCACAACGAGCCGCCCGTCACAAAATGACGGGGTCCGGTGTCTAGTGGGTGACCGAACGAGAAGGAGTCGAATGTCCGACGCCGCCACCGAGGCATTCCTGGCGCACCGCAACCTGCTCTTCACGGCCGCGTACGAACTGCTTGGTTCGGCCGCCGACGCGGAGGACGTATTACAGGAAACGTGGCTGCGTTGGATGGACGTCGATCTCGACACCGTGCGCGACCAGCGCGCCTACCTGGTCCGCATCGCCACCCGACAGGCGCTCGGCAGGCTGCGCACCCTCGGCCGTCGCAAGGAGTCCTATGTCGGGCCGTGGCTGCCTGAGCCGCTGCTGACCGCGCCCGACGTCGCCGAGGACGTCGCGCTTGCCGACAGCGTGTCGATGGCGATGCTGCTCGTATTGGAGACCCTCACGCCGACCGAGCGCGCGGTGTTCCTGCTGCGCGACGTGTTCGCGTTGGAGTACGACGAGATCGCCGATGCCGTCGACAAGAGCCCGGCTGCGGTTCGTCAGATCGCCCACCGGGCGCGCTCGCACGTCACTGCGCGCCGGCCGCGCGGCGTCGTCTCGCCCGACGAAACCCGCGATGCACTCGGGGCGTTTCAACGGGCGATCGAGACCGGCGATCTGCAGAGCCTCGTCGACGTGCTGGCGCCCGATGTCGTCATGCTGAGTGACGGCGGCGGCGTCAAGCAGGCACTGTTGCAGCCACTTTCGGGAGCCAACCGGGTGGCTCGCATGTTGCGTCGCGGCCTGCCAAGGATTGTCGGCGAGGTGTCGGTCGAACCGGTGCAGGTCAATGGCGGCCCAGCGCTGATCATCCGGATCGACGACGAGATCGACAGCGTCGTGGCGGCCCGCATCGACGACGGTCTCATTACCGGGCTCTACATCGTGCGTAATCCGGAGAAGCTGTCACATGTGCAACGCGAGACGACGCTGACTACCAGTTCGTCAGGATGAAGTGGTTGAGCAGCAGCGCCCCAACGACGTTGAGTGCCAGCCACCAGCGCTGTGAGCGCCGGGGCAGCAGGGCTCCTGCCGCGGTGAGCCACACCGTGAACGGCAGCCAAATGCGTTCGGTCTCAGCCTTACTCAGCATGGACAGGTCTGCGAACACGATCGCCAGCAGCGCACCAAGGACAACGAGGTGTAGGCCGGAGCGCCGCTTGATCGCCGCGATGTCGAACGCGCGCCCGATCCCGGCCACGCTGCCCAGTCCGATCGCGCACACCACGGACGCGAAGTTCGCCCACGCCCAGTACTGGAACGGCCGGTCGTTCGCGATGCCCTGCCAATAGCGGTCCTGCACCAGTGTGTAGCCGTCGAACCACCAGAACCCCGCGGCCGCGAACACGCCGACGACCACCAACGCGGCGGTTACTGCGGGTACCAACGCGCCAACGGCCGCCCGCCAGTCCACGGCCGTGATCAGCACCGCGAGCGCAGGCAGCGCCATCAGCCCAAGGCCGTAGTTCAGGAAGATGCCCCACCCCAGCAGCAAGCCGGCACCGGCGGCGGCCACCACCGGCCATCGCACCGTGCGCCGGGTAGCCAAGGCCAGCAGCGCGATGCCCCACGCCGCCACGCCCGCGAAGTAGCCGTCGGCGGATACCGCGATCCAGATGGCCGTCGGCGCCACCGCGACGAAAGGCGCCGCCGATCGCGCCGTAGCCTCGTCCGCCAGAGCGCGCACCGCCACCACGATCGCGGCCGCGGCGCTCGATCCGACCAGCAGGCACAGCAGTCCCGCCCACGCGCCGCCGCTCAGCCCGATGCGGTCGAGCCAGACGAACGTCAACAGCGCGCCCGGCGGATGGCCCGACACGTGGGTGATCCACGAATTCGGTTGGAAGTCAGGGATTCTGCTGGCGAACGTGCGCACTGCGTCGGGAATGTCGGTGATGGTCGGCACCTGACGCAGGTACTCGTGCTGAGCGACCAGACGATGCGCGAAGCCCCGCTGCCAGCCGTCGATCATCGCCAGCGAGAACGCCCACGCGCATGCGGTGATCCAGGTCAGCAACGGCAGCGCCCGCCACGGCAGGCGAGCAGCGACCGACTGTCCCCACCCCACAGCGGCGGCGCCGATGACGATCGCAGGCACGGTGCCCCAGCCGACGTGGGCGTTCCACCACCCGAAGATCGGCGCGGTGTCGGCGAAGTCGTGGATCCGGCGGGACGATGCGTGGATCAGCGGCGTGACGATGCCGAGGTGCAGATGGGGAACGACGAACGCCGCGACGACGAGGACCACGCCGACGGCGACCGCCACCGCCTCTCTGCGACCGATCCGCATGAACGCCAGCCTATTGCGCTGCCAGGTGGGCCCGTCTGACGAATCGGTGACGCATCGCTCGTCGCGAGGCGGTGTAACGCATGACGCGCGTTGGACCACAACGACACGGTAAAACCACGGAGAGGGGCTTCACCGATGCGCCGAGACAAGCTGTCGACCACGTTGACGACCGCAGGTCAGATCGTGAGTCGCTACGGCCTCGTGATCGTGTTGGCGTGGATCGGCTTCGGCAAGTACGCGAAAATGGAGGCCCGGGTGCTCATCGAGCACAGCCCGTTGATGTCGTGGATCTATGACTTCCTCAGCCCCCATGCCGTTGCGGTCTCGCTGGGTACGGCCGAGATCACCGCGGCGGTGCTCATCGCGTCGCGCCCGCTATGGCCCCGGGTCTCGGCGGTGGGCAGCGCGATGGCGGTCGTCCTCTTTCTCGGCACGGTGAGTTTCTTGTTCACGACTCCCGGTCTCGTGGTCGCCCACTACGCCGGCGTCCCCGTTCTCGGAGCCCAACCGGGTCAGTTTCTGCTCAAGGACCTGGTGCTCATCGGCGTTGCTGTGTGGACCCTCGGTGAGGCCCTTGGCGCAGGGACTGATTCGATGAGGGCATGAACACTTTGCCGTTCTGCAGCGTCGAGTTGGCGGCACGCATCGAACGCGTCGAGATGGGGCTGATCACCACGGCCACCGAGGTCGCCCGCCGACGCGTCGGCGACTCGGCGTTCGTGATCCCCGTGGCAGGCGGCGCGGCGTGCTACGCCGAAGAGGGTTCGCCGCTGGACAAGATCGTCGGGCTCGGCTTCGGCGGTGTGCCGAGCGATGACGCGCTGGACGAGATCGAGCAGGCCTTCGTCGCACGCGGTTCCGCGACACAGGTCGAGCTCGCCAATCTTGCCGATCCTGCGATCGGCGCGGCCCTCACCGGTCGCGGCTATCAACTGGTGTCGTTCGAGAATGTGCTCGGGAAGTCCTTACACGACGAGCAACCCGCGATCCCGTCGGACGTCGAGGTGCGGCTGGGCGACAATCCTGCCGTGTACCTCGATGTGATGGTCGACGGCTTCGCCCATCCGGACGAGGAGGGCGTGCCCGCGCATGAGGACTTCCCTCGCGAAATTCTCGAGAAGGCGATCGGCGACATCGAACAGGCAGGTGCCGCATCGTATTTCGCGTTTCGAGACGGCGTCGTCGCCGGTGCCGGGAGCATGCGCCTTTCCGAGGGTGTCGCGCAGCTGACCGGTGCGGCGACATTGCCCGCGCATCGCCGCCGCGGCGTGCAGACCGCGCTGCTGTCGACGCGGCTGGCCGATGCGGTCCGCGCCGGCTGCGACATTGCGGTCGTCACCACGGCGCCGGGATCGAAATCGCAGCAGAACGTCCAGCGCCGAGGCTTTCACCTGCTTTACACCCGTGCGGTGCTGGTCAAGGGTTGATCCGTACCGTTCATTCCATAACGGGCGTAGCATGAACGTATGCCTCGTCCCCGCACGTTCGACGAAAGCGACGTCGTCGCCGCCGCACGCGACGAATTCTGGTTGCGCGGCTATGCCGCGACGTCGGTCGACGACCTCACGTCGGCCACGGGTCTCGGCAAGGGCAGCCTCTACGGCGCATTCGGCGACAAGCACCAGCTTTTCCTGCGTGCGCTCAACGACTACATCGGCTCGGCGCTCGACGGCGTTCGCGCGCAGTTGCGCGATCCCGCGTACAGCGCCTATGACCGGCTGACACGCCATATCCGTGCGCAGGTCAAGGCCATCGCAGCCGACAAGGCGCGCCTCGGCTGCATGATGGCCAAGAGCGCGGCGGAACTCAGTGCCATCGATGACACTGTGGAGCACGCGGTCGAGAGTGCTTACGCGACATGGGCGGCCGAGCTCACCGACTGCATCAAAGAGGCGCAGCGCGACGGAGCGATCGACAAGAAGCAGAACCCGCAGGCGCTCGCCACCACCGTGCTGGCGTTCATGCGGGGCCAGGAGGCGCTGCACAAGGGCGGGGTGAAGCCGGCGCAGCTCAAGGCGTCGGCCGAGCAGATGATCGCATTGCTCCCGAAATAGCGCGTACAAAAGCGGTCGCTCGCGGTGGAATAGAACCCGCGGCGGCCGTGTCGTAGTTATTGACCGAATGGTCCATAACTACGAAAGGCGCAACGATGGCACTGCTGAAGGGCAAGACAGCGGTAATCACCGGCGGCACCGCGGGCATCGGCTTGGCCACCGCCAAGCGGTTCGTCGAGGAAGGTGCGTACGTCTTCATCAGTGGACGCAGGCAGGCCGAACTCGATACGGCAGTCAAGGAAATCGGTGACAACGTCACGGGCGTGCAGGGTGACGTCGGCAAGGCCGAGGATCTCGACCGGCTGTACGCGGCGGTCTCCGACAGCGGTCGTCGCCTGGATGTGGTGTTCGCGAACGCGGCCGTCATCGACGTCGCACGGATCGGCGACATCACCGAGGAGCATCTGGACTACCAGCTCGACGTCGACTTCAAGGGCGTCGTGTTCACCGTGCAGAAGGCGCTGCCGTTGCTCAACGACGGCGGCTCGATCATCCTGAACTCGTCGAACACCAACGCAAAGGGCAGCGACGGCATCGGCGTGTACGCGGCGATCAAGGCGGCGCTTCGGTCGTTGGCGCGGACCTGGGCAAGTGAGTTGCGGGACCGCAAGATTCGCGTCAATGTCGTCAGCCCCGGCGCCACCGAGACGCCAGGCATCAACGCACTCGCCGAAGTCTTGTTCCCCGGCCCGAACGCCGCCGCGCAATTCGAGGACTTCCAGATCAGTGCCGTTCCCCTGGCCCGCTACGCCACCGCCGACGAGGTGGCCGACGCCGCGCTGTTCCTGGCCTCCGACCTGAGCAGCTTCACCACCGGCGCCGATATCCCCGTCGACGGCGGAATCAACCAGATCTAGTACAGCACCTTGCGGATGGCGTCCTCGCTGTAGCGGGCCTCGAGGTCTTCCATACTCCAGTCGTAGCGGACCGCCTTGGCCAGCTGCGCGACGCTGGGCACGGCCGTCGGATTCCACGTCGACGGATCCCAGGTGTCCGAGCGCAGAAAAGCCTTGGCGCAATGGAAGAACACCTCTTCGACGTCGATCTCGAGAGCCAGGATCGGGCGCTTGCCCTTGACCGTCATCGCGTCGAAATAGTCGGCATCGGAGAGGATCCGCGCGGTCCCGTTGACCCGCAACGTGTCCCCGCGGCCTGGAATGAGAAACAGCGTGCCGACGTGGGGCTGCGCCAGCACGTTGAGGTAGCCGTCGACACGCTTGTTGCCCGGCCGCTCGGGGATGGCGATCGTGGCGTCGTCGATGACGTGGACGAAACCGGGCGGGTCGCCCTTGGGTGACACGTCGACGCGGCCGTGCGCATCGGTCGTCGCGACGAACCCCAGCGGGCAGTGCGCCAGCCAGTCCCGGTGGATCGGCGACAGCCGGTCCTTCACTTTGTTGGCGACGTACTTGTCGGGCTCGCCGACTATCGCACGCAACTGTTCGACGGTGTCCACCTCTTGGCGCATGGATACATCATCCTCCTGGCGTTAACTTTGCGGACGCCCACGTTTGTCACACTGCGCCGATGACCGACGTCGTCCAGAACCCACAGACCACCAACGAGCGCAGCCGCACCGGGTTGTCCGCCGACGCGTTGCGACGCGGCGTCGTCGACCACTTGCGCTACTCGATCGGCAGGCCTGCGGCCGCCCTGAGGCCCGAGCACTACTACCGGGCCCTGGCGCTGGCCGTGCGCGACCGGATGCAGGACAACCGAGTGGCCTCCACCCAGACGTCGCTCGACCTCGGCAGGAAGGTGACCTGCTACCTGTCGGCCGAGTTCCTGATGGGCCCGCAGCTGGGCAGCAACCTGCTCAACCTCGGCATCGAGGCCCCGGCCCGCGCGGCGCTTGCCGAACTCGGCCAGGATCTCGATGACGTGCTGGCATGCGAGGAGGAACCGGGGCTTGGCAACGGCGGCCTTGGCCGGCTGGCCGCCTGCTACCTCGATTCGCTTGCCACGCTCGAGCGGCCGGCCATCGGCTACGGCATCCGCTACGAGTTCGGCATCTTCGACCAGGAGATCCACGACGGTTGGCAGGTCGAGATGACCGACAACTGGCTGGTCAACGGGAACCCGTGGGAGATCCCCAAGCCCGACGTGAACTACCTCGTCCGGTGGGGCGGCTACGCCGAGCACTACGCAGACGAGGCGGGCAATGACCGCGTCCGGTGGGTACCGGGCCGGGTGCTGAAGGGCGTCGCCTACGACACACCGATCCAGGGCTACGGCGTGAACACCTGCAACGTGCTGACGCTGTGGAGCGCGCGGGCCGTGAAGTCGTTCGCGCTGGAAGCATTCAACACCGGCGACTACTACAAGGCCGTCGAGGACGAGGTGACGTCCGAGACCGTCACCAAGGTGCTCTATCCCAACGACGAAGTCGAGGCGGGCAAGCACCTGCGCCTGCTGCAGCAGTACTTCTTCGTTTCGTGTTCGCTGCAGCACGTGCTGCACATCATGGATGACCTTGCCGACGCTTCGGTCAGGGACCTGGCGGAGCGATTCGCGTTGCAGCTCAACGACACTCACCCTTCGATCGGTGTCGCCGAGCTGATGCGGCTGCTGGTCGACGAACGTCACATCGAGTGGGACGAGGCGTGGGCGATCACCGTCGCGACCTTCGGCTACACCAACCACACGCTGCTTCCCGAGGCCCTGGAGACTTGGCCGCTGGCGATGTTCGCCGAATCGCTGCCCCGGCACCTCGAGATCATCTACGAGATCAACCGGCGGTTCCTCGACGAGGTCCGCGCGAAGTTCCCCGGCGACGACGCCCGGCTGCGCCGGATGTCGCTGATCGGCGAGGACAACGGCAAGAGCGTCCGGATGGCGCACCTGGCCACAGTTGGCAGCCACGCGATCAACGGCGTCGCCGCCCTGCACTCCGAGCTGCTCAAAGACAGTGTCCTCAAGGACTTTTACGAGCTGTGGCCCGAGCGGTTCTCCAACAAGACGAACGGCGTCACGCCGCGGCGCTTCCTCGCGCTGTCCAATCCCGGGCTGCGGGAGTTGCTCGACGACACGATCGGCGACGGCTGGCTGTCGGACCTGAACAAGTTGCGCGGACTGGAGGGCTTCGCCGAAGACCCCGCGTTCCGCGATCGGTGGCGCGCGGTGAAGAGGGCCAACAAGGCGCGGTTGGCGAACTTCGTCAAAGCGGCGGCCGGCGTCGAGCTGAATCCCGACTGGCTGTTCGACATTCAGGTGAAGCGCATTCACGAGTACAAGCGCCAACACCTCAACGTGCTGAACATCGTCACGCAGTACCACCGGCTCAAGGAGAACCCGCGCCTGGAGATGCCGCCGCGCGCGTTCATCTTCGGCGGCAAGGCAGCACCCGGCTATTTCCTGGCCAAGCGAATCATCAAGCTGATCAACGCTGTTGGCGAGACGGTGAACAACGATCCGGATGTCAACCGGTTCCTGAAGGTCGCGTTCGTGCCGAACTTCAATGTGCAGAACGCGCACTTGATCTACCCGGCCGCCGATCTGTCTGAGCAGATTTCGACGGCAGGCAAGGAAGCGTCCGGTACCGGCAACATGAAGTTCATGCTCAACGGCGCGTTGACCATCGGCACCCTCGACGGCGCGAACGTGGAGATACGAGACGAGGCGGGCGCCGAGAACTTCTTCCTGTTCGGGCTGACGGTCGATGACGTCGAACAGATCAAGCGCGACGGCTACCGGCCGTCGGACTACGTCGACGGCGACGCCGAGCTGGCCGCGGTGCTCGACCTGATCGCGGGCGGGGCGTTCTCGCACGGCGACACCGAGGTGTTCCGGCCGCTGGTCGACAACCTTCGCCACGACGATCCGTTCCTGGTGCTCGCCGACTACGCGTCCTACGTGGAATGCCAGGGCCGGGTGAGCGCGACGTGGCGGGACCCGGCCGCGTGGGCGCGGATGTCGATCCTGAACACCGCACGCAGCGGCAAGTTCTCCTCGGACCGGGCCATCGAAGAGTATTGCGACGACATCTGGAACGTGCAGCCGGTGACCGTGGCGAGGCCTACCTCATAGCGGTGGGCCTGCGGCAGCCGCACTCCATCGACTGCTTGGCTGAGTTCGCCCACAGGTAGGGTTGGCAAGGGCACGGGCACGTAGTCGCAGCAGAGGAGTGGTACCCGGGTGGCCAAGCACGATCAGGCCCGCGGCGAGCAGCCGAAGTCAGGTGGGGTCGACCCGTCGACACAGCGTGCCTTCGGACGCCCCGACGGTGTCAGTGGCGCCTTTCTGAGTCCCGATGATCATCGCGATCAAGGTGAATACACCCCGACAGATCAGCCATCGGCGCCGGTGCTGGCCGAAGCGTTCGCCCAAGCGCCCGCCAACGACGTCGAGGACAGGGGGGCGGAGTATCCCTCGGCTGACTCGGGCACGGTGGAAGCCCCGACGCCACCCGCGGTGACGGCCGCGCCGGTTGCCACGCGCAAGCTCGGCGTGGTCGACATCCTGTTCGGCGGCAGGCTGACACTGCCCGCGCTGGCCGTCCTCGTCGTCATCGCGATAGTGCTTGGCCTCGTGGGCGGTTGGGTGGGCCGCAAGACCGCAGAGGTCCTGCAGGCGTTCACCACTTCGAAGATGACCCTTGACAGGGCGGACACCAGCCAGCTCCCCGACGGTCAGATGGCTAAAGTCGCTGCAGCGGTGGCGGATTCGGTGGTCACCGTGCAGGCAATCAGCGATTCTGAAGGTTCACAGGGGTCCGGTGTCGTCGTCGACGGTCGCGGATACGTCGTGACCAACAATCACGTGATCTCCGAGGCCGCCTTGAGCCCCGCCAAGTTCAATCTCAGCGTGATCTTCAACGACGGCAAAGAGGCCAGGGCCAACCTTGTCGGGCGCGATCCCGAAACCGACCTGGCGGTGCTCAAGGTCGACAATGTCGACAATCTCACGGTCGCGCGCCTTGGTGATTCCGACAAGCTGCGCGTCGGCGACCAGGTGATGGCGGCCGGTGCGCCGCTCGGACTGCGCAGCACCGACACCCAGGGCATCATCAGCGCCTTACACCGCGCGGTGCCGCTGTCGGGAGAGGACTCCGACACCAAGACCGTCATCGATGCTGTGCAGACCGATGCGGCGATCAACCACGGCAACTCCGGTGGTCCGCTGCTGAACATGGCATCCGAGGTGATCGGAATCAACACCGCCAGCAAGTCGCTGTCGGACAGTGCCAGCGGCCTGGGTTTCGCGATCCCGGTGAATGAGATGAAAAACGTTGTCCAGACCCTGATCCGCGACGGCAAGATCACCCATCCGACGATCGGTGTGATGGCGCAGGGGCTGAACGACAGTGGGATCGGCGGGGCCAAGGTGACAAAGGTGAACCCAGGTGGTCCCGCCGACCGGGCGGGGTTGAAGGAGAATGACATCATCGTCAAGATCGGTGACCGCACCGTCAACAGTCTTGACGAGGTGACCGTCGCGGTGCGTCAACTCACGATCGGCAAGGATGCGCCGATCGATGTGCTCCGTGATGGCAAGCCC
>DATJIX010000576.1:0-7791 GCA_035492865.1 Mycobacterium sp. | reverse complement strand
CAGCTGTTGGATCGCCTGCCTGTGAGCAGAAGGATCACCGCCCCCGCCAGGGGGAGGGCGATCACCAGCCACACCAGAGTTGTCATGGCAGCCTTAGTGTTTCAGCAGACTGGCTTCGTCGACCGAAGCCGAACGGCGGGTGCGGAAGACGGTCATGATGATCGCGAGGCCGATGACGACCTCGCATGCGGCCACCACCATGGTGAAGAAGGCCACCACCTGACCGTCCAGATGGCCATGCATGCGGGAAAACGTGACGAACGCGAGATTCGCCGCATTCAGCATCAGCTCGACGCACATGAACATCACGATGGCGTTGCGGCGCAACAGCACTCCAGCCGCGCCGATCGTGAACAACAGCGCCGACAAGTACAGGTAATTATCCGGATTCATGAGTCACCGACCGATCCGTAGTGTTCAACAGAGGGCTGTCGGCTTCGCGCATTGACGTCACCAACCGCAGACACGGCCGCGACGCGTCGGGTTCTGCGATCGCGCACGGCGTGTTGCGGCGCAGCAGCACAGCGGCGATGCCCAACGTCATCAGCAGGGCGGCCACGTATGCACAGTTCGCGCGAATCATTACGAATCCTTGTTCTGTGCAGCGTCAACCCAGTCGTCGACCCAGTCGGCACCCACGTCGGGCAGTGGGGTGACCAGCTGCAAATGTGACCGCGCAGTGGTCGGCTTTGCGTTGCGGGCGGTGCCGATGATGTGTGGGCGCAGCACGCCCGAGACCGACCGCAGCGCAGGCGTGCCGTCCGGCAGCAGAGCTGCGACGTTGACCGCGTTGTGATGCGCGAAGACACCGGGATTGGGCAATGTCGTGGGCTGCCCGCCCGGCCGGAACCGCTCAACGGCGAGCTGTCGCTGAGTCCTGCGCAACGCCGAGCGCCGCCGATGCGCGAAGACCATAGCGCCCATCGCAGCGGTGATCAGCAATGCACTCGTAAGTTCAAAAGCCCACACGTAGCGAGTGAAGATCAGATTCGCCAGGGCATGGGCGCTATCGCCGGCCTCGGCTGGAGAATCACCGGCGAATCCGGCGATTGAGACATTCCCGATCCCTGCTGACAGCACAATGCCGAAGCCGACACCGACGGTGATTGCGGCAATGCGTTGTCCCCGAATCGTTTCCACCAATGATTCGGAGGAGTCGACACCGATCACCATCAGCACGAACAAGAACAGCATCATCACCGCGCCGGTGTAGACCACGACCTGCACGACGCCCAGAAACAGCGCGCCCTGAGCGATGTACAGGACGGCCAGCGCGATCATGGTCGCGGCGAGCCAGATTGCCGAGTGCACCGCCTTTCCGGCGGATACCACACCGACTGCCCCGAGCACGGCCGCCGCTGCCAGCACCCAGAACAATGTGGCTTCTCCGGCAGATGTCCTGCCCATCGCTTCGCTCGCAAGATGCGTGGTCATCGGTGTGTCTCCAGTCCGGGCTTGATGTCGCCGCGGTAGTAGTCCTCGTTGGTGCTGCTCGGTGCGATGTCGTGGGGCGGGGCCACCATGCCGGGCCGCAGTGGGGCCAGAAGCTTGTCCTTACCCCAGATCAGGTCGGCGCGGTTGTCGTCGGCCATTTCGTATTTGTTGGTCATCGTCAGGGCCCTGGTCGGGCAGGCCTCGATGCACATTCCGCAGCCGATGCAGCGCAGGTAGTTGATCTGGTAGACGCGGCCATAGCGTTCGCCAGGTGAAAAGCGTTCGTCCTCTGAGTTGTCTGCGCCCTCGACGAAGATGGCGTCGGCCGGGCAGGCCCATGCGCACAACTCACAGCCGATGCACTTCTCCAGCCCGTCGGGATACCGGTTGAGCTGATGGCGCCCGTGATAGCGCTTGGCCACCGGGCCGGGCTCTTCCGGATACTGCTCGGTGACAGTGGGTTTGAAGATCGTGGAAAACGTCACACCGAATCCTTTGAGCGCGTCGAAAACCTTAGGCATCGAGTTCCTCCCGCCGAATGATGAAGACTGGGTCTGGCATGCGTTGTCCTGGAAGCAGAGGGACGGGAAAGCCGTCGGCCAGCGGATTGACATAGGTTGGTTCGTCAGCCGACTGGTATCGGCCGGGGGTGGCCGTTCTCGTCGACGACACGCCGCGTCGTACGGCGACCACGGCGGCGAGGATCACGATGAATCCGCACAAGGCCGCCACCCAGTGAGAGGTGTCCTGCATGGGGTGCAGGCCGCGAATCGCGCCGACAACCGTTAGCCACAAAAGCGATACGGGGATCAGGACTTTCCAGCCCAATGCCATGAACTGGTCGTACCGCAACCGCGGCAGTGTCGCGCGCAGCCACATGAAAACAAACAGGAACGCCCATACCTTCGCCGTGAACCACAGCAGGGCCCACCAGCCCGAACTGGCGGCGGCCACCATGTTGATCGGCCACGGGGCATGCCATCCGCCCAGAAACAGGGTAGTGGCCAGCGCCGAAACGGTGATCATGTTGACGTACTCGGCGAGCATGAACATCGCGAATTTCAGCGATGAGTACTCGGTGTGAAATCCGCCGACGAGTTCACCCTCGGCCTCGGGCAGATCGAAAGGGGCCCGGTTGGTTTCGCCGACCATCGAGGTCACGTACACCAGAAACGACGGCAGCAGCGGAAAGATGTACCAGATCCCACGCTGGGACGCGACGATGCCCGAGGTCGACATCGTGCCCGCATAGACGAAGACAGCGGCGAACGACAACGCCATGGCGATCTCATACGAGATCACCTGTGCGCTGGACCGCAAGCCGCCCAGAAGCGGGTAGATGGAGCCGGATGCCCAGCCCGCCAACACGATTCCGTACACCCCGATCGACGTCGCTGCCAGGACGTAGAGCACCGCGACCGGCATATCGGTCAGTTGCAGCGCAGTACGATGGCCGAAGATTGACACCTCGCCACCCATCGGAATCACGGCGAACGCCATGAAGGCCGGTACGACCGAAATAATCGGCGCGAGCAGGTAAACCGTCTTGTCGACGCCCGTGGGGACAATCGCTTCCTTCAACGCCAACTTGATTCCGTCGACCAGTGACTGCAGTAAGCCTTTGGGGCCAACACGGTTGGGTCCGAGCCGCATCTGCATACGTCCGAGCACTTTGCGCTCGATCAGGATCGCGGCCAATACGGTGACGAGCAGGAAGACGAAGATCCCAAGAGCCTTGCTGAGAATCAGCAACGCGGGGTCGTGGCCGAATACCGCCGGATCAGGGTATGTCACTGCTCTGCCCTCCTGATCGATACCACGGCACCGGCGGTGACACCGAGCTGTTCATGCACGAGGCAGCCGGCGGAGTTCAGCGGGAGCCATACGACTCGCTTCGGCATCTCCGTGACGGCAACCGGAAGAGTGATCGCGCCTTGATCGGTGGCGACTGTGATCAAATCACCTTCTATGAGCTGGATTTCACCCGCGGTGGCCGCTGACAGGTGTGCCATGGGGGGGCGGGCTGTTGCCGCGAGGTGGGGTTCGCCGTCCTGTGAGCGGCCCGCGTCGAGCAACATCCGCCAACTCGCCAGCACCGCCTGACCGGGCCCGGGCCGCGCCTGGGCCCCTGCGCGGACGGCCGGGGCGACCGGGCGGGGCCCGTCCCATCGACCAAGCCGCTCTAATTCGGCGCGGGCGGCGCCGTCGTCGGGCAGGCCAAGTGCACGACCCATCTCGGCCGCGATCGCGTTCAACACGCGCAGGTCAGACAGTGCCACGGAGTCCTGCAGCGCGACAGGGAACTGTCGGTGGCGTCCTTCCCAGTTGAGGAAGGTGCCCGACTTCTCGGCTACGGGGGCCACCGGTAACACCACGTCGGCGAATTCTGTTGCCTCGCTTCGGCGAAGTTCGAGGCTGACCACGAACGGCACGGCCTCCAGTGCACGCCGGGCCGTACGCGGATCAGGCAGGTCGGCGAGTTCCGCCCCGCCGACCACCACTGCGTCCAACGCGCCCGTCGCCGCGGCGGCCAGAATGCCTGCGGTGTCGCGCCCGTCGCGACGGCTGGGCCGACCGCCCGGCAGCAGATTTGGCAGCGCCCCAGCCTCGAGTGCGCCGCGTTCTCCCGCGCGCCGCGGTACCCACGCGAGCCGAGCGCCCGTGCCATCTGCGAGCCGGGTTGCGGCAGACAAACCCCCGGCGACGGTCGCGAGGCGCTCGCCGACCAGAATCACCGCACCTGGCCGGCGAAGCAATTCGGCCACCTCGCCGCACTGCAATTCGTCGAGGATGATGGGTTCTTCGCCCGGCGTGGCAGTCAGCAGCTTGCCGGTCATTTTGCGTAGCCCGCGAGTGACAAACGGTCCGACCGAATAGAGCGGCAACCCGCGAGCACGAGCAGCTTTGCGCAAGCGTAGGAACAGGATTGGCGACTCTTCTTCGGGTTCAAGACCCACCATCAGCACGACGGGCGCCGATTCGAGGTCGGCGTAGGTCAGCTCTGGCCGGCCGGCGATGCGCGCCGCCAGGAAGTCGGCTTCCTCGGCGGTGTGGGCCCGGATACGAAAGTCAATGTCGTTGGTGCCCAGAGCCAGCCGGGCGAATTTGGCGTAGGCGTACGCGTCCTCCAAGGTAGCTCGGCCACCGACGAGAACACCGGCGCGGCCGTATGCGTCGCGGAGCCCGCCGGCTGCCACAGTCAACGCGTGCGACCACGACACCGGCTCGAGGCCGCCGTCACCGCGCACCAGGGGACTGGCGATTCGGTCCGGCAGGCTGGCGTAGCGCAACGCCCACCGGCCCTTGTCGCAATTCCATTCCTCGTTGACTGCCGGATCGTCACCGGCTAAGCGGCGCAGTACTTTCCCGCGCCGATGATCGGTGCGCTGCGCGCATCCAGAGGCGCAATGTTCGCAGACACTGGGTGTGGACACTAGGTCGAACGGCCGCGCCCGAAACCGGTAGGACGTGCCGGTCAGCGCGCCAACCGGACAGATCTGCACAGTGTTGCCCGAGAAGTACGAATCGAACGGCTCGCTGGTGTCGACACCGACCTGCTGGTCCGCGCCGCGTTCCATCAACTCGATGAACGGGTCACCGGCGATCTGCTGGGAGAACCGGGTGCAGCGCGCACACAGCACGCAGCGCTCCCGATCCAGCAGCACTTGAGCCGAAATGCTGATTGGTTTGGGAAATGTTCGTTTCGTGCCCTGGAAGCGGGATTCGGTTTGACCGCTCGACATCGCCTGGTTCTGCAGCGGACATTCTCCGCCCTTGTCGCAGACCGGGCAGTCCAGGGGATGATTGATCAGCAGGAGTTCCATGACTCGCTCCTGCGCGGTGTTGGCCATCGTCGACGAGTGCTGAGTTCGCACCACCATGCCCTCGGTGCAGACGACCGTGCATGACGCCATTGGCTTACGTTGGCCTTCAATCTCGACCAGGCACTGCCGGCAAGCGCCGACAGGTGCCAACAACGGGTGGTCGCAGAATCGGGGGATCTGTATGCCAGCGGTTTCAGCGGCGCGGATGACCAAAGTGCCGTCCGGCACGGCCAAGATGGTGCCGTCGATGGTCAAGGTGATCATTTCGGCATCATCGCCAATTGCGGCGGGTGCAGCATCGACGCGGTGGGGTCAAACGGGCAGCCCGCACTCGTCACGTGCTGCTGGTATTCGGCACGAAAGTGCTTCAGCGACGACAACACTGGGCTGGCGGCTCCATCACCGAGAGCGCAGAACGATCGGCCGTTGAGTGTGTCGGCTATGGTGACCAGTCTTGCCAGATCCGCGGACTCAGCTCCGCCTGATTCCAGCCGTTCGTAGACCTGGGTGAGCCAATAAGTGCCTTCACGGCACGGTGTGCACTTGCCGCACGATTCGTGCGCGTAGAACTCGATCCAGCGCCGAACCGCGCGTACTACGCATGTGGTTTCGTCGAAGATCTGGAGGGCCTTGGTGCCCAGCATCGATCCGGCGGCGCCGACATTCTCGTAATCCAATGGGATGTCGAGATGTTCGGCGGTCAATATCGGCGTCGACGACCCACCCGGTGTCCAGAACTTCAACCGATGGCCGTCACGGACGCCGCTGGCATGTGCCAGCAGTTCGCGCAATGTGATGCCTAGCGGCGCCTCGTACTGGCCCGGGCGGTTAACGTGTCCGGACAGTGAGTACAGCGTGAATCCGGGGGCGTCGCTGGATCCCATCGACCGGAACCAGTCCACCCCATTGAGGATGATCGGCGGGACCGAGGCGAGTGATTCGACATTGTTGACCACCGTGGGGCAGCCATACAGCCCGGCTTCGGCCGGGAATGGTGGCCGAAGCCGCGGCTGGCCACGGCGTCCCTCCAACGAATCGAGCAGTGCGGTTTCCTCGCCGCAGATGTAGGCCCCCGCGCCCGCGTGGACCACCATGTCGAGGTGATAGCCGGACCCGAGGATGTCAGCACCGAGCAAGCGGGCGGAGTAGGCCTCCGTGACTGCGCCGTGTAGCCGGCGCAGTGCGGGAACCACCTCTCCGCGGACGTAGATGAACGCATGGTGGGCGCCGATGGCATAGGAGGCGATGATGGCTCCCTCGATGAGGACATGTGGGGTGGCCATCATCAGCGGAACGTCTTTGCATGTGCCGGGTTCGGATTCGTCGGCGTTTACGACCAGGTAGTGCGGCTTTGCGCCGGCACCAGTGCCGGGCTGCGGAATGAAGGACCACTTCGTCCCCGTCGAGAAGCCTGCGCCGCCGCGGCCGCGGAGGCCGGAGGCCTTGACGGTCTCGATAACCTCCGCGGGTTCCATCCCGAGTGCTTTCTGTAGCGCTCGGTAGCCGTCGTGCGCCCGATACGTGTCAAGCGTCCATGACTGCGGATGATCCCAGTACCGGCTCAGCACGGGAGTGAGCGTCATCATTGCTCGCCTTCCAAACCCCGTGCCACCATGCCCTTTTCGTGTGCCCGGCGCAGCCCGGCGAGAGTGGCCGCACCCGCGGTGCTGAAATCCGCGTTGTGTCCCAAGCCCGCCAGGATGCGTTGGGTTTCCTTGAATGTGCACAGTGGCGCGCCACGGGTCGGCGTCGGTGGTTGGCCTGCCCGCAACTGATCGACCAGGTCGCGGGCCGACGATGGTGTCTGGTTGTCGAAGAACTCCCAGTTGACCATCACGACCGGTGCGTAGTCGCATGCGGCGTTGCATTCGACGTGTTCGAGTGTGACCCTGCCGTCGTCGGTGGTCTGTCCGGCGTGGATGCCCAAATGGTCTTGCAGCGCATCCAGAATCGCATCGCCGCCCATGATGGCGCAGAGGGTGTTGGTGCACACGCCGACCAGATAGTCGCCCGTGGGCGTGCGCCGGTACATCGAGTAGAACGTGGCGACCGCGGTCACCTCGGCGCAGGTCAAACCCAACTGCTTCGCGCAGAATCCGATGCCCGCAGAGGTGAGGCAGCCGTCCTCGGACTGCACCAGGTGCAGCAGAGGTAACAGAGCCGAGCGGCCCTGCGGGTAACGGGCGATGATTTCACCGGCTTGGGCGGTCAACTGAGTAAGTGTCACCTCGGGGTAGGACTCCGGGCCACTGAACCGTTGCGGCTCATCGGGTTTCGGCCCGAGCTCGAGGAAGACGCTCATCGGTCGACTCCGCCCATCACCGGGTCGATCGACGCCACCGCGGTGATCGCGTCGGCGACCATCCCGCCTTCGCACATGGCGGCCACCGCTTGAAGGTTGTTGAACGACGGATCGCGGTAGTGCACCCGGTAGGGCCGGGTGCCGCCGTCGGAGACCATGTGCACGCCGAGCTCACCGCGCGGGGATTCGACCGCGACGTACACCTGGCCCGCGGGCACCCGGATGCCCTCG
>DATJIX010000575.1:0-8842 GCA_035492865.1 Mycobacterium sp. | reverse complement strand
GGGGCGACGCGGGCCGCCCGCGGTGCCACGCTGGGAAAATGGCTCAGTACACATGGACTGTGGTCGGAGCGGGACCCGCGGGAATCATCGCGGTGGGCAGGTTGCTCGATCACGGCATAGCGCCGGACAAAATCGCTTGGGTCGACCCGGATTTCACGGCAGGTGATCTTGGCCGAAAATGGCGAGCCGTCCACAGCAACACCGTCGTCTCGCTGTTTCTTGCGTACCTGAACGCCTCACCGTCGTTCGACTTCGGTGACGCGCCGCCCTTCAAGCTGACAGACGTCGATCCCGGCGAAACGTGTCTGCTGGACTTGGTCGCGGATCCTCTTGTCTGGATCTCCGAGCGGCTACGGCGCAGGGTGGTGGCGCTGCGCTCCACGGCGACCGATCTCCGGCTGAACAACGGGCAGTGGACGGTCGAGACCGGGCAAGGCCCCATCACCTCCGAGAGGGTGATCCTCGCGGTCGGCGCAACTCCCAGAAGACTGGACTATCCGGGCATGGTCGAGATCCCGCTCGACGTCGCGCTTGACCCGGAGAAGCTGGCGAAGCAGTCGTTGGACGGTGCCACCGTCGCGGTGTTCGGCTCATCGCACTCGTCGATGATCGCCATGCCCAACCTCTTGGACCAGCCCGTCGAACGAGTGGTCAACTTCTACCGTAGCCCGCTCAAATACGCTGTGGCCCTGAAGGATTGGACGCTGTACGACGATGTCGGTCTCAAGGGCCGTGCGGCGCGCTGGGCCAAGGCGAACATCGACGGCGTATTGCCGGACCGGCTTGATCGCATCTCGGTGTCCAGTCCCGAATTCGACGAGCGCCTCGCCGAATGTGACCACGTCGTCTACACCGTCGGCTTCGAGCGGCGCCGACTTCCGCGTACTCCGCAGTGGGAATGCGCCGACTACGACCCGACCACCGGGATCATCGCGCCAGGGCTGTTCGGCTTCGGCATCGCATTCCCGGAATCGCACACCAACCCGATGGGCCTCACGGAACACCGGGTGGGGCTGTACAAGTTCATGCAATACCTCGACACCGTACTGCCGGTGTGGATGAGGTACGGGCCCTAGCGTCAGCCGTTCTCGACGATGTCCTCGAGCACCGCGAACATCGTCCGCGTCGGCACGCCGGTGCCACCCTTGCCGGTGTAGCCCCATGGCCCGCCGGTGTTGTAAGCCGGCGCAGCGATGTCGATGTGTGCCCACTGCACGCCGTCGGCGACGAACTCGCGCAGGTACGTGCCCGCGACCAGCATGCCCGCGTAGCGCGAGCCGCTGACGTTGGCCAGGTCTGCCACAGTCGACTTGAGGTCGTCCTTGAGCTCCTCCGGCAGCGGCATCGGCCAGCCGTTCTCGCCGACCTCCTGGGAGAGTTCGGCGACGCGGTCGCGGAACTCGTCGCTGCCCATCACACCCGGGGTTCGGGCACCGAGCGCCACCGTCTGCGCACCGGTCAGCGTCGACGTCTCGATCAGGTAGTCGGGGTTGTCCTCGCAGGCCCGCACGATCGCGTCGGCAAGGATCAACCGGCCCTCCGCGTCGGTGTTGAGCACCTCGACCGTGATACCGCCGTACTGGGTGAGCACGTCGCCGGGCCGCTGCGCGGTCGACGACGGCATGTTCTCAGCCATCGGCACGGTGGCGATCACGTCGATCGGCAGCTGCTGTTTGGCGGCCAGCACCACGGTGGCGATGACGGCCGCGGCGCCGCCCATGTCGGAGGTCATGTGGTGCATGTTGGCCGCAGGCTTGATGGAGATGCCGCCGGTGTCGAAGGTGATGCCCTTCCCGACCAGCGCGACCGTCTTGGCCTTTTTGTTCTTGGCGCCGCGGTGCGCCAGCCGCACCATCCTCGGTGGGCGCGACGAGCCCTTGCCGACACCGATCACGCCGCCATAGCCGTCCTTGGCGAGCGCCTTGTCGTCGAGAACCTCCACCTCCAGGCCGGCCGCCTCACCCAAAGCCTTTGCCCGCTTGGCGAATTCGGCGGGATACAGGTGACTGGGCGGGGTGTTGACGAAATCGCGTGCGGTGGCCACCGCGGTCGCGATCGCCGTCGCGCGTTCGGCGGCGGCCTTTGTCTTGGCCTTGGTGTCGGCCGTCAGCACCGTGATCTCGCGCAGCCCCGCGTCCTTGGGTGCGGTCTTGGCGCTGCGGAAGTCGCTGAACCGGTAGGCGCCGAGGATCAGCCCCTCGATCGCGGCTTCGAGGTCGAGGTCCGACAGGGTGGTGATGACCGTCTCGGTCCCGTTCAGCGAGCGGGCAGCCGTGCCTGCCGCACGGCGGATCAGGTCGGCGGGCCAGGCGTCGCGGTCCTTGCCGAGCCCGATCGCGAGAACACTGCTCACCGGCAGCGACGGCGCGAGCACGCGGGTCACCTGGTCGGGGCCGCCCTTCGCGCCGAGCGCCCGCAGTGCGACGTCGATCTCACCGGTGGCCTCCGCGTCGAGGAACGGATTGCCGACGACGGTCGCGGTGGCATCGTCATCCTGGCCGCTGACCACCGGCACGATCAGCACCGTCGAATCCTTGGTGCGTTTGGGCAATGACGAGGCGACGGTGACGGCGGGGGCCTGGTAACCAGGATTTGCGGGGCTCACGAGCCCCTACCCTAGTCGTCAGCGCGATAGGTGCAGGTCGTAGGCCATCACTGGGGCGTCGAAACCCTTGAGTGTCAACGGATCCAGCGGGATGGCCGGCCAGTCGGGCAGCTCGTCGCGGACGTCGATCGATGCCAGGATCTGGCCGGGCGCCGCGGCGCCAGCCAGGCGGGCCGCCAGATTCACCGGGGTGCCGAAGTAGTCGCCGCCGAGGGCAAGCACCGAGCCGTACCCCAGTCCGGCGCGTACCTGTAGACCCGCCTCACGCGCTCGCGGGTACTCGACGAGATCGAGTGCGACCTTGGCGAGCAACTCCGGGGTCGCAGTCACCCACATCACCTCGTCGCCGATGAACTTCACCACGCGTCCACCATCGGCGTGCACGACGTCGCTGACGGCGCCGCCGAACTCGACGAGGAGTTCCGACAACTCGGCTGGTGTGAGTCGCTGCGTCAGCGCGGTGAAGCCGGACAGATCCGCGAATCCGACGCCGCACGTCACGCTCGCGGAGGCGTCGCTGATGACTCCCTCGAAGTAGGTTCGGGCACTGGTGATCTGATGGCGGAATACCGAGTCCATCAGAGTGGACAGACCGGGCACCAGCTCCGCGACGGAGCGGTAGGCGAGCGCCGTGGTGAGCTCGTCCTGGGTGTGCGTCATCATCAGATCGGGCTGTGCGATCCGAATCGTCGATCCGCTGGCCTCGGCGAGGCGGGCCATCGAAGCACCGAGCACCCGCAGAAGGTTGAGGGCCGCGTCCCCGCCCACAACTTTCCGCAGGGTGGCCCACGCTGACAGTCCGTCGACGTCGACCTGGCTCAGCAACGGCGTGTCGGGATCAGCGACCGTCAGACCGAGCGCCTCCCAAGCGTGTGCCAGCTCGTCGTCGGGCACACCGAGCGCCGCGGCGGCGCTACGCAGGGTGTGAATCGGCCGACCGGACCATTGCAGCGCGTCGCCCGCCAGGCCGAACAGACGTCCGCGAGCTTCGGCCTCGACCATCTCGTCGGCCGTGAAGCCGAGCTTGTCCAGATAGTCGATGAGGCCGGCTCGCCCGCGCGCGTTCGCGATACCCGCCGCTTCCAGCGCGTCGAAATCGACCACGCACCCGAGTCTGCCAGCGAGGACGCTCCCATTAGGGTGATTCGTCGTGAGCGAAGTCCTTCATGGCCCCCTCGAAGACCGCCATCGTCAACTCGGCGCCAGTTTCGCTGAGTTCTCCGGCTGGCTGATGCCGGTGTCGTATGCCGGCACGGTCGCAGAACACACCGCGACGCGCACCACGGTCGGCTTGTTCGACGTCAGTCATCTCGGCAAGGCGTTGGTGCGGGGGCCCGGCGCCGCCGAGTACGTCAACTCCGCTCTCACCAACGACCTTCGCCGCATCGGACCGGGCAAAGCGCAATACACGTTGTGCTGCACCGACTCTGGCGGTGTGATCGACGACCTGATCGCCTACTACGTGTCCGACGACGAGATCTTCCTCGTGCCCAACGCGGCCAACACACCCGCTGTGGTCGCGGCGCTGCAGGAGCGCGCACCCGCCGGGCTGACCATCACCGACGAGCACCGCTCGTACGCGGTGCTCGCCGTGCAGGGCCCCAAGTCCACCGACGTCGTCGGCGGCCTCGGCCTGCCCACCGACATGGATTACATGGGCTACGCGGACGCCGAGTTCGGCGGCGTTCCCGTTCGGGTGTGCCGGACCGGCTACACCGGCGAGCACGGTTATGAGCTACTGCCGACCTGGGATCGGGCCGGTGTGGTTTTCGACGCGCTGGTCGACGCGGTCGGCGCTGCGGGCGGCGAGCTGGCCGGGCTGGGCGCCCGCGACACGCTGCGCACCGAAATGGGCTATCCGCTGCACGGTCACGAGCTGTCGCTGGAGATCTCGCCGCTGCAGGCGAGGTGCGGCTGGGCGATCGGGTGGAAGAAAGACTCGTTCTGGGGCCGCGACGCGCTGCTGGCCGAGAAGGAAGCCGGTCCGAAGCGGGTGCTGCGCGGGCTGCGGGCCGTCGGTCGCGGCGTGCTGCGGCCGGACCTGGCTGTGCTCGACGGTGACACGCAAATCGGCGTGACGACGTCGGGGACCTTCTCTCCGGGGCTGAAGATCGGCATCGCGCTGGCGTTGATCGACACGGACAAAGAGATCGCCGACGGCCAGCACGTCTCGGTGGACGTCCGCGGCCGCGGCATCGAATGCGAAGTGGTCAAGCCCCCGTTCGTCGACGCAAAAACCCGCTAGCTAGCGGATATACAATCGCTGCATGACTGACGGCCCCCTCGAATTCACCGTTGAGCGCAACGCGACGCCGGTGACCGACGAGGTACGGGCGTCGATTCTGAGCGATCCGCCGTTCGGCCAGTTCCACACCGACCACATGGTCTCGGTCGACTATGCGGACGGGAAGGGCTGGCACAACGCGCGGGTGATCCCGTACGGCCCGATCGAACTCGACCCGTCGGCCATCGTGCTGCACTACGCGCAGGAGATCTTCGAGGGCCTCAAGGCCTATCGCTGGGCGGACGGCTCCATCGTCTCGTTCCGGCCCGAGGCCAATGCCAGGCGACTGCGGTCCTCCGCGCGCAGGCTGGCGATTCCTGAGCTGCCTGAAGAGGTGTTCATCGAGTCGCTGCGGCAGCTGATCGCCGTCGACCAGTCGTGGGTGCCGCCTGCGGGTGGCGAGGAGTCGCTGTATCTGCGGCCGTTCATCTTCGCCACCGAGCCCGGGCTCGGGGTGCGGCCGGCAAGCGAATACCGCTACATGGTCATCGCCTCGCCTGCGGGGGCGTACTTCAAGGGCGGGATCAAGCCGGTCAGCGTGTGGCTGTCGACGGAGTATGTGCGCGCCTGCCCTGGCGGCACCGGTGCGGCCAAGTTCGGTGGCAATTACGCCGCGTCGCTGCTGGCGCAGGCCCAGGCCATCGAGAACGACTGCGATCAGGTGGTGTGGCTGGACGCCGCGGAGCGCCGCTTCGTCGAAGAGATGGGCGGGATGAACCTGTTCTTCGTGTTCGGCAGCGGTGGCACCGCGCGGCTGGTCACTCCCGAGCTGAGCGGGTCCATTCTGCCCGGCGTCACGCGAGATGCCTTGCTGCAGTTGGCAACTGATGCCGGGTTCACCGTCGAGGAACGCAAGATCGACGTCGACGAGTGGCAGAAGAAGGTCGCGGCCGGCGAGATCACCGAGGTGTTCGCATGCGGCACCGCCGCGGTGATCACCCCGGTCGCCAGGGTCAAGTACGGCGACGGTGAGTTCACCATCGCCGACGGTGGACCGGGGGAGATCACCATGGCCCTGCGCGACACCTTGACCGGCATCCAGCGCGGCACGTTCGCCGACACGCACGGCTGGATGGCGCGCCTCTCCTAGCCGATCGCCAGGCCGACGGCGGCCACCGTGGTCGCCACCTCGATCGCCGCGCCGAGCACGTCGCCGGTGATGCCGCCGAACCGGCGAACACAGTGCGCGACCAGCGCCGCGCTGCAGGTCAGCGCGGCGAGGACCGCCAGCGGCCCCTGCCACCAGCGCGGACCGGCGAACGCCGCCAGCGCCGCCACCGCGACCGCCCAGACCAGCACCACCGCCACCGGTTGGGTGCCCGCGGCGCTGCCACCCAGCGAACTGCCCTGCGCGGCGGGTACGGTGCGCCTGCACGCCGCCACCGCGGCCACCCGGCCCGCGGTCACGGCGACGATCACCGCGACGATGCCCAGTTCGGTGAACGCCAGCGCCTGCACCAGGATCGCCACCACCGTCGCGGCGACGCCGAACGGTCCGGCCGACCCGTCGCGCATCACCTGCAGCGCACGTTCCGGCGGCCCGTAGCAGCCGAGCGCATCGGCGGTGTCAGAGAGCCCGTCGATGTGCAGGCCGCGCGTCGCGAGCAGCAGGACGGCGACCGCGATGGCACCGCCAAGCGGGTTTCCCGCGCCGAAGGCCAACGTCGAGGCCCACACCACGCCCCCCGCCACCGCGCCGAGTGCGATGCCCACCACGGGCAGTGCGGTGATGACGCCGCGACCCACCCCCGCAGGGGTGCGCACGGGCAGGACGGTCGCAAACGCCAATGCGCCTGTGACCGAGCGGATCACGCGGTGACGCCCGCCTCGTCGAACGTGGCCATCGATGTCAGTGCGGCGACGGCGGCGCGCACAACCGGAAGTGCGACCGCGGCGCCGGTGCCCTCGCCGAGTCGCATCCGCATGTCGATGATCGGCTCGAGGTCGAGCAATTGCAACGCGATCGTATGGGCGGGTTCGGTGGACCGGTGGCCCGCCTGCCACCACTGCCGGGCGCCCGGCGCCAGCCGGTCGGCCACCAGCGCGGCCGCCGTCACCACCACGCCGTCGAGCAGCACCGGCGTGCGGCGCGCGGCGGCCTGAGCGCAGAATCCCGCCATCGCGGCCAAGTCAGCGCCACCGCAAACCCGCAGCAGCCCAACCGGATCCGCGGTGACCGTGCGCGCCCGGTACAGGGCATCGCGGATCGCGGCGGTCTTGCGCGCCCAGCCTGCGTCGTCGATGCCGGTGCCCCTGCCGACGACGGCCACGGGCTCGGAGTTGGTCAGGGCGGCGATCAAAGTGGTTGCAGCAGTGGTATTTCCGATGCCCATATCGCCGGCGATCAGCAGATCTGCCCCCGAGTCGACCTCTTCGTCGGCGATGCTGCGGCCCGCGTCGATGGCGGCGGCGACTTCTTCGGCGCTGAGCGCGTCTTCGACGGCGATGTTGCCGCTGCCGCGCCGCACCTTGTGCGCACCGATCGACGGCGTCAGCGGCTCGGCGGCGTCGACCGCGATGTCAACCACCCGTACGCTCGCTCCCGCCGCTTCCGCCAGCACGTTGATGGCGGCGCCGCCGGCGTCGAAATTGGCGACCATCTGCGCGGTGACCTCGGCCGGATAGGCAGAGACTCCGGCGGACGTGACGCCGTGGTCACCGGCGAACACCACGACCCGCGGACGCTGGAACTGCCGCGGCGGGCACAGCCCCTGACAGGACGCCACCCACACCGAGAGGTCCTCGAGCCTGCCAAGCGAGCCAGGGGGCTTGGTCAACCGGGCCTGGCGGGCACGCGCGGCCGCGGCCACTTCGGCATCGGGTGGGGTGATCTCGAATTCCGTCACGAGGCAGCCTTCACGGTCAGCGGCTGGCCTGCGACGACCAGAACCACGCGTTCGCACAGTGCGGCAAGCCGCTGATTGAGACCGCCGAGCTCGTCGGCGAACCGACGGCCCGCCGCGGTCGGCGGCACCACGGTCAGGCCGACCTCAGGGCTGACCAGAGCCAGCGCCGAAGGAAACGCACCGACCGCGTCGATCAGTTCAGCCACGTCGGCGGCGACGGATCCCGCGGTCCACGCATCGCGCCGGTCCATCGCCGCGGTCAGCCAGCCGCCGATGTCGTCGACCAACGTCGGTGTCGCGGCATCGGACCGCAATTGTGTTGACACGTCGACTGTTTCGACGGTCGACCAATGCGACGGGCGACGCGCTCGATGCGCCGCGACGCGCGCCGACCAGTCCGCGTCACCGTCGGGCGTCGCGCCGGTGGCCAGGTACCGCACCGGCTGCCCGGCAATTGTCGATTCGGCGATCGCGGTCTCCGCCCACTGGGACTTACCCGACCTGATACCCCCGAGCACCAGTGTGCGCACGGGCGGTCAGGAAACCTTGGCGCCGCGATCGACCTGCGGCCGCGGCGCGCGCATCCGGCGCAACTGTGAGGCGCGGCTGGCCGCGTAAAAGCCTAGTTTCCAACCACTTTCGGTGTTCTCAGGGAACTTCTGGTCAACCAGCTTGTTCACCTTGCGCCCCACCAGGAAGCCGTCGATCACCATGATCAACACCAGCACAAGCATCGCGGGGGAGAGCAGGCGCTGCACCTGGAGGGACGGCACCGCCAGCATCACGAAGATGAGGCCGAGGGCTGCGGGCATGAACAGCCCCAGCACATTTCGGCGTGAGTCCACGATGTCGCGGACGTAGCGGCGCACCGGGCCCTTGTCGCGGGGCAGCAGGTAGGCGTCTTCGCCTGCCATCATCTTTTCGCGGCGGTCGGCCATGTCGGCGCGCCGGGTGAGGCGCTCGGCCTTGCGTTCCTCGCGGCTCAGTTTCGGGCCGCCGATCTCCTTGCGGCGGCGCCGCGCCTCGGCGGACGTCATCGGGGCGGGCGCGACCGGGCCGCGCCTGCCCTGGCTGCGCTTCGGGGTCGGTTTGCCCTTGGGGGGCGTG
>DATJIX010000574.1:0-16600 GCA_035492865.1 Mycobacterium sp. | reverse complement strand
TCGGGCGACGTGGTCTACGCGTCAATCAAAGCCGCGCTGCACCGGTTCACGCAGGGAGTGGCCGCCGAACTGCTCGATGACAACATCGCGGTGAACTGCGTCGGACCGTCCACCGCGGTGCGTACCCCCGGTGCGGCACAGTTGATCCCGGAGAGTTTTCCCACCGAGCCGGTGGAGTACCTGGCCGAGACCGTGCTGGCGATGTGCCACCTACCCGCGGCCCAGCGGACCGGACTGGTGGCGTTCAGCCTGCACTATCCGTGGTCACAGCGGCTGGCCGTGCACAGCCTGGACGGCAGCACGGTGCTGCCACCGTTGGAACCCCCGGCGACGGCCAACCCGAACATCCTGCCTGCCGGCCTCTAGTCGAGAACCGGGCTGTCGCAGCGGCAGAAGCTGTGGCAGATCCTGTCGCGGACAATGACTTCCGGGCATTCTGGGTCGAACCACCTGTCGACGTAGGCCCAGTGAATCGGGTGCATGAGGTAGGAGCCCGTCAGCGCGTCAAGGTCGCGGAACTCCTGCTCGAACACGTGCGTCCACGGCGATGTACCGACGGCGGACTCGACGGGGCTGAGCTGCCATGCGGTGATCGACGGAACGAACCGGGGCAGTAGACGCAGGTCGTCTTCGAACCGTTTTACGACGGCCTCGTCGCTGCCCGGCGCCACCCTGAGTAACAGGGTGCGGTAGACCGCATCCGGCGAGTGTCGCCCCGGTACTTCGGGAGCGCCGCGATACTGCGCGCCGTCGACGTGGGTGACGGCGGGCGTGGACAGAGCTGCGGCGAGACTCGTTGCCAGGGTGGACCATTGGGTGTCGTCGGCGAAGCGGAGGTGCATGAGGATGTCGCCGCCGTTGCGCACGCCTGGCAACGTCGGCTGCACGACTGCGCGGTCGGCGGCGGCTGCAAGAGCGCGGAGTTCGGGCAACAGGCGATCGGGGTCGGACGTGTGAATCAGCCGGGTGACGTTAAACATCGCACAGCCGGTCGACATCGACGGCGGCCGCCGCAACGCCGCGGGTTCGCTCGACGAGGAGTTCGGAGATGCCGGACCACCACTCGCCGAGCGCGGAATCCGGTCGACCTTTCCACGTCATCTCCCACCATGCCCGCGCACTCGGCAGCGACCAACTGATGGTGACGGTGTTCGATTGGTCGGCGAACCAGATCGGTGGGCTGACGAGCACATCGCGCAATGTCATTCCGCGGTCGCGCGCGCCGGGCGCGTACTCAGCGAGATACCGATCGACGAATTCCCTTGCGCGGCCGGGGCGCGTCACCACCCGGTCGACGACGTACACCTCACCGTCAGACATGAGCGTCGGCGACCAGGATCTTCGACACGTCATCGCAGACCTGTGTGCGGGCTTGGTGCGCGAGGCCCAGCATCGGCATCGTCACGAAGCCGTGGATGCCGCCTTCGTAGTGGCGGCGCGTCGTCGGAACCCCGGCCGCCTCGAGTGCGTCGCCGAACGCGATGCCCTCGTCGCGCAGTGGATCGTGTCCCGCCGTGAGCAGCACTGTCGGAGGCACTCCGCTCAGCTCGGCGTGTAGCGGTGACGCGTACGGATGCTCACGATCGGCGGGGGCGGGCACGTACTGATCCCAGTACCACTGCAAGGCGCGGCGCGGGTTGTAGAACCCCTCGCCGAACACGCGGTATGACTCGGTGCCGAAGTCTGCGGCGATCATCGGATAGATCAGCAGTTGGGCCGCGACTGGCGGTGCTCCGCGATCGCGCGCCATCAACGCCGCAGCGGCCGCCAGGTTGCCACCCGCGCTGTCACCGCCGACGACGATCCGGTCGGCATCGCCGCCGAGCGCATCCACGTTGCGGGCCGCCCACTGCGCCACCGCGAGTACGTCCTCGGCGGCCGCCGGCCACTGATGCTCGGGCGCCAGCCGGTAGTCCACCGAAACCACCACGGCAGGAATCAGATTCGCGAAGCTGCGACACAGTCCGTCGTGGCTGTCGAGGTCACAGAACACGAACCCGCCGCCGTGGGCATATACCAGCGTGGGCACCGGACCCGACATCGACGCCGGGCGGTAGATCCGCACGCGGATGTCGCCCGCAGGCCCGTGGACGGACGCGTCACGAACGTCGCCGACCTCTTCGGGATTGGATGGCGTGACGACGCGTGACCGAATCATCGCACGGGCCTGCGCCCCGGTCATCGTGTGCACGGGCGGAAATCCGCTGTCGAGCGCCCCGATGAGCCCGGCGATCTGTGGGTCTAGATTCATGCCGGTACGCGTCGCAGCGGGCGCGCCTGCTGAAGTGCCGGCGCCACACCGTCTTCGACGTTGCGCCAGATCCCCATCGCGGTCATCCGCACCGGTGCGACCAGACGCTGATCGAACATCATCCGGCTCATAGGACCGCACACCGACACCGCCGCGACGGCGTCCCCCAGACCGCCGATCGGCGCTGCGACACAACCGAATCCGGGAAGCGACTCCTCGCGGTCGAACGCCACCCCGTGCGCACGAACCTTGGCCAGCTCGGCCGTCAGCTGGGCCTGCGTGCCGATCGAGTACCTGGTCTTGCGGCTGGTGAGGTCGACCACGTCGGCACCCTCGCCGTACGCCAGCATCGCCTTGCCGACGGCGGCGCAATGCGCGGGCTGACGTCCGCCGACACGGGTCGGGATCGCCGCCGTCATCCGGTCGCCGATCTTCTCCAGGTAGACCACGTCCGAACCGTCGAGCACCGCCAGGTGCACCACGAGCCCGGTGGCGCGATGCAGATCGTGCAGCAGGGGAGTCGCGGCGCGGTGCAGCCGGTCCTGATGCACCGCCAGCGACCCGAGTTCAACCAGTCGCATGCCCAACTCGTAATCACGGCCGTTGCGGCGCAACCACCGCAACTGCACCAACCGCTCGAGCATTCGGTGGGCGGACGACCGGGGCAAGCCCGTCCGGCGCACGACCTGGGCCAGCGTCAGTCGTCCCGGCCCGTCGAAGGCGTCAAGCACCAACGACACCCGGTCGATGACGGCACTCGGAGTGGTGGATTCGACGGCCGCGGTCATGACGCCTCCTTGCGCTCATATGACTATTAGTAATATGACTGTTTGTATCATACGAGTGTGGTCGGTGTCACGTAGACGCGTCGAGATAGACAAAATGGCGAGATCTACTCGCACTTTCACGCCGGAACGTGAGTTTGGGCGAAGAAGCAGAGCGAGAAGTCAGCCTTTGGCCGCGGTGCGGCCGGCGCGCCTGCCGTAGAAACTGCCGTCGCCGAGAGAGATACCGCTGGCATAGCCCCATGCCGCCACGCCCGCGGTGCAGCGCCCCGCGGCAAACAGGCCGGGGATCGCCTCGCCACTGACGTGCAGTACCTCTGAGTCCAGGGAGGTCTTCAAGCCGCCCAGCGTGAAGCCGGCGCAACTGCCGCGCAGATCGATCGCGCCGACCGGTGTGCCGATCGGCTTCAACCATTCGGGCTTCTTGTGCAGCAACGGATCCTCGCCGCGCGCGGCGCAGTCGTTGTAGGCGCTGACGGTGGCTTGCAGAGTGCCGGCAGGAAGCCCAATCTCGGCTTCGAGTTCGGCAACCGAATCGCACACCCACGTCGCTGGACGCTTCAGAAACGGCGTCGCCGACGTCGCGGCGTTGGCCTCTTCGTGCGCTTCGCCGTCGATGATCAGGTACGCCGTGTCGTCCTGGTGATAAAGCGTCAGCTGCCCGATGCGGCCCGAGTACATGTCCTCGGGGACATACCGCTGGCCGCGCCCGTTGACCAGGATGCCGCGGACCGTCTGCTGCGGGTCGACCAGGAACGCCACCTCGGTGGCGTCCATGTGGGCCAGGTCCGCGCCCAGGGCCTGGGCCATCCGGATGGCCTGCCCGTCATGCTGTTCGATCGACGCGGCCGGGCGTCCCACCAGTCGTGGCGCGTACTGCGTGAGCATCGCGTCGTTGTAGGCGAAGCTACCCGCGGCAAGGACGACGCCGCGTCGCGCGCGAATGGCCAGCGGCTTGCCGTACTGGCGCGCGACGAGCCCGGCGACGCGGCCGTCGGACTGCACCACCAATGACGACGCATGCACGTCGTAGAGAGCCCGCACGCCCAACGACGTGGCGGTGTCGACCAACGGCTTCATCAGCATGTAGCCGGCACTCGCTTCGCCGGCCTTCTTGTTGGCCATCTGCGGAATATGGCCGCGCGGAGCGGGTTTCGCGATCGTGTTGAACGGGAACGCGTTCTCCCCTCCGGTGAACATCAGGCCTTCGTCGCCGGGCGGCTCCCAACCGGGCTCACCCCAGAACACCGGTTTGAACGGCACGCCGCAGCGCACCAGCCAGTCGAAATGATCGACGCTTCCCGCGCAGTAGTCGCCGACCCGGTTCGCATCGGCGCCCGGTCCCATCGCCACATTGAGGAACGCGGCCATATTGTCGACGGAATCGTCGAACCCGCAGGCCTTTTGTAGCGGGGTGCCGCCGCCCATGTAAATGAAGCCACCCGCCATCGCAGCCGCCCCGCCCCAGCCGCCGGTGCGTTCCACGACGAGCACATCGGCGCCGACCGATGCGGCCTCGACGGCTGCGGCGGCACCGGCGATGCCGTACCCCGCGATGACGACATCGGCTTCGAAATCCCAACTCTCGATCGCATCCGCTGATTTGGGGTAGACGTCGGTATCCATCCGCTACATCCGCATCGCGGCGGGCGGCTCGCCGAGCCACTGGTGACCCCAGTAGCTGTCGGCGGTGATTTCCTCTGCGGTGTAATACCTTTCGTCGACACGCATGCCTTCGGTGCCGAACTCGATGTCCCAGTCGCCGGGGGTGCGGACGTAGAAGGACACCATCTTGTCGTTGGTGTGGCGGCCGAGCGTCGACGACACCTGGAAGCCCTCCGCGTTGACCCGGTCCAGTGCCTGCCCGACGGCGTCGAGGCTGTCGACCTCGACCATGACGTGCACGAGGCCGGGCTTGTCCTGGTTCATCGACGGACAGATGGCCAGGCTGTGGTGGCGCTCGTTGATGCCGAGGAACCGCACCCGTATCGGACCGAACTCGGGCGGTGCGGGCACCCGGAATGCGCCGCGCGACCGGAAACCCAAGACGCCGGTGTAGAAGTCGAACAGGCCGTTGGCGTCGAGCGCGGGCACCACCACATGGCCGAGACCCTGAGCGCCGGTGACGAACCGGGCCCCGAACGGCGTGATGACGGGGCTGTGATCGAGCACCGCGCCGTGGAAGACCTCCAGCGTCGTCCCCGCGGGGTCATCGAACGTGATGACTTCTTCGACCCGGCGCTCGTCTGCTTCGGCGGCGGACAGTTCCTTGACCGCAACGCCTGCGGCGTCCAACAGCACCTTGACTTCCTCGAGTGCGGCGTGGTCGCGCACCTCCCAGCCGACGGTCAATACCCGGTCGACGTCGCCGGGCACGACGATGATGCGTGCCGAGCGCTCGTCCATCCGCAGGTACAGCGCCGACGGGTCGGGCCCCTTTCCTTCGGCGAATCCGAGGACACCAAAGGCGAACTGGCGCCAGCGGTCGATATCGCTTGCCGCAACAGTGATGTAGCCGAGGCTCTTGAGAATGCTCATCGGTCAGATCAGCGCCCGCAGCGGACCCTCGGGATCGACACCGAACGAGCTCAGTGCCGATGCGTGGTACGGGGTGCCGGGTATGTGGATCGCGTGAGCGAGACCGGCGTGCGCGTCGCGCCAGAAGCGTTGCAGCGGCTTGTCCATTCGCAGGGCGTTGCCGCCCGAGCGCGCGAAGATCTGGTCGACCGCCGTGACGGCGCGCCACGCCGCACGCACCTGCGTCCGCCTGCCCGCGGCGCGGTCCTCGAACGACACCTCCTTGCCGGAGTCGACGATGTCGTAGATGCGGTCCACATTGGCCAGCAGTTCCTGCCGCGCAGCGTTGATGTCGGCGGCGGCTTCACCGATCGCGTACATGACGTAGGGGTCGTCCTTGACCGCGCCGTAGGCGCCGACGCGGTCACGCTGGTAATCCAGGTGGGCGCCGAGGGCACCTTCGGCGATGCCGATCACCGCGGACGTGATGCCGAGCGGGAACATCGTCGACCACGGCATCAGGTACAGCGTCGAGGTCATGCCTGCCTTGCGCTGCGCGGTGCCGTCCATCACCTCGGTGGCGTCCATCGTCCGGTACGTGGGCACGAACGCGTCCTTGACGATGACGTCCTTGGATCCGGTGCCGCGCAGGCCCACCACGTTCCACGAGTCGTCGACGATCTCGTAATCCTTGCGCGGCAGGATCATGTGCAGCATCTGCGGCGGCATCAACGGTTTTCCGTCGGCATCGCCGAGCATCGCCCCAAGGATGATCCACTCGCACTGGTCGGTGCCCGAGCTGAACTGCCAGCGGCCGTTGAAGATGTAGCCGCCGTCGACCGGCTTGGCGACACCCTGCGGCGCGTACGGCGAGGCGACCCAGGTGTCGACGTCGTTGCCCCAGATCTCCTCGGCCACCCGAGGATCCGCGTACGTCAGCTGGTACGGGTGCACGCCGACGACGCCGTTGACCCATCCCGCGGCGGGGTCGAGCGACGCCGTGGCCATCACAGTCTCGGCGAACTCGCGGGGGTGCACCTCGTAGCCGTTGTACTTGGCGGGCTGCAGCAGCCTGATGTTGCCCGCCGCCTTCATCGCCTTGGTCGTCTGGTCGGTCAGCCTGCCGATGGTTTCCGCCTCGGCGGCCTGCTCGCGCAGTTGACCCGCCATCTCCATCACCCGGTCGATTACCCGCTCGGTCATGCTTTCGTCCTTACTGTGTGGGCTGATTGATGGTCTACCTCAGGGGACCCCGGCGCCGCAGCCAATCCCGATCAGCGGAACCGGCAACGCCGTCAAAACTCGATGTGCACCGTCTCGGAGACGGGCCTGGCTCGGCAGGCCAGAATTAGGCCGGCCTGACGATCTTCGGGTTCGAGCACGTCGTTGGGCGCCATGTCGACCTCGCCCGAAATCACGGTGCACACGCACGAACCGCACCGTCCCTCGCGGCACGAGTGGGGCACGTCGATGCCCGCGTCGATCAGCACATCCACAAGGGTGGATTGTGGCGGCCACTCGACCCGGTGCCGTTGGCCGTCGAGATCTACTTCAGCTAGGGGCATGGCACGTCAGTCTGAGGGCGCGGCGGCGGTTGCAGCCCAGGAGTGTCCGGTCACTGGGAAGCGACGTCCGGCGATCCGGCCCCGCCACCTACCGTCTCGACCGTGACCATTGATGCCGTTGTCGTCGGTGCCGGTTTCGCAGGCCTGTACGCGTTGCACAAGCTGCGCTCGCAAGGGCTCGAGGTGCGGGTGTTCGAGGCGGCACCCGACGTTGGTGGCACGTGGTACTTCAACCGCTATCCCGGCGCCCGCTGCGACGTCGAGAGCGTCGACTACTGCTACTCGTTCTCCGACGAACTCCAGCAGGAGTGGAACTGGACCGAGAAGTACGCGACGCAGCCCGAGATCCTGGCCTACCTCAACTGGGTGGCCGACAAACTCGATCTGCGCAGGGATGTCACTGTCAACGCCAGAGTGACGTCGGCCGTCCTCGACGAAGAGACGTTGCACTGGACCGTGACCACCGATACCGGCGAGACGGTGACGGCGCGGTTCTGTCTGATGGCCACCGGCCCGCTGTCAGCCGCGATCACCCCGAAGTTCAAGGGCCTGGAGACCTTCGGGGGCGAGGTGTATCACACCGCCGAATGGCCGCACACGGACGTCGATTTCACCGGCAAACGAGTCGCAGTCATCGGCACCGGATCCTCTGGCATTCAGTCGATCCCGATCATCGCTGAGCAGGCCCGGCAGTTCTACGTGTTCCAGCGCACCCCCAACTACAGCGTGCCCGCCGGGAACATGCCGCTGACACCCGATGACATGGCGCAGATCAAAGCCACCTACGACGAGCGACGCAGGTTGTCGTGGCGCAGCGGCGGAGGCTCGCCGCACATCGCGCACCCGAAGCGCACCATGGACGTCACGCCGGAGGAGCGCCGCCAAGCCTTCGAAAAGCGTTGGCAGCTGGGCGGTGTGCTGTTTTCGAAGACCTTCCCTGACCAGATGGTCGACCCGGCGGCCAACGACGAAGCCCGCAAGTTCTACGAGGAGAAGGTCCGCGCGCTGATCGACGACCCGGATGTCGCCGAGTTGTTGATTCCCGACGACCACCCGATCGGGACCAAGCGGATCTGCACCGACAGCCACTACTTCGAGACCTACAACAGACCAAACGTCGAGCTGATCAGCGTCCGCAAGACGCCGATCGAGTCGGTCGACGCCACAGGGATCAGCACCACCGACGCGCACTACGACCTCGACATGATCGTGCTGGCAACCGGATTCGACGCGATGACAGGGGCCCTAGCCAAGATCGACATCGTCGGACGCGGTGGGCAAACGCTGCGGTCCGACTGGAGGTACGGTCCGCGCACTTATTTGGGTCTCGGGATCGACGGCTTTCCCAACCTGTTCGTGGTGTCGGGTCCCGGCGCGCCAGCGGTGCTCGCCAACATGGTGCTGCACGCCGAGGCGCACGTGAACTGGATCGCCGACTGCATCCGCCACCTCGACGACCACGGCTACGTAGGCATCGAGGCCCGCGTGGACGCAGTGAACCTCTGGATCGCCGAATGTGCCGCCCGTGCCGATGCCACACTGTTTCCGAAGGCCGATTCGTGGTACGTCGGCGCGAACGTTCCTGGCAAGCCTCGGGTGTTCATGTTGTTTGTCAGTGGCTTCGCGGTCTACAACGACATCTGTGCCGAGGTCGCCGCGGCCGGCTACACGGGGTTCGATCTGCTCAAGGAGCCGTGATGTCAGGGCTGACCGACAAGGTGGTGGTGGTCACGGGTGCGGCCGGCGGCATGGGGCGCGCGCATTGTGAGCGGTTCGCCGACGAAGGCGCCCACCTGATCGCGATCGATGTCCCCGCCGCGGCCGACGAATTGCGCAACACCGCAACCGAAGTGGAGAAGCGCGGCAGACGCTGCGCGACGGGGGTCGCCGATGTTGCCGACCTCGACGCGCTGACCGCGGCGGTCGATGCGGCCGTCGCCGAGCTCGGCCCGCTCGATGTGATCGTCGCCAACGCAGGCATCTACCCGGCGGGCGCGCCGACGTGGGAACTGACCGAGGACGTGTGGCGCCGCACGCTCGATGTGAACCTGACCGGCGTGTGGCACACCGTCAAGGCGGGGCTTAGGCACCTCCGCGACCGCGGCGGCTCGATCATCCTGATCAGTTCCACCAACGGATTACGTGGCACGGCCAACACCGCGCACTACACGTCGTCCAAGCACGCGGTGGTGGGGCTGGCCCGCACGTTGGCCAACGAGCTGGGTGAGCGGGGGATTCGGGTCAACACCGTTCATCCCGGCGCGGTCGCGACACCGATGATCCTCAACGAGCAGACGCTGCGGCAGTTGAGACCGGATCTCGAGAACCCGACCGTCGACGACGCCGCTGCGACGCTGACGACGCGCCACCTGTTGCCGGTGCCGTGGGTCGAACCGGTGGACATCGCCAACGCCGTGGTGTTCCTCGCGTCCGACGAAGCCCGCTACATCACCGGCACCCAACTCGTGGTCGACGCGGGTCTGGTTGCGAAGTCATGACGGGCGACCGGCTGGCCGGAAAGGTTGCCCCGCGACCAAGGCCGATCTCGACGAGACGGTCAGGTTGGTCGGCGAAGCCGGTGGCCGGATCGTCGCTGGCGTGGTCGACGTTCGAGACGCGGAGGCGGTGAAGGCCGCGACCGATCGCGGTGTCGAGCAGCTCGGCGGGCTTGACGTCATGTGCGCGACCGCAGGCATCACGTCACGCGCATTGGCCGACGATCTCAGCGAGAACGCCTGGCAGACAATGCTTGACGTCAACCTGACCGGCGTGTGGGCCACCTGCCGCGCAACGGCTCCGCACCTGATCGACCGCGGCGGCGGCTCGATGATCCTGACGAGTTCCATCGCGGGGCTGCGCGGACTGGTCGGGGTGGCGCACTACACGGCAGCCAAACACGGGGTCGTCGGGCTGATGCGCAGCCTCGCCAAAGAGCTTGCGCCACACAATGTCCGGGTCAACACGGTGCATCCGACCAACGTTGATACGCCGATGATCCAGAACGATCACGTGCGCGGCGCGTTTCGGCCCGACCTCGAGCACGTGACCCGCGAGCAGTTCGCCGAGGCCGCGGGTGCGATGAACATGCTCGCGATCCCATGGGTGGAACCGGTCGATGTGGCCAACGCGTGCCTGTTCCTCGCCTCCGACGAGGCCCGCTACATCACGTCCGTCACCCTGCCGGTCGATGCGGGCAGCACGCAGCGCTGACGCTAGGTGCGCAACAGAAATGACAGGACGGTCGCCTCGAACGCCGCCTTGGCCTCGATCATCGCCCAGTGTCCGCAGTTGGGGAACACGTGCAGTTCGGCGTTGGGGATGGTGCGCATTGGGATCAACGCCATGTCGAGCGGGCTGACGCGATCGTCGCGACCCCACGTCAACAGGGTCGGCGCGGACACCTTGTGCATGGTCGCCCACGGCATCGGGGCGTCCGATGCGCGCATCGCCGCCATCATCTGATCGAACGCCGCCTTGCCGTACATGCGTCGTGCGCTCTCCAGAGTGGGCGGGTCGGTGGCCAACGCCCAGCGCTCCTCGATCAGCTGTTCGGTGACCAGCGCCGGGTCGTACACCATCGACCGCAGCCAGTCGACCAGCCGCTGACGAGTCGGGTTCTCGGTGAAATCCTGCAGCAGCCTGATGCCCTCGCTCGGGCCTGGCGTGAAGACGTTTGTGCCGATTCCGCCGATGGTGACCAGTCGGCGCACCTTGGCGGGCTGCCGGATCGCGTAGTTGATGCCGACGCCGCCACCCATCGAATTGCCGATGATGTCAACGGAATCGAGGCCCAGCGCGTCGATGAATGTGCCGATCGCGCCGAATGCGGTCACCATTGGGTGACCGCCGAAATCGTCGCTCACCCCGAAACCGGGGAACTCCAGAATCAGGCACCGGAAATGTTCGGCGAACGTGCCGAGAATGCCGCGGAAATTGCGCCAGCCCGTGACACCGGGACCGGAGCCGTGCAGGAGCAGCAGCACCGGCCCCTCGCCCGCTTCGTGGTAGCGCAGGACGCCCGCGTCGGTGGGAAGCTCACGAAGTGTGTCGTCGTCGGTCAGTTCCACTGGCATAGCTTGGCATCGTGGCACACGAGTTCCACGCCGCGATTCCGATCAGTGGGCCGGTGTTTCTGAAACGACGAAGGGGCACCCCTTGTGGGGGTGCCCCTTGCGTTTTGGGCGATCTACTTCACGTCGACGTAGACCGTCTTGTCGGTGACAGTGGTTTGCAAGCTGTCACCGGGGGTTCCGGAATCAGTGCGGCTGTAGGTCTGGCCGGGGCGCACCGCGACGACGGTGGCCTGGTCGAGCGGCGTCGTTCCAACGCGGTTGACGATCACGTTGTAGCCGTCGGCCTGCAGCTGGTTGATGGTGTCCTGGGCGTTGCCCGGGCCGGTTGGCGCGGCGACAGCCGGCGCGGCCAGGCCCAGGATCGCGGCGGTCAATCCGCCGGTAAGTACAGTTGCGAATCCGAACTTCTTCATTCTGGGTGCCCTCATCTTTTTCGTGCTTCTTCATTTGTTTCGGTTCGCTGCAGCTGCATGGTTCAACTCTCAAGATCACGGCTTTAATTCCATTGGCAGAATTTGTTCGACGGTTGGCAGTAATAAATCTGTTGACGCGTGTGCTCGCTCGGGAAGACGGCACAGCAACTGGCTGGCATGATCGTCCGATGGTGCTCAGCCCCGCCGCATCCGCCACCGTTCACCGGCTGCCCGCGACCCCGTCGACCGTGCATTGGGGCTATTTCGATCCGCGCCTGGAACCGGTCCTGACCGTCGCGCCAGGGGACTTGGTGGCCATCGAGGCGCTGACCCACCACGCGGGCGATGCACCCGATCTGCTGATGGACGCGGGAGTCGCCGACGTCTTCGACCGCGTCACCGACCGCGGCCCCGGCCCGCATCTGCTGACCGGCCCGATCGCCGTCGACGGTGCTCGTCCCGGCGACGTGCTGCAGGTCGACATCCTGGAGGCCACTCCGCGACTGCCGTACGGCTCCAACCTGGCCGCACACTGGGGGTTCCTCTACGGCGAGATGCCCGTTGAGCGCGTCACGATCTACGAACTGGACACCACGGCCAGCCTCGGCCGGGCGGTGTTCGGCTACGACTGGACCGCGACGCCGCTGGCCGACCAGCCCGGCACGATCGTCACCCCCGACCGTGACTCCCGCCAGCCCGCGCTGCCCGGCGTGGTCGTGCCCTTACGGCCGCACTTCGGCACCATGGGCGTCGCGCCGGCCGCTCCGGAACGGGTGTCGTCGGTGCCGCCCGGCGACCACGGCGGCAATGTCGACAACTGGCGCATCGGGGCGGGCGGGACAATGTACTACCCGGTGCAGGTGCCCGGCGCCCTGCTGTCCGTCGGCGATCCGCACGTTTCGCAGGGCGACGGCGAGATCAGCGGCACAGCGCTCGAGGCATCGCTGAACGGCTTGCTGCGCTTGACGATTCGCCGCGACCTGCCGTTCACCGTTCCCGTGCTGGAGACTGCCACCGAATTACTGGTGCACGGTTTCGGCGACACCCTCGATGAGGCGATGAAAACAGCGGCGCTGCGCACGCACGGAATCCTGCAGAGCTACTTCGGGCTTACGCGTGCCGACGCCTATTCGTTCATGTCCGTCGCAACCGATTTCACCGTCACGCAGGTCGTCGATCAGCGTCAGGGCGTGCACGGCCGCATCGACAAAAGGTGCTTCCCGCGCTGGTCTACAGTACCGGCATGAGCGACAACGGAATTCGATCGTTCACGTTCACTCCCGCAGACGGTGTGCCACCCGCGGTCGCGCCGTTCGCCCACGCCACGGCGGCGGGGCAGACGTTGTACGTCACCGGCCAGATGCCGACCGACGTCACCGGCGCCATCGTCGGCGACTACGTCGCGATCCAGACCGATCAGGTGCTGCGCAACCTGATGCGGGTCACCGAGTTGTGTGGCGGGGGACTGGCCGACGTCGTCTCTGTCCGCGCGTACCTCTTGGACTGGAATGACTACGGCGCCTTCAACACCGCCTACGCGGCCTGGTTCCCCGACCGGCTGCCGTCGCGCACGTGCGTGGGCGTCACCGGCCTCGCGGTGGGTGCGCTCGTCGAGATCGACTGGGTGTGCTGGCGAAGCGGCGGCTGGGGGAGCACACTCGGGTCATAGGGCCCGCGGGGCCGAGGGGCTGCCGCGGGTGGGTCCGTCGAGGAGGACACCATGACCATCCTCTACACACTCGCAGCGGCCGGCGCCGCCGGGATCACCGTGTTGTGGGTCGCACTGCAGAACATCCGGGTGATCAAGCAGTTCGAGCGTGGCGTCGTCTACCGCTTCGGCCGGGTGCAAAGCCGCGTCCGCGGGCCGGGATTGACATGGCTGGTCCCGATCGTCGATCGCCTGCAGAAGGTGAACATGCAGATCATCACGTTGCCGGTGCCCGCCCAGGACGGCATCACCTGCGACAACGTCACGGTGCGCGTCGACGCCGTCATCTACTTCAAGGTGGAGGATCCGGTGCGGGCGGCGGTCGACGTGCAGGACTACATGTCCGCGATCGGGCAGGTGGCGCAGACCTCGCTGCGGTCGATCATCGGCAAGAGCAACCTCGACGACCTGCTGTCCAACCGGGAACGGCTGAACCAGGGCCTGGAATTGATGATCGACAGCCCCGCCCTCGGCTGGGGCATCCGCATCGACCGCGTCGAGATCAAGGACGTCGTGCTGCCGGACTCGATGAAGCGGTCGATCGCCAGGCAGGCCGAGGCCGAGCGGGAGCGCAGGGCGCGCGTGATCACCGCCGACGGTGAACTGCAGGCGTCGGAGAAGCTGGCTCAGGCCGCCGAGGTGATGTCGGTGGAGCCTGGTGCGCTACAGCTGCGGCTGCTGCAGACGGTGGTGGAGGTCGCCGCCGAGAAGAACTCGACGCTGATCCTGCCGTTCCCCGTCGAGCTGCTGCGGTTCCTCGAACGCTCGACACCGGAGCGCAGCGACAAGTCGTCAGGCGGTGAGACGCCCGAACTGACCGCGCCCAAGGTGCCCGACGACGCCCGCGGCATCGAGCTCAACGGACCCGTCGTCGGCCGCGGCCAAAACGCGTAGCGGCCGCAAACGTCTGGGGCATGATCACCCCATGCCCCTTGACGCCGACTCGGTCGGCCGCTGGATATCCGAATACCTCGACACCTTTGCGGCGTGCGCGCGAGGCGACGGTGACATGGCCGCGCTGCTCGGCCATTTCGGTGTGCCGATGATCGTGACGAGCGACGAGGGTGTGGTCACGCTGATGACCGATGATGAGGCGGCAGCGGTGATTCAGAGCCAGGTCGACGGACTGCGGGCGCTCGGCTACGACCACTCCGAGGTGCTGCATTCAGAAGTCACGCTTCTCAACGATTCGTCGGCAGTGTTTCGAGCCACCTTGTCGCGCCGCAATGTCGACGGCGGTGAGATCGACAATCCGACGCTCACCTACGTCGTCACCGACGACGTCGTCGGGCCCCGGATCGTATTGCTCGCCGCGCACGGAGTGACTTAGAGCGGTTCGCGTTCGGTCGGCGAGGCGGCGTCGAGCGCCGCGGATGTCGTCAGCTTCAGGTCAACGACCATGGATTCCAGTGCGGCGCTCCAGCTTTCGTAGTAGGGCCGCTCGGGATCCTTCGCGATCTCGGCCATCAGCCGGTGCCGGAACGCATCCCACGGCAACCCGAGCTTGTCGACGAGCGCCACCGCGATCGCCAATGCCCGTGCCTGCCAAGGCGCTTCGAAGACGAGTTCGCCGTTGTCGCGGGGCAGCGACGCGTCGTCGAGTCCGCTCGTCACAGCCGCTGGACACCGATCATCGAGTCACGGGTGACGATCCCGGCCAATTGCTCTTCGGACATGTCCTCGGTGCCGTCCGGACGCATCGGCAACACCAGATAGCGCGCCTCGGCGCTGGAGTCCCACACCCGGATCTCGACGTCGTCAGGGATGTCGGTGCCCATCTCGGCGAGCAGCGTGCGTGGTTCGCGGATGGCACGTGACCGGTAGGCAGGCGCCTTGTACCACTTCGGTGGAAGGCCGAGGGTGGGCCACGGATAGCACGAGCACAGCGTGCACACCACCAGGTTGTGCACCTGCGGGGTGTTCTCGAGGACGACCATGAATTCGCCCTCGGGGCCCTGGAATCCGAACTCGGCGATGGCCGCGGTGCCGTCGGCGAGGAGGCGTTGCTTGTAATCCGGGTCGGACCACGCACGGGCCACCACCCTCGCGCCGTTCATCGGGCCGAGGTTGTCCTCGAAGTGCTGCACGATCCCATCGAGCACGTCGAGGTCGAGGACCCCCTTTTCCACCAACACTGATTCGATGGCGGCGACGCGGGCCTCGACCGGTGCCAGTTCGGCGGGGTGATGGTGGTCAGCTGTCATCGCGATCCTCGAGGTAGCGCTCGAACAAGTCGACGTGCATGACGTCGCCGTCGCCTCCCGCCTCACCCCACAACTCGCGCGAGGTGAAGCGCACCGAATAGAGCGGATCGGCCACGGACCCGCCGCCGTGGGCGGCGATGTCGTCGATGTCGAACGCACCGTCGACGCGGACCACGGTGCCGCGCCTGCCCTGCACGTAGCGCGGTGCGCGGGTGTGTCCCGGCGGATGCCACTGCCGGACCCGGACCTGGTCGCCGACGGCGTAGCGCGGCGTGGTGTGAGGGGTCAGGTCGGCGGGCAGCGCGCCGCGGTCCTCGCAGGACAGCGGGAAATGCCCGCCGGCCCTGCGGTCCAGCTCGTCCTGCGTCGTGACCCCCGCGTCGACGGCCATCGTCGCGGCACCGGTCAGCCAATGCTCGTAGTACGGCGAGGACAGGTAGTGCTCGGGAGACATTCGCTCGATCGAGTGTCGGAACCGTCCGCCGGGCGGGTTTTGCGCCGCGATCCAGCCGATCATCACCCGGAAGGCGCGCCGCTCCCACTCTTCGTCGAAGAGCGGTTCCGAGGCGGTGTGCTCGACCGGGCCGAACCCGTCGAGGCCGCCGAGGTCGTGTACGCCGTCCACGTCGGGAATCCTACGGCGATCAATTCCTCGGGAATCGAACTTTAAGAAGGTACTGCCCGTATCAAAGGAGTGCCCATGGCTGTCCGCTCATCTGTCATTGCCGGTGTCGCCACGATCGGGATCGGCGCGCTTGCCGCGGCGCCGCTGGCTCCGCCGCCGCCGCAGCGTGATGCACCGCCGGTTGTTTCGCGAGACGTGCAACTGACGGCAGCGCCGGCCCTCGGATCGATTCCACTCGCCTTCATCCGAAATCAGTTTCAGTACTGCAGTCTGATCTGCCCGTTCGCGGTGCAGGGCGCGATCGCGGTGCCGCTCGCGGCGGCGCAGGCGCCTGCGACGTTCCTGGGCTCGCTCGCCTCGACGGGTTCGCCGCTGCAGGCCATCGGCGCGGCCGCCGCGTCCATCACCGGCCCGGCGGACGCGGCGGTGACACCGCTGATCAACAACGATGTGTTTCTG
>DATJIX010000573.1:0-9647 GCA_035492865.1 Mycobacterium sp. | reverse complement strand
CTCGCCGTGGCCAAAGCGTGATGGATCCTTGATCGAATTGCTAAGGCGCAGCTACACATCGAAGTCGGTGAGGCACCCTACGATCAATTGACACCGTTGTAATTTCGAAGGAATCGAAAATCTATGCGTGGGGTTGTTCTGTGTGTTGTTGCGGCAATCGGGACCAATGCCATCGTGGCTGCAGGGCCCGCCAACGTCGACATGACAGCAGCGAACCAGGCGTATAAGCCCGGCGCGGCGGCGAACCAGGCGTATCAGCCCGCCATTGCGTCGATCCTTCCGACGCAGGGCGAGGTCGTTGGCGTGGCCCACCCGATAGTGGTGACGTTCGGGGCGCCAGTCGCGGACAGGCGCGCGGCCGAACGCGCCCTCGATATCAAATCGGTGCCCGCGATGACGGGCAAGTTCGAATGGCTCGACAACAATGTCGTGCAATGGGCTCCTGACCGCTACTGGCCTGCGCACAGTACGGTGGCGCTGTCGGTGGGCGGACGGTCGATGGAGATGGTTACCGGGCCGGAAGTCGTTGGTGTTGCCAATATTTCGGACCACACATTCACGGTGACCATCGACGGCGTCGAGGCGGGCCCGCCGACTGAACTGCCGTCGCCGCATCACCGACCTCACTGGGGAGAACCGGGAGTGTTTCCAGCTTCGATGGGTCGCCCGGAGTATCCGACACCCGTCGGCACCTATACCGTGCTGGACAAGGAACGCGATGTGGAGATGGATTCGAGCAGCGTCGGTATTCCCGTCGACGCGCCCGACGGTTACCTGCTCGACGTCGAATACGCGGTTCGGTTCACCAGCCGTGGCCTGTTCGTGCATTCGGCACCGTGGGCGGTCAACTCGCTCGGCTATGAGAATGTCAGCCACGGCTGTGTCGGCCTCAGTACCGAGGACGCCGAGTGGTACTTCAACACGGTCAACGTCGGTGACCCGGTCATAGTGCAGGAGAACAGCATTGAGGTCCCCCGGACAGTGTCGGGTTGACACATAAACTGCTGCGGCTGGCTGAATTCCTTTGCCCATCAACGGGTTGGCCCGGCGACCCACCATTAGTGGACGCCGGGCCAAACCGGACGATTAACCCTGGGGGCCAGGAAGGATTGGCTGACCATCCGCAGGTGCTCCCGCTGGCGGCGGACTGACCGGGTCACCCTTGCCTGCGGTCTCACCGGCCATCACTGTGACCGGGGCACCTACCGGCGCGCCAACCGGAATCGGAGCACCGACCGGCAGCGGCGCACCAACCGGGGCGCCCACCGGAACCGGTGCGCCCACCGGAACCGGCGCAGCGACCGGCACAGGAGCAGCCGCGGGGACAACAGGAACAGGTCCCGGCAACGCCATCGGGACACCGGCCATGTCAGCGACCGGAGCTGCAGCCGGACTACACGCGCCCGCTGCAGGCATTGCACTTCCCGCTTCGGTCTGGACGCATGCGTAGCCACCACTGGACGGCAGTGGGAAGGCCGCCACGTTCGGGCTCAATGCCATTGCGACCCCACACAACCCAGCCCCAGCGGCGACTACTCGGATGTTGAACCGATCAAAGATCGTCATCGTCGTCGAACCCTTCATTTGCGCTCTGACATTCCGCATTAACGTGATGCGGCAGAGCCGCATGCCGTATAGCAATCGCCCTTTTAGCGACCGCGTCAATTATCAGCAACCAACACCTTCCGCGGCGCCGCGCCGCACCGGACCGTATCCAAACGGTGACGTTCGGGATGCTCTGGTACCAAAAAACGCCACTTGACGTGCATCGATTGTGACAGATGACGGTCGCCGCGCAAGGGACTGCCGACGCGAAGAGCGGGGAGTTATCCAACCGTTGCGATGAAGAAGCGAACCCGTCACTCGGTTTGGGACCAGCAGCCGGGAGATCGCCCGGCGCACCGAGAAATCGCAAGATTTGCCGATGATTGGAGCCCACAGACCAGCGCACCGTGGTGAGTTGTTGGGATCGGTAGCGAACCCCGCGGGCTGTACTTGCCACGCGGACGAGACCATCCCAGCAACGCTTCAGGAAGGAAGCAGCGGCCATGAAGATCGTGAGCACTACCCATAACCTCAAACGGATCTTCGCCGGCGCGCTGTTGTCGGGCGGTGTCGTGGCGATCGGGATGGGGTTCGCCGCAGGTCCCGCCCAGGCCCATCCCGGTGTCTTTGGTTCGCTCTCGGACGGAGGTCCCTGGACCTGGTGCCCAGGCGACTCGATGTCGGAAGGCCTCGACACGGCTACCGGACGCGGCGCGCCGGGAGTGAACGTGAACTGGGACATGACCGTTTGCCACACCTGGTACGGAACCAACTACGGCTTTGGGAATATCAATCCATATATCTGGGACGGGGATAACCCTCCACCGGAGGCCATTACGCCTCGACAGTGCCCACCGATCGCGTTCATGTGCCCCTGACGGGCACGAAAACGGCGCCAGCGATCAGGTGGGTAGTTGCCCGAGTTGTTGTAGGACGGAGTACAGGTTCGCCACTCCCCAGTGGTCGGTGATCTTCCCGTCGCGGACCCGCATCGCATCGACCGTTTCGAATTGGATGGCCTTGCCGGTGGGGGCGATGCCGAGAAATTCGCCAAGCTGGGTGCCGTGGTAGGTCTTGAAGGTGGTGACGATGTCACCGTCCACGGTTTGCCAATGAATCTCGGGGCGGAAGTCGGGAAACGCGTCGCGTAGCCGCGTGTAGAGGACGAGAACACCGGCCTTGTCGGGCGTCGTGCCGGGCTGAGGCGTGTGGTCAACGAAGTCATCGGCGAACAACTCGTCGAACAGATCGAAATCGCCTTGGCCCTGCACTAATTCGGTGTTGCGGCGGACCACCGACTTCAAGGAGTCGTTGTCGGCGGAGGTCGTCACGTCGGGGGTGTCTGAGTTGGTCACTCGCCAGCCTTTCTGCCGACACTGATGGGAACACACCAGGACACGGCCCGGGGCGTTTGTGCGACGATGCCCGGCATGACCGACTCCCAGCGAAGCTACCGGCGAATCTCGAGCACCTCAGCAAGGGGGCGGCGTGGCGTGGCGTGAGCCTGTTGCTGGTCGTCGGAGGGCGCGATGCCGATTCTGATCAGAACTTGCGGCGAACCGGTCTGCCCGATGAGCCGTCGAATGGCGTCTCGGCTCGGTGCGATCTCCGTCATGTGCGTCAATGTGCACGTGGCCAAGCCCGCGAGGGTGCATTCCAGCAGCACGTCGGATAACGCCTCGCCACATCGCAAGACGTCGCAGCGCGCATCTTCGTGGGATGTGGACAGCACGATGATCTTGGATCGGTCCACGCTGATGTCGCGCCGACGCTGCGTCGGCGTGGCCGGCGGAAACGTTCGCGCGACATCCACCCGATCCGCCTCTGTTTTAGACACGAGCGCGGTCTTCGGAACACCGTCGCTCAGGGCGAACGGAGATGTCCACCAACCTAATTCAGACTGATATGACGGGTCGTTGCTCCGTAGTTGCTCGGTGAGACGGGATGCCTCGGCAAGGATGGGACGGTCACGATCGAGGACAATATCCGTCATCACATGATGGGGAATGACCGTCAGGCGAATTCGCGACTCCATCGAGGGCCACTCAGGAGGTGCCTCGAATGGCAATCGGTCGGTGCGACGCATGAGAATCGCGTTCGCTCGGTCGCGCTGCACGTCGGTGACGGTCGCTGCCGGCGTGAACTTCAGAGCTGCAACATGATCCGGATCATGAGGGTCCGGAAAACGCTCCACAATCGTGTCCCAGCCGGCGGCAGACATCGCGACTCGAAGATGGTCGAGGACCGCGCCACAGCTCAACAGGACCTCACGCCCCGTGCTGTCGGTGGACAGGATTACCCGCGTTCGGTCGGCGAAAAGGTGAAGCTCCGAACCGCAAAGAGTCCACCGCCATGGCTGAGAGTTGTGAAGTGAGGGCGCGCGACAAGCCAAAGTGACCGCGTTCCGGATAACGTCCTCCGCGGGTTCAGTCCGCGTCATGTCGGGCTCCAATCGTGTTGGTCGCACGTCGGCGCCGCGATTGAGGACCCCGCGACGAAGGGCCGCACCGATGTTGTTCATTACCCGATCCAAGAGACCGGCGTAGGCAACGCCGTCATTGACGATTCGGTCCAGTCGGTGATGTCGAAGATAGGCGTCGAGACGCCGGTCAAGCGGCCAATCGGCATAGACGTCCTTGGCGAACTCCGAACCCAGGAACTTCCAGGCCAATTCGTCGAGCTCCGTACTGCTGCCGGTCGTAACTGATCCCATCACGAATCCTTCGATTTCGCGGGTAACTGCATTGTTGGGCGCCCCGATGCGACTGTGCTGCAATGCTTTCTAAACATCACGGGAAGATCCTCATGACCAACTGCTCCACCCGACACAGATGCAGTGTTCGGCCGATCTTAGGCCGGTCATGTGTTGACAGACATACTCGCCTTGACGATAGAGCTGGTGTGCCTCTTTCGGGTCGCCCTTGAAGTTCAAGTTGTGATTCTCTTTCGCGTGCCCGCAGGTGCGGCAGTACTGCGTCACTGGTTCCACAGCGGTCTGCGTCTCAGAGTTCTTTGCCATGATGATGTGCTCCTCATCGATTGATCACCGTCAGAATGGGCCAGGATTGCTGAAGCCCTATAGGGCCGATGGTCCCCAGAATCCCGGCGAACGCCCGAACGTCCACCGCGACGCCCGGTTCTTCGGGCATGCTCCTACAGTGCTTTTGCTGAGTGAGATGACCGGTCAAGACGTGCTCGGTCCCGATGGCCGGGTGGCAGGGCGCGTTGCTGATCTGACGGTCCGACTGGGCGAACACGCCGGCCAACATTTGGTCGAGAGACTCCTTGTGCGGCGGCGCCGCGCACCGGACTTGCTGCTGCCGTGGACTGAGATCGAGAGCTTCGAGAGCACCTGCGTGATGCTGCGCGACCCCCTTGATCCGACGTCATTCATGATCTCCTCGGCCACGGAAGCGCTGGGCGCCGACGAGATCCTGCTCGTTCGCGACGTCATTGACACCCAGATCATCGACATTGCCGACCAGCGACTTGCCCGCGTCGCCGACGTCGTGCTCACGCGCACCGCCACCGACCGGCTGGAACTTGTCGGCGTCGAGGTCGGCTTCGGCGGCGTGCTGCGGCGGCTTGGCCTACATCGACTGGCGGCGCGCGCCCACGAGGATGTCGTCACCTGGACCGACCTGCACTTAACCTCCGAGCGGGGCCATGCCGTGCAACTCGCGACACCGCGATCCGCCGTGCACCATCTGGACGCGGCCGGGCTCGCCGCGCTCGTCAGCAAGCTGGACACCGACTCAGCCACCGAGGTCCTCACGGCCGCGGGGCCCAGCGTGGCTGCAGACGTCGTCGGCATCGCTCATCCGATCGTCGGTGAGCGCGTGCTCCGGGCAATGCCCGACGCCGATGCCGCACAGATCGTGGCCGCCATGCCCCAGGAGCATGCAACCCGATGGCGCAAGCGCCTCGCGCACTCTCCTGTTCTGCTGGGCAGGCGGTTCATCCGCTCTGGAGTCTGGCCCCGTCGTAGCCAAAGCCGCGCCGCGAACAGAGCGGCCCCGTGAAGCGCCTCGGGCGCAAGGGATTCGGCCTCGGCGCGCTGCTCGCGGTGATCGGTCCCGGATTGCTCGCAGGACTGTCCGACGACGACCCGGCGGGAATTACGACTTACTCGGTACTCGGGGCCGATCACGGCTACCAACTTCTGTGGGTCTTGCTGCTGTCCACAGTCGCTCTCGTGCTCTTCCACGGCCTGGCGGCCCGCATGGGTGTTGTCACCGGGCAGGGGCTGATCGGCCTGGTCCGTCAGCGCTACGGCGTGCGGTTGGGCGGTGCCGCGCTGGCGGTACTCGTGATCGCCAACATCGGCACGACCTGTGCCGAGTTCGCCGGGATCGCCGCCGGTGCGGAACTTTTCGGAATCAGCCGCTACGCGAGCGTCCCCGCCGCGGCAGTGATCGTTTCCCTGCTTGTGTTACGCGGCAGCTTTCACCGTGTCGAGCACTTCCTGCTGTTGCTGTCGACGGTGTTTCTGGCCTACATCGCGTCCGGTGTGCTGGCGCACCCGGACTGGGGTGCCGCGTTCCGCGGCATGCTGGTGCCCAGCCTGCCGCACAGCAGCGCCGCCATCGCCATCGTGACCGCCACCGTCGGCACCACCTTGGCTCCTTGGGGGCTCTCGTTCATCCAGTCCTACGCGGTCGACAAAAAGCTCCGCGCCGAGGACCTGTCACTCGAACGGATAGACGTGGTGACGGGCGCATTGCTTACCGGCATCATCGGCTTCTTCGTCGTGGTGGCGTGTGCGGCAACGCTGCACCGCGACGGCCATTCCATCCGAGACGCCGCCGATGCAGCCATCGCACTCGAACCCCTTGCCGGCCACGCGGCTTCGACGCTTTTCGCCGTCGGCCTCATAGGTGCGGCGTTCCTCGCTGCGTCCGTGCTTCCCCTCTCGACGGCGTACTCGGTATGCGAATACGCTGGTGTCGAAGCTGCCGTCGACGACTCATTCTCCGCCGCCCGCACCTTCTACCTGACGTTCGGGCTCGTCACACTCGCCGGCGCCCTCACCGTCCTGATTCCGCACATCCCTTTGGTGACGATCCTGGTGGCCACCCAGGTGCTCAACGCAGTGCTACTGGTGCCATTGCTGTTCGCGATGATCGGAATCGGGCGGGATCGAGACCTCATGGGCCGCTTTACCATCGGCCGAGCCAGCACCATCGCCTATTGCGTAACGACGGGTGTGGTGGTGCTGTGTGTGGCTGCGTTGGCGGTCACTTCGCTCTGACGACGTCGGCCAGGTGTGACTTGCGGACCATCAGCACTGAACAATCCGGGTAACCCGGTATCGGGTGCGAATTGGGGACTGCGAGTGTGGTTACATCGGCAGCGTCCGATTCACCCACGACCGCCAGTTGGACACCGACCTCTTCGTGCTCTCCGCGCCGGTACTGTCGCCCAGTTCCGGATGCAACGACTTCGACTGGAACATCGGGATACCGGCGGATCCAGCTGTTGACGCGCCGATCTATCTGCCGCACAGTCGCTTTGCGGAGCCGCCCCTCCTGCATTGCCAAGTGCACACGGGCATCGCTGTCAGGCTCATCGTCCAAAACGACCGAGACGACCCCGCCATCGCGTAGCGAGCCGTCGGAGTCCGTCCGGATGACCGCCACTGGGCAGCGCGCATGTTCGAGAAGCGCCCGCGCCGTCGAACCGAACAGCGTTCCTGTAGCGGGATATGGCGTCGACTCACCGATGCAGATCATCTCTGCGCAGCACGACTCTGCGATCAGGACTTCGGCCGGATCACCCACTTTCCGCGCCAACTCGACCCGTACCGCACGCCCCACATCCATGACGACATCTTCAGCTATGAGTAGCGTCGTATCGGCATCCGGAAGCTCGCACTCGCTGGGACACATTCCGATTCGTACCCTGGACACGACATGGATCAGTCGGAGCACCGCGTCGCGTTGAACCGCCTCCGCCACTGCCCACCGGGCGGCGTTCAGCGATGCCCGCGAACCGTCAATACCCACCACCACTGGGCCGGGGGTCGACGACGTCTTCACGGTGCTGCCACCAAAGTGACTACACGCCAGTACGATTGGCCGATCATGTGCACACGCTATCCCGCGAGATGGGATCTAATAAGGGACTTTCGTCGCTGCCGCAGAGTCCCTTAGACCCCGTTGGCATGCACGCACGGTTATTGGATCGGCACACGCCAGGTCAGCCGCGTGCCGCCGCTCGGCGACTTCTCAACGGAGAACGATCCGCCGACATCGTCAGCACGCTTACGTAGGTTCGCCAACCCGCTGCCTGTGATGTCGGGTGGGATCCCTTTGCCATCGTCGACGACATCGATGCACAGGTCATCGCCCACGGCGACGTTGACGGAGAGTGTGGACGCGCCGGAGTGCCGAACAGCGTTGCTCACGGCTTCACGAACCACCGCTTCGGCATGGTCGGCCAGCGCTGGATCGATCACCGACAACGGACCGGTGTACTGAACCGAGGTCCGCAAGTCGGACGTCGCGAACTGTGCGACCGCCTCATCCAAGCGTTGGCGCAGCCGGGTAACCCCAGACGACGCACCGTGGAGGTCGAAGATCGCGGTGCGGATTTCCTGGATCACCTCCTGAAGGTCGTCGACGGAATCTGAAAGTCGTTGCTGCACCTCGGGTGCCCGGGCACGCGGGATGGCGCCCTGAAGGGACAGACCTACGGCGAACAGGCGTTGGATGACATGGTCGTGCAAGTCGCGGGCGATCCGGTCGCGGTCAGTCAGGATGCTGAGCTCCCGCATTTGACGCTGTGAGGTCGCCAGCTGCCATGCCAGTGCGGCCTGATCGGCGAACGCGGCCATCATGTCGAGGTCTTCACCGCTGAACGGTTGTGCCCCCTCGCCGCGAAACGCTACAAGGACGCCGGCGACGGTGTCGGTGGCCCGCAACGGCAGCACCAGCGCCGGCCCCGCGGCCACCGTCTCTCCGGCCACCAGCTCGAATCGGTCGAGTCGTCCGGGAATGCGTTGGATAAACGCGTCGCCGATCGCTGTGCCGTGCACCGGAATCGATCGCAATTGCGTCGCCGGCCCCTCACCGGAAGTCGCCGTCACTATCAGCTCGTCGGCCTCGCTTGCCGGTGCGTCGGGGTCGGCGGGCACGGCCACGATCGTGTGCTGGGCGCCGCTGAGAGACCGCGACTCGTCTGCGACCAGCCGGAAGACCCGGGCTGGATCTGCGCCCGACAACAACTCAGTGCCGATGTCACGGGTGGCCTCGATCCACGACTGCCTGGTCTTTGACTTTTCGTACAAGCGCGCGTTGTCGATGGCGATGCCTGCCGCCGCTGCGAGGGCTTGGACCAGCACTTCGTCGTCCTCGCTGAACGGCAGCCCATTCGCCTTCTCGGTCAGGTACAGGTTGCCGTACACCTCGTCGCGGATCCGGACCGGCACGCCGAGGAATGTCCGCATCGGCGGGTGGTTGGGTGGAAAACCCACCGACGCTGCGTGGTGCGCGATGTTGTCCAGCCGAATGGGTTTGGGGTCGTCGATCAGCACGCCGAGCACGCCGCGGCCCTCGGGCAGATGGCCGATCTTCTCGCGCATCTCCTCGTCGATGCCCTCGTAGATGAACTCGGTCAGTTCGTGGTCCTGCCCGCGGACGCCGACCGCCCCATAGCGGGCATCTACCAGCTCGATGGCGGTGTGCACGATCGTGCGGAGCGTTTCGTCCAGTTCCAGCCCGGAGGTCACCACGAGCATCGCGTCGACCAGGCCGTCCAACCGGTCGCGGCCCTGCACGATTTGCTCAACGCGTTCCTGGACCTCCACAAGCAGCTCTCTGAGCCGCAGCTGGGACAGTGTGTCGCGGAGCGGTGGCATGCTGTTCTCAGCCCCCGACTCGACCGGATCGGTCACATGACCATCTTGCCCCTACCTGGCCATAGAACGCAGCTTTCTAAAACTATTTGACGGCGGCGCTGGCTTCTCGGAGTCCTTGGTATTCACGCCGCACGTGCGCATTCACCCCATCGCGGCGCGTCTGCTCGGCGCGTTTCCGAATGCCGCGCAGCATCTTCTGCTCCATGACGAAGTGAGGCAGATCGAATAGAGCATGGCCGACTGG
>DATJIX010000572.1:0-2448 GCA_035492865.1 Mycobacterium sp. | reverse complement strand
CGGTGGACCCAGTGACCGCGACGCTGCCGGTGGTCCCCGACACTGTCCACTCGGGTGTGCCGGCGTTCTGCGGCGGCGCCGTCGGGCAGGCGCTGGCCACAGGTGCCTGCCCTGTCTCCGAGGTCGCGACCTCGGAGATCGGGGGGGGAGTACTTGCCGATGGCGTAGACGAGGACGTCGTATCGGACCCACATGCGGCGAGGGTCAGGGCGAGCGACGCGGCGCACGCAGCGAGCACGGCGGAAGAAGACATGCGACAGGAGTTCACAGTCGTTCACGCTATCGCGACCCTCTCTTGGGGTGCGGCGAGGGCAACGGGGGCGCGGATTCGCGAATCCATCCGTTTGCGAATCCCTCCAATAGGGCAGGCTGATGTCATGGGAAAGCTCATACGTCGATCGACGATCCTGACGGCTGCGCTTGCGCCAATCGCGGCCCTGTCGCTGATGATCCCGGCAGCCGGTTCGGCAGACCCGCTCAATTGTCAGAACGGCGAGTGGTGGGATCCGGTCGCCAATGTCTGCCAACCACCCGTGGCGACGGTTCCGCTGGGGTGCCAGAACGGCGACTGGTGGGATCCGGTCAGCAACTCGTGCAAGCCGCCGCTGGTGCCGTTCCCGCCGAACTGCGGGGATGGGCAGTACTGGAATCCGGTTTCCAACGCATGCCGGCCGCTAGGCCAGGTCTAGGGGGTAAGTGTCCTGCAGCTCTACGGCTGCCGGATGTCAGCAGGGGAGACGGTTTCGACGAATGTGGCGGCGATTCGCCACGCATGATCCTGCAGTGGTCGGTCGCCGAGGAGCCGGATGCGCAGCCTCAGATGTCGTCGAGAACCTTCAGGCCGCTCCGTTCATCGATCTCGCCGAGGTCGATGGCCACCTGTGCATCGATGACGAATGTCGTCATCCAAGTACTTTCCCATGGACCGCAATGGGTGAACGCCTTCATTACCCCGTTCGCTGGTCCTACAACAACCTCAACGTTGGCCGCTGAAGTCGATCGGGCAATTGCGGCACAGGCTACCATAAACGGAACTAATCCGTATCGGTAAGGAATGTACATGGACCGCGAAAGCGGCGACGAGGCGCGCACCTCGCGACGGCCACGAAGCCCGGGACGCCTAGATCGGTCGCTGGACGTCGCGATCCTCGACGCGACGCTAGCGGGTGTCGCCGAAGTGGGTTACGACCGGTTGAGCATGGACGACGTCGCATCGCGCGCACACGTCGGGAAGGCGGCGATATATCGCCGCTGGCCGTCGAAGGCCGTGGTGGTGGCAGATGCCATCGCACATTGGAGACGCCGACTGGGACCCGTCGAGGCGCCCAATTCGGGCAGCCTTCGCGGTGACATTGAGGCGCTGGTGGCAGCCACACCTGACCTGAATGATGCCGATTCGCACATGATTCGGGTCGTTGTCGGGGTAGCGACGGCAGCCATGCATAATCCCGTCCTTGCGGCCGCCCTTGACGACCTTGTGCTGTCCACTCCGCGGCAGGTTATCCGAGCGGTGCTCGACCATGCGGTGGCTCGGGGGGAGATTCCGGCTGGCCGTGACCTGAGCTTGATCCCCGACGCCGCATTGGGCCTCAACGTTCTTCGGGTGATCACGGGACGGCCGATCGACCGGGTCTATGTCCGGCGCGTACTCGAAGACGTGATCTTGCCGCTTGCCGGCGGATCGGTTTCGTAGTTGCGCATTCCACCCAAGCCGTGCCACATTGGAATTCAGACGGAACTAATCAGTTCCGTCTGAATAGGAGACGACGATGAACGTCAAGCATGTCCCGGTGCTGATCGTCGGCGCCGGAGCCGCGGGCCTGGCCACCTCTGCGTTACTCGCCAAGCATGATGTTCGCTCGCTGCTGGTCGAGAAGCGCAGTGAGGTCTTCATTTATCCAAAGGCGCGCAACCTGAGCTTCCGCAGCTTGGAGATCTTGCGTGGTCTAGGACTGGCCGACGATGTCCATGCGATTGCCGCGGGCGTTTCAGGCATGTTGATGAAGCCGACGCTCAACAGCGCCGAAGAGCATCGGGCGTTCGATGTCGAGGCGATCTTCTCGCCATTCAAAGATCTGAGCCCCGAGCCCGGCGGGCAATACTGTCCGCAGAGCGCTTTCGAACCGATCCTGCTTGCGCATGTTCGTCGGCACGGTAGCCAGGTGCGCTACAACATGGAGTTGGCCTCGTTCGACGAGGAGGAAAGCGGCGTCACCGCGGTCGTACGCGATCGGGAGTCGGGCGCAACAGAGGCGGTACGCGCCGACTATCTGGTCGCCGCCGACGGCGTGCACAGCCCGGTCCGCGGCGCAGTCGGCGTGACGACGTCCGGCTATGGGGCGCTGCCGATCTATGTTGTCTTCATTTATTTCCGGGGACCGTGGCGAAAGTTTGTCCCACAACTCAGCGGCGGCGATGGCATCCAAGTCAAGAACCCGGACGTGGAAG
>DATJIX010000571.1:0-12494 GCA_035492865.1 Mycobacterium sp. | reverse complement strand
GTCTGCCCAAGGCAACCGTTTGATTCTAGGTGACGACCTGCAAGGAACCAAATCGCCGCTGGTCACCCCGTCACACCGTCAACACCTGACATTTTTCGGGCGTTCACCTGGGCGTATTACCCGCGGTCAAACTGGCTTCATGGTCGCCGTCACCGTGCTGGCTCTGGCGGCCGCGTTCCTCTTCGCCTTGTCGGCGTTCATGCAGCAGCGGGCCGCGCGCACCGTCGTCGGCGCCGATACCGCTTCTCTGCGCGACGCGTCCGGGGTCAAGCGGTTGTTCGGTCGCCTGGTGCGAAGCCGGACGTGGCTGGCCGGTTGGCTGACGAACCTCGGCGGCGTCGGCACCCAGGCCGCCGCATTGAAGGTGGGGTCGGTGGCGGCGGTCCAGCCGCTGATGGCCGCACAACTGCTGTTCGTGCTGTCGCTGGCGTCGGGCGAGCAGCGGCGCTGGCCGTCGGGGCGTGACTGGCTGTCGGCGCTGGCGGTGTGCGCCGGGCTGGTCCTGCTGCTCACCGCGGACGCGTCGTCACTGACCGGCGAGCCGCACCGGAACAGGGTGTTCATGGCGACGGTCTGCGTCGTCGGCCTTGTCGTCGCGCTGCGCCAGGTGAGTCGGCACACGCTCGGATGGCTGGCAGGCCTGCTGGTCGGCGTCGCGGCGGGGCTCTGCCATGCCCTCAACGCCGTCTATCTGAAGCTGACGGTCGAGGATCTGTACCACGGCGGGCTGCTTGCGACGCTGTTGGACTGGCCCGTCTATGCGTTGGCCGCCACCGCGCTGAGCGGAATGTTGTTGGTACAGATAGCTTTTGCCAGCGGCCCGCTGCCACCCGCGGTCGCCGCCATGAGCGTGACCAACCCCGTCGCCAGTTTTGTGCTGGGGATTCTCGCGTTCAATGCGCCCGCCCCGCGTGGCGCCGCTGTGGTGTCAGCCATCGCAGCGTCCGGGGTGCTGATCGCGGTCGGGATCGTCGGCCTGGCCAACGCGTCGAGCACCCGGCGGCTGTACTTGCCCGATCCGTACCCGACCGACACGCTCGGCCCTGATCATGGTGGGGTGGAACGGCAGCCATGCAGTTGACCGGCGCGGTCGTGCTGGTCACGGGCGCCTCGGCAGGCATCGGACGCGTCGCGGCCGCGCGGTTCGCCGCCAAGGGCGCCCGCGTGCTGGTGCACGGCCGCGATCGGGTGCGCACTCAACAGGTGGCCGACGAGGTGGGTGGTCGCGCCCTGGTCGCAGACCTGGCCTCACCGGCGGACCGCGAAACGCTCGCCGGTGAGGCGCTCGATGTGTTCGGACGCGTCGACGTCCTTGTGAACAACGCAGGCTTCGGCTACCTCGGGCCGGTGGCTGCCATGGGGGTCGACGTGATACGGCGACTGATCGAGGTGGATCTGCTCGCTGCTGTCGAGCTCACCCGATCGCTGCTGCCAGGGATGCTCGAACAGCGCCGTGGCGCAATCTGTTTCGTGACGTCGATCGCGGGCCGCACCGGTGTCGCCGGCGAGGCCGTCTATTCCGCGACGAAAGCCGGTCTCGACACCTTCGCCGACAGCCTGCGGGTCGAGACCGCCGGATCAGGCGTCAACGTCAGCGTCGTCGTCCCCGGCGTGGTCGACACGGGGTTCTTCGAGACCAGGGGCAGCCCGTACACCCGCTCGCGGCCACGGCCGATTCCGGCGGAGACGGTCGCGGACGCCGTCGTTCGCGCCGTCGAACGTGACCGCGCAGAGGAGTGGCGGCCACGGTGGCTTCGAGTCGCGCCGACCGTGCGCGCGTTGGCTCCCGGTGCGTTTCGCCGACTCGCGGTCCGGTTCGGGCGTCAGTCCGGCGCGGTCTGATCGGCCACGCACCGGAACCCGATGTGCGTCGTCGCGCTGTCCTGCGACTGCGGAGACCGGGCGGCGGGACGGTACCGATGGCAGTACTCCGGCGCGCACAGATGCGAGCCGCCCTTCAGCGCCTGATTCACCGACGGATCTGGAGTTGCTGGGCCACAACAGGATTCGATTGGCCCGTCGAGTCGGTGGTGCGCGGTGAACTGCGTCGTGGTCCATTCCCACACGTTGCCGATCATGTCGAGAAGGCCGAAGCCGTTCGGCGGGAACGTGCCGACCGGGGAGGTGCCCACCCAGCCGAGTGCGCCGTCATTGCGGTACGGGAAACGGCCCTGCCAGGTGTTGGCCATCAGCTGGCCGTCAGGCGCGGGATCGTCGCCCCACGCATAGGTCGTAGTCGCCCCACCGCGAGCGGCGTACTCCCACTCGGCTTCGGTCGGCAGCCGCCGATTCGCCCAGCGCGCGTACGCGGCGGCGTCCGAATAGGCGACCTGGACCACGGGATGGTCGAGCCGGTCGGCGATGTCGCTGTCGGGGCCGAAGGGGTGGCGCCAGCTGGCGCCGGGCACCCACTGCCACCACTGCCGCCAATCCCGCAGATCCACCGGCCCGGTGGTGGGATGGAACACCAACGCCCCAGGGACCAGATCCTGCGGGCTCGCGCCCGGGTACATGGCAGGATCCGGCGACACCTCCGCGACGGTGACGTAACCGGTGTCGGCGACGAACGCGGCGAACTGGGCGTTGGTCACCGGGTGGCGTTCGACGGCGAACGAGCCGACCGTCGCGGTGTGGACGGGCGCCTCTTCCGGATAGAACTGCGTTGAGCCCATCCGAAAGGATCCACCCGGCAGCTCGACGAGCTCGGTGAGCATGGCAGTCAAGGCAGCACTATCTCGAAGTCCTCGGTCAGCAACGCGGCGGCCGAATCGAAGCCAGGTGTTCCCGTCGGGGCCTGCACGTGTACGGCGACCAGATAGTCGCCACCGTTGGTCCAGATGTGCACGATGCGGTCCTCGTAGTCGACGGCGTTCTGGGTGGTATCCGACCACGCGCCCATCAGCTTCTGCCCGCTGAATCCGCACAGTTCACCGGGCAGCACGCTGACGGTGCTGACGGGTGATTCCGCCATCAGATCATCGGCGTACTTCCTGAACGCCGCGGCCGGATCCAGCTGCGTCGACGCGATGGTGATCGTCGCCTCCATGCCGCCGGGGCCGTCCAGCTTCCCGCCGACGTCGCCGGTGCCTGCCGTCATCGACCACTTGTCGGGGACGCCGACCGTGATCCTCGGCGCCTGCGGATCGTCGACTTCCGCCGTCATCCGCACGCTGGGTTTGATCGTCTGCGAGCACGCGACGGTGTTCGGCGGCACTGGCGCCCGGGTGGTGGGCACGACACCGAAGGTGGACGGCTGACCCGGCTGCGGGGAGCCGGTCGTTGCCGAGGGTGACGACGACGTCACCGGCCCGGACCCACGCTCGCTTGCGACGGGAACCCCGTCGCTGGTGCGGACGCACGCAGCCAGCAGGCAGGCCAGCGCGACTATCGCCAAACCACTGCGATTCATCAGTCTTTCGCGAAAGCCCGTGCGAACTCTCGTTCCAAATCCACGTACGGCTTGCCGGACACATCAACATTCACCTGTGCGATGGTGCCACCTGTGAACGGGAACGGCGCCTTGTAGGCCCGCGACACCGGCGAACCGGTGTTCTTCCCGACGCTGAGATTCGCACCTGCTAGGCCGAATGTGCCCGGATGGACTTTCATGCCGGACAGTGACGCCACCTCATCGTCATCGATGAAAAGGGCTGCATCACCGAGTGGGGTGTGGCTGCCCTCGACCGTGCCGGTGCGGGTGAACACGACGCCGAAGGTGTGCGTGCCCAACGGCACCGCGTTCGGTGACGACAGCTGCTGCTCCTCCTCGCCAAGGAAGTTGTAGACGTAGTGCAGCCGCCCGTCCTGGAGGAACAACACATGCCCACCGTGCGCGCCACCGTGTTTGAAGATCACGCCCTCGGCCCCGGTGGTGTCGACCGTCACCTCGGCGAGGATCGCGAACGACCGGCCCTGGATCTCGACCGAGGCACCCATGCCGACGCTGGCGGTCCCTGGGTAATAGAAGTACGACTCGCGGGTGCCCGTCAGATACGGCCGATACCGCGTCAACGTCTCCAGCATGTTCAGATCGGCCAGCGGCAGCCCGTTGTACCTGCCGGCTTCGCTGAACCACAGCGCCTTGAGTTCGGAGAGCTTGTCGGGATTCTCGGCGGCCAGGTCATGACACTGGCTGCGATCGGCCTCGATGTGAAACAGCTCCCAGCGATCCTTGTCGAAGTTCGACCAGCCTGCCGGTGACGCCGCGTGCACGGTGTTGGCGAACCAGCCCTTGTGCCAGATACCGCGGGTGCCGAGCATCGCGTAGAACTGAGTCTCTTTACCGGTGGGATTGCCCGGATCATCAAGGGCCAGTTTGATGCTCACGCCGTCGAGCGGCTTCTGCGGAATGCCTCGCACGGTCGCGGGCGGCGTGAGGTCAAGCAGGTCGTAGACCGTCGGCGTGATGTCGCAGACGTTGACGTAGTTGTCCCGCACTTCCCCGTGCGCCTTGATCCCGTTGGGCCAGCTGATGATCGCGGTATCAGCGATGCCGCCCTCGTGTGAGGCGTAGCGCTTGAACAACTTGTAGGGCGTATTGAACGCCATCGCCCACCCGATCGGATAGTGGTTGTAGGTCTCCGGGCCGCCGAGGTTGTCCATCAACGGCAGGCTCTCCTCCACGGTGTCGATGTAGCCGTTGAAGAACTTGACCTCGTTGACCGATCCGTTCGGTCCGCCCTCACCGCTGGCGCCGTTGTCGGAGATGACGACGATGATGGTGTTGTCGAGCTGGCCCGATTCCTCCAAATAGTCGAGGATGCGGCCGATTTGGTCGTCGGTGTAGGACAGGAAGCCGGCGAACACCTCGGCCATCCGGGCAAACAGCCGCTTCTCATCGTCGTTGAGCGAATCCCACGGCCGAACGGTGTCCTGCAGCGGCCACGGTTCGCCGTTGGGCCCCTTGACATCCAGATACGGGTTGATCGGCGAGAGCTCGGTGTCGGGCGGCACGATGCCCAGCCGTTTCTGGTTCTCGAGCACGATCTCGCGGTAGCGCTCATAGCCCATGTCGAACGTGCCTGCGTAGCGGTCGGCCCACTCCTTGAAGACGTGATGCGGGGCGTGCCCGGCACCGGGGCAGACGTAAGAGAACCAGGGCTTGCCGGGCGCGATGACCTTGCTGTCGCGGATGAATTCGATTGTCTTGTCGGCGATGTCCTTTGACAGGTGGTAGCCGTCCTCCGGGGTTGCCGGCGGTGCGACGGGATGGTTGTCGTAGACGAGTTCGGGATACCACTGGTCGGTCTCGCCGCCCATGAAGCCGTAGAACCGCTCGAAGCCACGCGACAGCGGCCAATGTCGTTTGGTGGCAGCAAGATTGGACTCCTCAAGCGGAGTGAGATGCCACTTGCCAACGCAATAGGTGTTGTAGCCGTTCTCGACCAGAACCTCCGACAGCAGCGCGGTGTCGTCGGGGATTCGCCCGTTGCATCCAGGGAAACCGTCGGTGAACTCCTCGATGGTGGCCATCCCGACAGTGGTCGGGTTGCGCCCCGTCAGCAGCGACGCCCTTGTCGGCGAGCACAGCGCGGTGGTGTGGAACTGCGAAAGGCGCACTCCTCGCTCGGCGATGCGACTCATCGCGGGCATTTCGACCAGGCCACCGAAGCAGTCCCACGTCGCAATGCCGGTGTCGTCCCACACGAGGTAGAGGATGTTGGGCGCGTCCTCCGGTGCGGTCGGTGCGGCGTACGGGCCCCAGTCCGGCTCGGAATCCCTGATGTCCAGCTCGATCTTGCCTTTGAATTCCGTTGCCATGGCAGCCTCGTCCCGGTATCGGATCGCCGTGTCTTCGACGATCGCACCGAAACTACACCGGCCGTGTAGCCGTTAGCTGAGAAATTGACGACGGCGGCATTATGGATTTCCTGTTCAGCCACCACTGCGCCGTGAAGAACGGGATCGACCAGCCCAACCAGGCGCCCACGCCTGCCACGAACCACACGAAGTGCTCCTGGTTGCCGCCAAACATGCTGTCCTGCAACGGCTGGCAGGTGATCACCAGCACTGGAGTCCAGATCCGGTTTGTGATGATGGACAGGGCCAGGGTGGCGCTCCGGATCATGTCGCGACGATGCTTTGCGAACTGCCGTCGGCGTGCGGCCAGGTAGCCGTTGACCGTGAACCAGAGCCACAGCGACGCCAGGAACACATTGCTCACGGCGAGGAACGGGCCGAACGGCGTGGCCGCGCCGATCACCATGGCGCACGCCGCGGCGGGGATCGCCGTGCACACGTACACCCGCCCGGTCCGCCGATGCAGCACGGGTCGCCTGGCACGCAGTCCCGGCCAGATCTGCGCCAGCGCGGTGATCATGGCGACGCTGGCGAACATCACGTGCGCCACCAACAGCGGGTAGTGCAATGCGAATGTCGCGGGCACCCGCGTGCCGCCCGCGAAGTAGGGCGGCAGCGAGTAAGCCAGGAATGCGACGACGACAACGGCGAGGGCGGGAGCGAGCCAGCTTCTGTTCGGAGCGGGTAATGCGTATGCCATACGCAAAAGCGTACGGCATACGCTTAATGGGGGCGAGGCGATTAGGCTGGCGGGCGATGACCACCGACGAACCGTTGCCCCGAGCGTTGGAGATCCTGTGGCGCGACCAGCCGCCCGCCAGGCGCACCCGCGGGCTGAGCCGCGAACGCATCGTCGCGGCGGCGATCGAACTGGTAGAGGCGGAGGGCCTCGGCGCGTTGTCGATGGCGCGACTGGCAGAGCGACTCGGCTGCGGGACGATGTCCCTGTATCGCCATGTCGCCAACAAGGACGAGTTGTTGACGTTCATGTTGTCGACCGCACCGGACCCGCCACCCATAGCCGATGATCCGTCGGATTGGCGTGGCGCGCTTAGCGATTGGGCCGCAGGGCTGTGGGACGTCTATCACCGCCACCCGTGGGTACTGCAGACTGCCGCAGCAGGCCCGCCACTGGATCCCGGACAATTGGCGTGGCTGGATGCCGGGCTTGCCGCACTGGGCGCCACCGCACTGACCGAGCGGGACAAGCTGGCAGCGGTGATGGCCGTACTGCACTACGTCCGCGGCGCGGCGGCGCTGGACATCGAGGCCGCCGTCGAAGGCCCGGACTACCCCGTGCTGCTACGCCGGTTGCTGGACGACGACCGGTTCCCGGCATTGGCCGCGGCCGTCGCGGCGGGGGTGTTCGACGACGCCGACAACGATCACCTCGCCGACTTCCGCTCCGGCCTGAGCCAGTTGCTGGACGGCATTGCCGCGAAGTTACGTCCTAGCCCCCGATAACGGGCTTCCTCAGGACCACAGCGGCGAAGCTTGTCCACCACGGCACCGGATGTCGCAGCAGCCATCGGGTCTTCGCCTGCTCAGCCGCTTCGAGTGGCGGCACCATTGCGTAGTACCGATGCCCGAACGCCGCGGTGAAGGACTCCACGGTGAAACCGACGCTCTCGTACCGCCTCAGCGCCCGTCGCGTTGGACCCGTGCACCACCGGTAGTAGGCGGGAAACTTCTCGTGCTTGGGGTCGTCGATGCGCCCTGGTTGGATCTTGCGCAGCAGCGCGCGGGCGAACTCCTCAGGGATGAGCCGGTTCGCGACGAACGGCAGCGTGAAAAGCGTTGGGAAGAAATGCACTGCACGTCCACCGGGCTTCAGCAGCCGCAGGCAGTTCTCATGGAATGTGCGCGCATCGGGCAGGTGCTCGCACAGCATCTTGGAGAACACGAGGTCATAGCGTTCCAGGCCGTCGCGGATGGGCTGACAGAGATCAGCGACGCGCTTGTCGAAATCACCTGCGCCCAGATCGAGTTCGTGAGCCGAGATGTCGATGACGACACGTTGGGCAACGAATCGCCACTGTTCGCCGGCCAGGATCGGCTTTGCGCCGCCACCCAACTCGGCCACCGACTGCGCCTCGGCGGCGAACTTGAGCAACAACTCGTCGTAGTTCTCCCAGAGTTCGGTCGCGCCGGTGTAGCTGATCGCGTCAGTCGGGTTCGGGGCCATTGGTCTAGTCGCACCTTCCGCGCGGTTCTGGCGAAGGATCAGGGAACCTTTCGTCGGACCCGCGCGAATCTAGCGACAAATTATCGAAAGTGTCAATTGCGGCAATGGATCCAGTTCAGCGGCGGCCGAGTACAGCTAATCGCGACACCACACCCGCAGGATCCGAGCGCACGCGCCTCGCGATGTGATTGCTGGCGAACTCAATCGACAGTTGCGCAAACATCCGCACCGCCCGCAACCTCGGACGGGGCGCGAACATCCGACGCGCGAGCCTGCCGGAAAAAGTTAAGGGCGGCTTTCTGGTCCGTGATCTCGCGGTGGCCAGTAGCTGGGGGGCGTGCGCGGACGTGGCTGCGGTGGAAGTATGCGAACGTGGCGACAAGCAAAGCGCAGACGATCTCTTACCCTGCCCCCGGCTCACGACCCCACCGACACGACGAGTTCTCGGTGGACCCGCACGTCGTCGTGCTGTTCGGGGCGACGGGTGACCTGGCGAGACGGAAGTTGATCCCCGGCCTGGCTTATCTCGACCAGTCCGAGCTGGCACCCAATATCGAGGTCGTCGCGACCTCGCTGGAGGATCTCAGCAGGGATGACTTCCTCAAACTGGCCAAGGCGGCGATCGATGACTTCGGTGCGCACAAGCTCACCAAGGAGCAGTGGTCCCGGTTCGCCGAGACTGTCGACTACGTGCCGCAGAGCGCAGGTCCGCAGGCGCTGGCCGACGCAGTCGCTAAGGCCGAGGCAAAGCTTGGCTCCGATGTTCGCCGTCTGCACTATCTTTCCGTGCCGCCGAAGGCCGCGCGCGCCGTCATCACCACGCTGCGCGACGCCAACCTGGTGGACCGCTCGCGCGTGGTGATGGAAAAGCCGTTCGGCACCGACCTGGCCAGCGCCGTCGAGCTGAACAACTTCGTCCACGAGACGTTCCACGAGCGCCAGGTCTTCCGCATCGACCACTTCCTCGGCAAGGAGGCCGCGCAGAACATTCTGGCGTTCCGCTTCGCCAATGGCCTGTTCGAACCGATCTGGAACCGCAACTTCATCGACCACATCCAGATCGACATTCCCGAGACGCTGGGCCTTGACGAGCGGGCCAACTTCTACGAGAGCACCGGCGCCTACAAGGACATGGTGGTCACCCACCTGTTCCAGGTAATGGCCTTCGTCGTGATGGAGCCCCCGACGGCCCTCGAGCCACGGGCGATCAGCGAGGAGAAGAACAAGGTCTTCCGGTCGATGCTGCCCGTCGATACGGCCAACGTGGTCCGCGGCCAGTACACCGGGTATCGCGACTGTACCGGCGTCGCAAGGGATTCCGACACTGAGACGTTCATCGCGCTGAAGGTGGGAATCGACAACTGGCGCTGGGCAGGCGTGCCGATCTATCTGCGCACGGGCAAGCGGATGGCCGAGGGCATCCGCATCATCTCGATCGCATTCAAGGAAGCCCCGCGCACGATGTTCCCGTCCGGTTCCGGCGTCGGCTCACAGGGCCCGGATCACCTGACCTTCGATCTCGCCGACAATTCCAAGGTTTCGCTGTCGTTCTACGGAAAGCGGCCTGGGCCCGGAATGAAACTCGACAAGCTGTCGATGCAATTCTCGTCGCAGGAGATCGACACCGTCGGCGACACGATGGAGGCCTACGAGCGGCTGATCCTCGACGCAATGCGCGGCGACCACACATTGTTCACCACCGCGGAGGGCATCGAGTCGCTGTGGGAGCGTTCGGCAGGCCTGCTTGCCGACCCGCCGCCTGCGAAGCCCTATCCGCAGGGGACGTGGGGCCCCAACGCGATCCATCAACTGATCGCGCCCAACGCGTGGCGGCTGCCCTTCGAGCGGGGCTGGCGCGAGTCCAACAACGGCGACGACTAAACGACAAAAGCCCCCGGCATGCCGGGGGCTTTGTCTCAGTGCGTGGCTACTTGGCCTTCTCGAGGATCTCGACGAGCCGCCAGCGCTTGGTGGCCGACAGCGGTCGGGTCTCCATCAGCGAAACGCGGTCGCCGATGCCTGCGATGCTCTCCTCGTCGTGGGCCTTGACCTTCGTCGTGGTACGGATGATCTTGCCGTACAGCGGGTGGCTCTTGCGATCCTCCAGCTCGACCACGATGGTCTTCTGCATCTTGTCGCTGACGACATAGCCGATGCGCGTCTTGCGACGACCACGCGGCTTCTCGGCGCGCGGGGTGTGCTCGGGACCCTTGTCCGTCTTCGCTTTTGCTTCTGCCATTACGATTCCTCACCAACGGGTCCGGAAGCCAGACCCAATTCACGTTCGCGCAGCACTGTGTACACACGCGCAATTTCCTGACGCACCGTACGAAGCCGACGGTTGTTGGCGAGCTGACCGGTTGCCATCTGGAAGCGCAGATTGAACAGCTCTTCCTTGGACTCGCGCAGCTTGTCCTTCAGCTCGTCGTCGGTCAATTCGCGAAGTTCGCCGGAGCTCACTCCCACTGCCATCAGAAGTGCTCCTCTCGAGTCACGATGCGTGCCTTGATCGGCAGCTTGTGAATGGCGCGGGTCAATGCTTCCCGCGCGGTCTTCTCATCTGGGTAGCTCAGCTCGAACAGCACTCGGCCGGGCTTGACGTTGGCGATCCACCACTCCGGCGAACCCTTGCCAGAACCCATGCGGGTCTCGGCAGGCTTCTTGGTCAGTGGGCGGTCCGGGAAGATGTTGATCCACACCTTGCCGCCACGCTTGATGTGCCGGTTGATGGCGATACGAGCGGACTCGATCTGCCGGTTGGTGATGTAGGCATGCTCGAGCGCCTGGATGCCGTAGTCACCGAAGCTCACCGACGTCCCGCCGCTGGCGACGCCGCGCTGCCGTGGGTGGTGTTGCTTCCGGTGCTTGACCTTGCGGGGAATCAACATGATTCAGCTCTCCGTGCTTTCCGTGGTGGCAGCCTCGGTCGTCGCCTCGGGGGCGGTCGTCGCTTCGGCGGGTGCCTCGTCGGTACCCGATGCTGCGCGGCCGGCCTCGGTGCTTGTCGCGGTGGTACCCGACGCGCCGCTACGGCGCGGGCGGGTGCCCGACGGACGCTCGCGGCGCGGACGATCGGCGCCCGACGGAACCGTCGCCGTCGCCTCACGCTTGCCACCGACGATGTCGCCCTTGTAGATCCACACCTTCACGCCGATCCGGCCGAAGGTGGTCTTGGCCTCGTACAGGCCGTAGTCGATGTCGGCGCGCAGCGTGTGCAGCGGCACCCGACCCTCGCGGTAGAACTCCGAGCGGCTCATCTCGGCGCCGCCGAGGCGGCCCGAGCACTGCACCCGGATGCCCTTCACGTTGGGCTGGCGCATCGCGGACTGGATCGCCTTGCGCATCGCGCGACGGAACGCCACGCGGTTCGAAAGCTGCTCCGCCACACCCTGAGCCACCAACTGTGCCTGCGACTCGGGGTTCTTCACCTCGAGGATGTTCAGCTGGACCTGCTTGCCGGTCAGCTTCTCCAGGTCGGCGCGGATGCGGTCGGCCTCGGTGCCGCGGCGACCGATGACGATGCCGGGACGCGCGGTGTGGATATCAACGCGAACCCGGTCGCGGGTGCGCTCGATCTCCACGTCGGCGATGCCGGCGCGCTCCAGACCGGTGGCCAGCAGCCGACGGATCGCCACGTCTTCCTTGACGTAATCCTTGTACTGCTTGTCGGCATACCACCGGGACTTCCAGTCGGTGGTGATACCGAGCCGGAAGCCGTGGGGATTGATTTTCTGGCCCACTACTCCGAGCCCTCCTTCGCGTCAGACGCTTCGGCAGTCTTCTTAGCGGCCGCCTTTTTGGCGGGCGCCTTCTTCGCAGCGGCCTTCTTGGCCGGTGCCTTCTCGGGAGCCGTCGTCTCAGACGCAGCCTTGGTGGCCGGGGCCTTCTTGGCCGCGGCGGCCTTGCTGCCCTGGGCACGGCGAGCGCGGGCCGAGCCGGCCGACTGGCCACCCCGCTCCTCGCGCGACGGCCTGCTCTCGACGACCACCGTGATGTGGCTGGTGCGCTTGCGGATTCGGAACGCGCGGCCCTGCGCGCGCGGCCGGATGCGCTTGGCAGTCGGGCCACCATCGGCGTAGATCGTGGCAACCACGAGGGTGGACGGATCCAGGCCCTCGTTGTTCTGCGCGTTGGCCGCGGCGCTGGCGATCACCTTGGCGACCGGTTCGCTGGCCTCCTGCGGTGCCCACCGCAGGATGTCGAGCGCCTCGGTCACCGACTTGCCGCGCACCAGATCGATGACGCGGCGTGCCTTCGTCGGTGACATGCGCACAAAGCGCGCCACCGCGGTCGCGGATGGATATTCAGTCGTGATACTCACCGGCGCTTGGCCTTCCGGTCGTCCTTGATGTGACCCTTGAACGTGCGGGTCGGCGCGAACTCGCCGAGCTTGTGCCCGACCATCGCCTCGGTGACGAACACCGGGACATGCTTGCGGCCGTCGTGGACCGCGAAGGTGTGCCCGATGAAGTCGGGGATGATGGTCGAACGCCGCGACCAGGTCTTGATG
>DATJIX010000570.1:0-2334 GCA_035492865.1 Mycobacterium sp. | reverse complement strand
GCCCTGCAGGCCTTGCCGGAAGGCCAGCGGTTGGTCGTCTACTACGCCGACGTAGAAGGCTTCCGGTACAAGGAGATTGCGTCGATCTTGGACGTGCCGCTCGGCACGGTGATGTCACGACTGCACCGCGGCCGCGCGAATCTGCGGGCATTGCTGATGGACGTGGCGGCCGCGCGTGGGTACGCGGCCTAGGGGCTGGGCGGTGCGCCGCAGCGGTCCCTGATGTCGACGAGCGGCTGACGGATGTTCGCCATGTCGGCTTTCTCGTCGGGATGAGAGGCCATGTAGCCCTTCACCTTTGCGGCGACCTGCTCCCGTGACATCGCCTTGAGGCTCGTCATGAAGTCGTTCAGGTCGGGATGGGTGAACAGGTAGGCCGACGTCGATGCCGAGACGCCTGCACGCACGCCTTCGAGGTCGGCGGCGCTGCAGTTCGGGGGATCGGCGGCGGGGTCCTGGTCGGCATGGGCGAGCGGGCTGGCGACGAACAGCGCCGCGCCAATCCCCGCGCCGGTGCACACGGTGGTGACGAGGCGAGACAACTTCATGGCTCACAGTCTGCGCACAACCCGCGCTCATGCGCCGTTGTCGCAAGCAGTTCCACAGGAGATTAAGTCAGCGCTCACAGCAAGCGGGCGTTGAAGGTGCCCGACGCGACGAACGTTCCTTACCGCTCGAAAAATTGCCGAAATGTCGAGCGGTAAGGAACGTTCGCGGGCAGTTAGGCTCGCCGCGTGCTCATCGTCATCGAGGGTGTCGACGGCGCAGGCAAGCGCACCCTGACCAACGGGCTGCGCACGGCGTTCGAGACCACGCACAAATCCGTGGCGAGCCTGGCCTTCCCGCGCTACGGCCATTCGGTCGAGGCCGACCTCGCCGCCGAGGCGCTGCACGGCGGGCACGGCGACCTTTCGGAGTCGGTCTACGCGATGGCGGTGCTGTTCGCCCTCGACCGGTCCGGGGCCCGCGACGAGATCGGGCACCTCACCGCCGCCTACGACGTGGTGATTCTCGATCGCTACGTCGCCTCGAACGCCGCGTACAGCGCCGCTCGGCTACACCAGGGGGCCGACGGCGACGTCGTCGAATGGGTTCGCACCCTCGAATACGACCGGCTGCACCTGCCGAAGCCGGACTGTCAGGTGCTGCTCGACGTGCCCACCGAACTCGCCGCCGAGCGTGCCGAACATCGGGCCAACGTCGAGGCGGACCGCGCCAAGGACGCCTACGAACGCGACGACGGACTGCAGCGCCGGACCGGCGAGGTGTACTCGGGACTGGCCGCCGCGCAGTGGTGCGGACGCTGGTTGGTCGCCGGACCCGATGTGAATGCCGCCGCGCTGGCCACAGACCTGGCTCAATAGCCGACTCGCGGGTGTGCTAGCAGCGTTTTATCGCGATCTGGTGCCACCATGGACACCATGAGGCAAAGGATTCTGGTTGTCGATGACGACCCGTCGCTGGCCGAGATGCTCACCATCGTGCTGCGCGGTGAAGGTTTCGACACCGCGGTCATCGGCGATGGCACGCAGGCACTCACGGCGGTCCGCGAGCTGCGGCCCGATTTGGTGTTGCTCGACCTGATGCTGCCCGGCATGAACGGCATCGACGTCTGCCGTGTGCTGCGCGCGGACTCCGGCGTGCCGATCGTGATGCTGACGGCCAAGACCGACACCGTCGACGTCGTGCTCGGCCTGGAATCGGGCGCCGACGACTACGTGATGAAGCCGTTCAAGCCGAAGGAGCTCGTCGCCCGGGTGCGCGCCCGGCTGCGCCGCAATGAGGACGAGCCCGCGGAGATGCTGTCGATCGCAGACGTGGACATCGACGTGCCCGCCCACAAGGTCACCCGGCAAGGGGAGCAGATTTCCCTGACACCGCTGGAGTTCGACCTGTTGGTGGCGTTGGCGCGCAAACCACGGCAGGTGTTTACTCGTGATGTGCTGCTCGAACAGGTGTGGGGATACCGGCACCCCGCTGACACCCGTTTGGTGAACGTGCATGTCCAGCGTTTGCGGGCCAAGGTTGAGAAGGACCCGGAGAACCCGCAGGTGGTGCTGACCGTTCGAGGAGTGGGATACAAGGCCGGACCTCCGTGATCTTCAGCTCGAGGCGGCGCATCCATCGGCGTTCAGCACCACTTTTACGCGGATTCGGTGCGCTGAGTCGAGCGATGGGTCTGGCGTGGAAACGCTCCCTGCAGCTGCGGGTGGTGGTGCTCACGCTGGGTCTGTCGCTCGCTGTCATTTTGGTGCTCGGCTTCGTGCTGACCAGCCAGATCACCGACCGCATCCTCGAGGTCAAGGTCCGCGCCGCCACCGAGGAGGTCGAGCG
>DATJIX010000569.1:0-3054 GCA_035492865.1 Mycobacterium sp. | reverse complement strand
GTGCTCGGCTATACGCCGCTGGAGTTCCGCGACACGCTGCACATGATCGCCGACGGCAAGGTCGACGTCACCCCGCTGGTCACCGGAACCGTCGGGCTCAACGGCGTGGCAGCCGCATTCGACGCGCTCGGCGATCCCGAGGCGCATGCCAAGATCCTGATCGATCCCAGGAGCGACAGCGCCAGCCCTACGCCCTAGACTGACACCAGCTTCACGAGTTGCCGTCGCCAAGCTCCGACTGGACGGCACGCCAACCCCACGCTCGTGGGTGGCTCGGATGACGAAGCGGTCGACACCGACCGGTGCCGGCAAGAGCGCCTCCTCGAGGCCCTGAAAAGGGAGCGCCATGCGCAAGCACTTCTTCCGCGCCTTCATCGCCGATCCCGTATGTGCGTCGTCAGATCCCGGTCACCACATCGACATCGGCCGCTACTTCATGGCCGTCGCGAAATCCGCACAGACGCTTCCCGTCACCGCCGACGTGTGCAGCGACGGGCTCGTCCGGCTCAACTGGGGACGTCAGTCGAAAGCGCTGTGGCACCACCGCCCCGACGACGTAGCGCATGCGCTCAAGGACAACAACGGCGCAGCCGTATGGGCGCCCGAGTGGCAGGTGCTGCTGGTGCCGGAAGCGTCGCTGGCCGACGAACGCACGGTGTTCACGCTCGCCGATCCCGACGAGTGCACCGACTGCGAGGCGGTCAGCCCTGTTCGACCGTGTTGGCCCCGCCGTTGTTGATGTCGGGTGAGCCCGAGTGGTAGGTGATCACGTTGTTCACGCCCGACGCGTTGATCTGGTCGGACGAATCCATCGTCACCTTGTTCTGCATGCCCGACACCGTGACAGCGGTGCAGTGACCGGTGATCGTCACGGTGTTGGAGACGCCGCTGACGGTCACGCTGTTGTCGTTGCATTCGAGGGTCTTGGTCTCGCCCATGCCCGCCACGCTGATGTTGCCGCCGGGGGGTGCCGTGGTCGGTTCCGACGGTATGTTCGGCATCGATGGCACGCTGATGCTCGGAATGGTGATGCCGGGGAAGCTGGGTATCGAGCTCGTCGTCTTCTGCATGACGAAGAACCCGACGGCGCCTGCGATGGCCATGAACACCACGGCGGCGATCACGAAAACCACCCACGGAATTCCCCCCGATGACCTTCGCGGCGGCGGCGACCACGGTGCGCCGAAGCCCTGCGGCGCGTTGTAGCCCGGCGGGGTGTACGGCGGCCCCTGCGCAGGCGGCGGCATGGGCGGCAGCGGCGGCGGCACGTAGGCGTCGCCCGGCGGCGGGGTGTACGGCGTGGACCCCAGCTCGCTCGCCCGCGCTTTATCGGCCAGCGGTTGCTCGAGCGCCCTGATCCGCGCCTCGGGGTCGTCATCAGGATTCATGGGCAGATGGTCCCACAGTTGGCCACGGCCGTCCTGCAGTCAGCTCAGCGGCGTGAGCCGCCCGTCGACTTGGATCTTGTATGCCCTTTACGGTGGCAGTGACGGCGTGTGCCTTCATCACGGGCCAGCTGCTCAACCCGAAGCACCACAACGGCAACGGCAACGGCAACGCCCTTCGCCGCTTGCATTTGTCGTGACCTGGTTCGATTTCCAGCCATGGCCATCCGGCGGGTGCGACGTTCTCGGTCGGCGACTCGGGTGGATGTCGGGCCCGGGGCGGATCGCCGACCGGCGCGTCGGCGTTGCGTCCAACAGTCGTGACCTGTTGGTCGGACGCGACTTCGCCGGCGAGTCGATCATCCGCGGATGCCGAAGCGGCGAGGGCAACAGTGCAGGCGGTGAGCCAGAGCGCCACCAAGACGACCATGTTTGCGCCTAGCCGCCGCATGTCGTTCCTCGATGTGGGTGAGCCGTTCTTCCTCCGAAATGGTGCTCACGCAGCGTGTGAGGTGGTCACGCGCTGCTCCTCAGACGTGAAGCCTTGCCGGGCAGCGCTCGTAAATAGGCTCGCGCGCAATCGTTTACGCCCCCGATGCAGCCGCGAAAGGACCGTTCCGATCGGGCAATTCGTGATGATTGCGATCTCCCTGCACGAGAAGTTCAGCACGTCGGCGTAGAAGACGGTTATCCGAGTATCGGATTGCAGTGCGGCCAACGCGGTCGCTACCTCGTCGTCTTGGATTGATTCCAGCGCGCAGTCTTCAGTAGAGCGCATCGCACTGGACGCGCGCAGCATGACGGCAGCCAGTTGCTGATCGGTCAGGCGGTCGACCGACACCTCGACCGGCCGGCATTTCTTCTTGCGGTACTGACTGATCCAGGTGTTGTGCAGGATCCGATGCAGCCATGCCTTGGCACTAGTCCCGTCGCGGAAGGTTCCGAAACCTGCGTAAGCGCGAAGCATCACTTCCTGTGTGAGGTCTTCCGCGTCCTGTCGGGTGCAGGTCAGACGCGCTGCCGCGGCCAAGATTTGGCTGGTCAGCGGAATCACGTCCCGCTGGAAGCGGTCGGCGCGCTGAGCCTCTGATTCGGTGGCCGTCAGGGGCACCGGCATGGCATCGGTGGTCGTGGGAACCGGGTTCCGTGCGCTCATTTTTCGGTCCCCACCGAGTAAGCGGTCGAGCTGATGCTTCGTGACTCTGCGACGAGCGTCATCGCCTCCCTGTCGATCGTCTCGGCGATCGCCCGCAGCAGGCCGGCGGTCGACGTGTGATCGCCTAGCTCGTCGACAATGCCGCGAATCGTGTTGAGGACCAAGGAGATCCGATGGGTGACCATGTTGGCGGCCGCAGTGGTGCAGCGCTCACCGGGGCGTAACCCCGGAATCGCGGGGGGAACCTCCGTGATGAGCAGGCCCCTGGTGCGTTCGCGGTCGAGTCCGCGCAGCAGTTCGGCCACACTGTCACTAGCCTCACGGGCGGTCTGTACGACGTATTCGAGCTGTCGCTGCATGCCTGTGAATCTGGTCCCGATGAAGTGCGCGTGTGCTTCCACACCCTGGACGTGGAGATCAAAGAGCTGGCCGAGGACAGCCTGTAGCTGGTGTCGCAGGCTCTCCCTACTGTCTTCGGCACGCAGCGGTGTGCCGAGGTTCTTAGTCATGGCA
>DATJIX010000568.1:0-2899 GCA_035492865.1 Mycobacterium sp. | reverse complement strand
CCCCGAGCCGGTGACATCGCGGTCGTCGGAGAGTTCGTCGGCCATCTCCTGCCGCTCGGACGGCCACACGATGACGTAGGCGTCGCCGTCCCGCAGGGCCTTGCGGTTCCACTCGCGGTAGCGGGTGTCGAGCTCGTTGGCTTCGACGACCTGCTGCACGAGCGCCGTGGCCGCATCGGTGGCCGCCGAGTCGGTGACTGAGCCCGCCGTGGCCGTGATCGAGGAGATGAGCAGTCGGTCGTTGACGGCGTCGATGACCGGCGAGCAGAAGTTCGGGTCGTACTCGATGTCCGCCTGCCGCAGCGTGCGACCCTCGCGCGAGAGCATGTTCTGCTCCCACAGGTTGACCGAGTCGTATTCCTCGGCATGCTGGTAGCCGTCCAGCGCGGCCGTGATTTCGGTCAACGCCAGGTCGAGGTCGTCGCGCGGGAGGTCGTCCAGGCTCGTGCCGAACAGGGTCGAGTCCGGTGGCAGTTGGTACTCGCCATCGAGCGGCATCAGCGGCTTCCCTTACCGGTAGGAAAACTGTCGGACGGAAGCCCGCGCGCGCGTCGCGGCGGGCCCGTTGGCGTTGATGAGGGCGAGCATGTGCTCCGCCGCAGCCGCCGCAGAGTCGATGACGTCGTCGTGCAGCAGCTTCGGATAGGAGGCCTGCTGCGCTTCGAGCTGCGGCAGCGGCTTCTCGTGGATGATCGGCGCCCCAGCGCGCTGGTAGAGCATCAGCAGGCGCCGAATGCGCACGTGCTTCGGCTCCTTCTGGGTGAAGGTCACCACTCGGACCGGCATATGGTGCAGCTCCGTGTACCAGAGATCGCCGCCCTGGTTGGCCTCGCACATGACGTAGTCGACGTCGAACGCCTCAATGAGCTCGAGCACCCGCAGCCGGCGAGGCTCGCCCGTGAGCCGGACGCCGATCGACTCGCGCAGGTAGGTGCGCTTCTGCGCGAGCGAGAGGCCCGCAATGGTGATGCCGGTTTCGTCCGAGTCGGGCTTCGCGGTGACGGCGCCGTCGAGGAACAGCGCGACCCGGTCATAGGCCGGGAGGCGCCCGTATTTGACGTCGCCGGACTTCCACCACGCACCCTGGGACACGGGCCGGTTCTCGAAGTTCAGCTTGTACGACGCGGTGTGGCGGATCGACTTGAGGAACGCGAGCGGCCAGCGCTCGGGCCATAGGGACATCTCGGTGCCGTCCTGCATGGTGGTGATGGCGTTGTAGTAGTGGACTGCGATGTTCTCCTCGGCAGGCCACGCCGGGGGTTCCAGGTCGGTGGCCTGCCGCACGATGTCGTGGATGATCGAACCGTCCATGGTGGTGGTGCCGAGGAACATCACGACGGCGTTCAGGTTCATCGGCAGGACGGCCTGCAGCACCGTCTTGAGCCGCTGCTCCTTCTGATACGCGCTGTAGTTCGCCTCGTCGGGCTCGACGTCGTCGAACAGGATGAGGTCCGGACGCTGGTTCCCGATCTTTGCGCCAAGGGTGCTCGAGTCGATGCCCTTCGCGGTGAACGCGGCCCCGGAGGTGGCGACGTACATGTCCTGCCGGTCCGCGACGGTCACCCCGCCGCGCGTGGCTGGCTTCACGAGCTCCGGGAAGTCCTTGCGCAGCAGCTCGTTTGTGGATAGCTCGAGTTTGAAGCTCATGAGATGCTGCTGCGCCTGGCTGCTGGAGTCGGCGTAGGCGGCGATGTAGCGGCGGTGGCCGTGTGCGAGTGCCCAGATCGGCAGGATCAGGAAGCCCCACGTTGACTTCCCGCTGCCGCGGGGCGCGACCCATGCGGTGCGCTCTTCGGCCTCGCCATGCTCTGCGTTGCACCAGCGCTTAGCCCACGCGGCAAGGTCGAGGTGGAACCGGGAGAACGAGATCACGTCGCGGGTTTCCTTCGACGCGAGGTGGTGCGGCAGGTACAGCCACGCGAATAGGACCGGGTTCTTCGCGGTGTGCATACGCCGGAATTCGGGGTCGTCCCTCTCGTCGTCGGGGATGCTGGCGATGAGTGCGTCGAGGTCGAACGCGGTTGCCGTGGTCATGGCGTGGCATCCCGCGCGGCGATGCGAGCCTTGGCGGCTTCGATGCGGTCGATGCGGGCCTGGTCGAGGGCGCTGGTGGTGCGCTCGATCGCGATCGTCTGCTTCGGGTACAGGCCGAGGAGCTTCGCCTCGCGGTCCTCGAGCCGATCGAGCGCCGCGGCGGCGGCGAGGCGCGGCCCGTGGTCTTCGTACGGCTCCCCGTAGATCGGCTTGCCGGTCGCCTCGTCCTGGCCGATGACCTCGCTCACGAGGTGCCCGTTGGAGATCTGCGGGTGCCGGGTGTGCAGGCTCTCCTCGAGGACTTCGCGCTGCATGTCGATCCGGCGCAGCTGCGCGTCGAGTGCGGCGGCGCGGTTCTTCTCGTGCTGTTCGATCGCGGCGGCCGGGATCTGCTTCATGGCCCGCTGGTAGTGATCCCAGACGGTGTGGTAGTCGCGTCCGACCTCGGCGGCGATCTGCCGGAACGACCAGTCCTGGTCGCGGAGCTCGACGATACGGCGCCGAAGCTCCGCGATCTCCTTCGGGTCTGATCCGCTCTTGCTACGGCCCACTGATGGCCCCAATCGATGGCCCATCGGTGCCCTTCCACTTGCGGTGCCAGGCTTCGACGGCGTCGAGGTCGTAGACGGGCCCTGCGGCCAGGATGGCGAGCGGGGCGGGCATGCCGTTGTCGGCGGCGTTCTTGACCCACCCGGCGACGGTGGAGCGGGCGGCCTGCAGGCGCGCGGCGATCTCGGCGACGCCCGCGTACACCTTCGGTTCGTTGATGGTGACCGGTGTCTGGCCGGTGGCGTCGGTGACGCCGGGCCCGTCGAGGCCGTCGACGGTCACGTGCGGCTCGTCGAGCATGGCCTGCTGCTGGGCG
>DATJIX010000567.1:0-5918 GCA_035492865.1 Mycobacterium sp. | reverse complement strand
GCGACGGCTTGGTGGCGCTGTCGTGCAAGTTCGACCTCGACGACGAGGACGCCGCGTTCGCGTATGCCGAGGAGCGACTGCGGGCAGCCGCAAGCCGGTTGGCGGTGACCAACCGGGCTTGCGCCACCACCGACGCGCTCGCCGCAGCCATGCGCGCACGTGACATCGACGATGTAATGCGGCAATTCTCAGATGGCTTCGTTTTCGACGATCGACGGCGATTGAGCGGCAATCCTATCGGCGATGTCCGGGAAGCAATGACTCGGATTATGGAGCAGTACAGCAGTTTTGAGAGCCGCACGCTCGCGGTCCGCGGCGAGAGACTACATCTGTTCAGAGGCCGTTGGTCGAACCCTGCCGGGTTTGAGACGATCAAGTTGCACCTCCAAGAAATAGACGATGCCGGGCGCATCGCGTACGAGGCCCGCTTCGACGAGGACGACTTCGACGCCGCGTTCAGAGAACTCATTCAGCGTTACCACGCAGGCGAGGGTGCCGAATACGCCGAAGCGGGTGACGTCCTTAAGGACTGGATCGTCGCCGTGAATCAGGGAGACCTCGACCGGGCGTTCGGCGAACTGATGGCTCCCAACTTTCGCCTCACGAACCGGTCGAAGTCGGTCTTCGGGGACCGCTCGGGCGCCGACCTACGAAGCACCACTGAGAAACTGGACACGATGGTGGCGTCGTCGCGGATATGGTGGCCCGCCGCGTGCTGGCTGTCGCCACATTGGGCCGTCCAACGCCTCGACAGGGAGGCCGTCGGGGTGGATGGCGAGACGTACTCGTGGACATACATCGATGTGGGCGAGATCCGCGGCGGACAGATCCTATCGGCGTGTCGGTTCGACGCTGCGGACGAGGAAGCGGCGTTCGCCTACGCCGAAGAGCGGGTGCGCGCGGCCGCCAGCCGGCTGGCAGTCACAAACCGGGCGAGCCAGAGATTTGAGGCAACTGGGCATGCGGCGCGAGCGGGTGACGTCGACGCGATGGTCGCCAGTTATGCCGAGGCGTTTGTGTACGACGACCGGCGTCGGTTGAGCGGACGCCCGCTGGACGACTTGCGCAGCGCCGTCGAGGGCATCATGGCGCAGTACAACCATTTCGACGGGCGCATACTCGCAGTGCGGGGTGAGCATCTGATGCTGGCCTGGAGCCGCTGGTCGAACGAGTCGGGGTTCGAGACGAACTACCTGATCGTCCACGAGGTCGACGATGACGCGCGAGTCGTCTACGAGGGCCGCTTCGACGAGGACGACTTCGAGGCCGCCTACCGCGAGCTCACTCGACGCTACTGCGCCGGTGAAGGCGCGGCGTTCGCCGAAGTCGCCACGCTCGGGACCGAGTGGCTGCTCGCGTTGAACAACCGCGACTTCGACCGCGCGTTCGACGAGCTCACTGACGCCGGGGCGCGGATCGAAAACCGATCGAGGTCACCCTTCCCCGATCGATCGGCCGCCGAGCTTCGTGCCAGCTTTGAGGACCTCTACGGCATGGTGCAAACGGCACGGTCGTGGAACTCGGCCGAATGCTGGCTGTCGCCGACCTGCGGTGTCGTCCGCCACGAGCGGGAAGCGGTCGGCCACGACGGTGAACAGTTTGCCTGGACGCGGCTGTATGTGTTCGAGGCCCGCGACGGGCGAAGCGCCGGCTGGTGCGAATTCGAACCCGACGATGAAGCCGCTGCGTTCGCATACGCCGAGCAGCGGGCTAACGTGGTGCCATGACCACACCGGCTCCCAAGCTGCAGCTCACCGACGATGAGTGGCGCAAGAAACTGAGCCCCGAAGAGTTTCACGTCCTTCGCGAGGCCGGCACCGAGCGGCCGTTCACCGGCGAGTACACCGACACCAAGACCGAGGGCGTCTACGAATGCCGGGCCTGCGGCGCAGAGTTGTTCCGCAGCAGCGAGAAGTTCGAGTCCCACTGCGGCTGGCCGTCATTTTTCGACCCAGCCGATTCCGATGCGGTCATCCTGCGCTCCGACGACACGCTCGGCATGCACCGCGTCGAGGTGCTGTGCGCCAACTGCCACAGCCACCTGGGCCACGTCTTCGAGGGCGAGGGCTATCCGACGCCGACGGATCAGCGGTACTGCATCAACTCGGTCTCGCTGCGGCTGGTGCCCCAGGCCTAAAACGCCTACAACACGGCCGAACGTTCCTTACCGCTCGAAAAATCGTCGAGATTTCGAGCGGTAAGGAACGTTCGCGGGAGATTTCGGGCGACGATAGACTGACTAACTTAAACCAACCCCTAGGACGGTTTTGAGCGCTCCGACCATCGACCCCGGCGTCTCCTCGGACAAGCCAGCCCGGTCCGGCATCGCGAAGTGGATCCGCCGGCTGGCGGTCCCGATCATCGTCGGCTGGATCGCGCTCATTGCGGTGCTATTCCTGACCGTGCCGCAGCTCGAGGTCGTCGGCGAGATGCGATCGGTGTCGATGTCGCCCAAAGAGGCACCGTCAGTGGCCGCGATGATGCGCATCGGCAAGGTCTTCGAGGAGTTCGACTCCGACAGCTCCGCCATGATCGTCCTCGAAGGTGACAAGCCCCTCGCCGAGGACGCGCACAAGTTCTACGACGACATGATCGCCAGGCTCGAGGCCGACACCGCCCATGTCCAACACATCCAGGACTTCTGGGGCGATCCGCTTACCCGGGCAGGCGCGCAGAGCGAGGACGGCAAAGCCGCCTACGTGCAGGTGTACCTCGCGGGGAACATGGGTGAAGCGCTCGGCAACGAGTCGGTCGCCGAGGTGCAAAAAGTCGTAAGGAGCATGACTCCCCCGCAGGGTGTCAAGGTCTATGTGACCGGCGGCCCGGCATTGCAGGCCGACCAGGAATCGGCTGGCAACAACAGCGTCCGAATCATCGAGGGCGTCACCGTCATCGTCATCGTGTCGATGCTGCTGTTCTTCTACCGGTCGATCGTCACCGTCCTGCTCGTGTTGATGATGCTGGTGTTGGGGCTGTCGGTGACCCGTGGCGTGGTCGCCTTTCTCGGTTACCACGAATTCATCGGGCTCTCGACATTCGCGACCCAACTCTTGGTGACTCTGGCGATCGCGGCGACGACCGACTATGCGATCTTCCTGATCGGCCGCTACCAGGAGGCCCGCACAGTCGGGGAAGACCGAGAGACGGCCTTCTACACGATGTTTCATGGCACCGCCCACGTTGTCCTCGGCTCGGGCATGACGATCGCCGGAGCGACGTTCTGTCTGTCGTTCACCCGGCTGCCCTACTTCCAGACACTCGGCATCCCGCTGGCCGTCGGCATGGTCGTCGCGGTGCTCGTCGCGCTGACACTGGGGCCTGCGATGATCACAGTCGCGAGCCGCTTCGGGCTGTTAGAGCCCAAGCGCGCCATGCGGATTCGCTTCTGGCGACGCCTTGGCGCCGCCGTCGTTCGATGGCCGGGCTGGATCCTGACCATGACGATCTTCCTCGCCCTGATCGGCCTGCTCACCCTGCCGGGCTACGAGCCCAGCTACAACGACCGCAAGTATCTGCCCGCCGACATACCCGCCAACCAGGGATTCGCGGCGGCAGAACGACATTTCCCGGTGGCCCGGATGAACCCGGAAATGTTGCTCGTCGAAACCGATCACGACCTTCGCAATTCGGCGGACTTCCTGGTGATCGAGCGGATCGCCAAGGCCGTCACCAAAGTGCCCGGCATCGGACGGGTTCAGGCGATCACCCGTCCCGAGGGTAAACCCCTGAAGTTCAGCACGATTCCGGCTCAGATCAGCATGAGTGGCACGTTCCAGGACATGAACCGGGACTACATGCAACGCACCATGAACGACATGCTGACCCAGGCCAACGACATGCAGACGACCATCGACACGATGAATCGGATGATCGCGCTGATGGAGCAGATGAGCGCGACGACGCACAGCATGGTCGGCAAGACCAACCAGATGATGGTCGACATCGCCGAATTACGGGACCACATAGCCGATTTCGACGACTTCTTCCGGCCGGTGCGCAATTATCTCTACTGGGAGCCGCACTGCTACGACATCCCGATCTGCTGGTCGCTGCGGTCGACCTTTGACGCGCTCGACGGCGTAGACACCACGACCGACCAATTCCAGGCTCTGCTGCCTGATCTGAATCGGCTTGATGCCCTGATGCCCCAGATGCTCGCGACGATGCCGCCGACGATCGAGACGTTGAAGAACGCGCGAGAAATGATGCTGTCCATGCAGTCGAGCCAGTCGAGCATGCAGGATCAGCAGGCGGCGATGAGCGAGAACCAAAGCGCAATGGGCGACGCGTTCAACGACTCTCACAACGACGACACGTTCTACCTGCCGCCGGAGATCTTCGACAACAAAGACTTCAAGCGTGGGATGGACAACTTCATCTCCCCCAATGGCCACGCGGTCCGGTTCATCATCTCCCACGAAGAAGACCCACTGTCCGCCGACGGCATCAAGCGCATCGACGCCATCAAGAACGCCGCCTTCGAAGCCATCAAGGGCACTCCGCTGGAGGGGTCGCGGGTATACCTCGGCGGCACCGCATCGACCTTCAAGGACATGGAGGACGGCAACCGGTACGACCTGATGATCGCCGGCGTCGCCGCGCTGACCATGATCTTCATCATCATGCTGCTCATCACGCGCAGTGTGGTGGCAGCGGCCGTCATCGTCGGCACTGTGGTGCTATCGCTTGGCGCGTCCTTCGGACTCTCAGTTCTGTTCTGGCAGCACCTTCTCGGCATCCAGCTGCAGTTCATGGTGATGGCGATGGCGGTCATCATCCTGCTGGCGGTCGGAGCCGACTACAACCTGCTGTTGGTGGCGCGAATGAAGGAGGAGATCCCGGCAGGGATCAACACCGGAATCATCCGCGCCATGGGCGGCAGCGGATCGGTGGTGACGGCGGCCGGCCTGGTGTTCGCATTCACCATGATGTCGATGTCGGTCAGCGCGATGATCGTGGTCGCCCAGATCGGCACCACAATCGGCCTTGGCCTGCTGTTCGACACGTTGGTGATTCGGGCGTTCATGACGCCGTCGATCGCCGCGCTGCTCGGCCCCTGGTTCTGGTGGCCGCAGATCATCCGGGCCAAGCCCATGTCGGCCCGGATGAGGCGATTGAAACGGCGATCGACCGAGCCCGCGAGCGCCTGACGCCTACGGCATCGCCGCCTGTGGGTTCGAGTCCGGCGCCTCGCCCGCGTACAACGGCGCCGGCCCGGTGATGCTCGGGACGGCCTTCGCGATCGCCGGCGCCGTCGGCGGCGTCGATGTGGCTGCCCCGCTTGAGCTTCCGGCCGCAGTGACGTCGGCGCCCTGTGTGTACACCACCGCCGCGCCGCCGATAGCGATCATGGCACCACCACCAAACACCGCGGCACACAACCGCATCTTCTGAACCAATTCGAGAGTCATATCGTCTGCTCCATCGTGGATCGGAACCACTTACACGCCTGGCCGCGTGAATGATTCACGGTTAGTCAACGCCGCCAAACTGCAATCACGCTGACGAAGCAATGCGAATCGACTAAGTCTTCGCCGGGCCGAGTTTCTTCACAGCGATTCTGTTGCGCGTTCTAAGTCGAAAGCCAGGCAACTCGACGTAACAGATTGCGCAGCAACGGCATAGCAAATTGCATGCACATCCGCCGCTGGTGGATGAATGCCGCCGCCTCTCTGCGACTGTAGTCACATTCAGCGGATGGGCGAGATCGACGATGGCAAACTATTGCTGCTCAGGCGGGGTACTCCGGCGTCCAACGCACCTGCGCGATCCGCTCACGGAGTTCATCGGCGCTGCGTTCCGGAGCGACGCCGTCCGCGACCGCCTGAAGGCCGACGGCGTGGGCGATGTGGAGGGCCACGTCGGGCACGTCCGTCCAGGCGGGCAGCAGCGGCTGGTCCGGATCGACCAGTGCGGGC
>DATJIX010000566.1:0-2115 GCA_035492865.1 Mycobacterium sp. | reverse complement strand
TCGACAACCTCTACAGGCGCGCCGTCGCTGACTGGAAACTTGCGCGGTTTACGCGTCCTAGCTGGGCTGACGCCAGCATGCGACGCTCTGGATACCTTACTCGGTGCCGTCATCGCCACCACTCCTACGCCGTCGTAGTGCCGGGGTGCACCAGGATTAACTGGGCTAACCCAACAAGGTTAGCTTGACACCCTACAACCTGTTCAACAATCAACTTGTCGAAATCGATACCGGAGTTGATACCGCAATGTGACCGCCGATCGCGTCCGCCACGCTGGGATAGGCCCGCAATTCCCACATAAACTTGGTGCGTGCGCATTCGTGTGGGGCGTCGGTCGACCATCGCCCTGGCGGCGGCAGCCGGGCTGGCATCAACGGGCTCCGTGTACGTCGGGGCCCGTAACCTGCTGAGCGGACAAGCTGACCAGGCGCGACGCGTCATCCCAAAGTCGTGGGACATCCCGCCGCGCGCCGATGGTGTCTACACAGCAGGCGGCGGACCCGTCGAGCGTTGGCACCGCGGGGTGCCGTTCGACCTGCACCTGATGATCTTCGGCGACTCCACCGCAGCCGGATACGGCTGCCAGGACGCCGACGAGCTGCCTGGTGTGCTGATCGCGCGGGGGCTGGCCGAGGCGTCCGGCAAGCGGGTGAGGTTGAGCACAAAGGCGATCGTCGGCGCGACGTCGAAGGGCCTGTCGGGCCAAATCGACGCGATGTTCGTGGCGGGCCCACCGCCGGACGCGGCCGTGATCATGATCGGCGCCAACGACATCACCAAGCCCAACGGCATCGGGCCGTCGGCACGGCGGCTGGGCAGGGCCGTCCGGCGTCTGCGGGCCAGCGGCGCCGTCGTGGTGGTCGGCACCTGCCCGGACTTCGGTGTCATCAGGGCGATCCCGCAGCCGTTGCGGTGGGTCGCGCGCAATCGAGGCCTGCGCCTGGCTCGAGCCCAGGCCTCGGCCGTCCGCTCGGCCGGTGGCGCGCCCGTGCCGTTCTCCGACCTCCTCGCGCCGGAGTTCCGTAAGGCGCCGGAGAAGCTCTTCAGCCACGACATGTTCCACCCGTCAGCCGCCGGTTACGCGTTGGCGGCCAACCAGTTGCTGCCGGCGCTCGGTAAAGCGTTGGGAGAGTTCATCGGTCACCCGATGGCCGACGATGCGCTGGAGTCGCGAAACCCCGAAGGCGCGTCGTTGCTGGCCCGGGTGGGCAACATCAGCAGGCTGTGGCGTCGCTCGACTGGGGTCCCCGCGCCCATCGTGGTGCCCGCCAGCTAGGTTTCTCGTATCCATCGATACGAGGAGCCGTCATGACTGAAGCCGTCATCGTTTCGACCGCGCGTTCGCCTATCGGCCGCGCCGGTAAGGGTTCGCTGGTCAATATGCGGCCCGACGATCTTGCCGCCCAGATGGTGCGTGCGGCGTTGGACAAGGTGCCGGGACTGGACCCACGCGAGATCGACGACCTGATCATGGGCTGCGGGCAGCCCGGCGGTGAGGCGGGCTTCAACATCGGTCGCGCGGTGGCCGTCGAGTTGGGCTATGACTTCCTGCCAGGCACCACGGTGAACCGGTACTGCTCGTCGTCGCTGCAGACCACGCGGATGGCGTTCCACGCGATCAAGGCCGGCGAGGGCAGCGCGTTCATTTCCGCTGGGGTGGAGACGGTTTCGCGGTTCCCGAAGGGCACTTCGGACGGCTGGCCGGACTCGCACAACCCGCTGTTCGGCGAAGCGGAGCAGCGTTCTGCGCAGGCGTCGGCCGGCGCAGAGGAGTGGCACGACCCGCGTGAAGACGGCAACATCCCCGACGTCTACATCGCGATGGGCCAGACCGCCGAGAACGTCGCGCTGCTCACCGGCATCAGCCGCGAGGACCAGGACCACTGGGGCGTGCGCAGCCAGAACCGCGCCGAGGAGGCCATCAACAGCGGCTTCTTCGAGCGCGAGATCGTGCCGGTGACGCTGCCCGACGGTTCGACGGTGGCCAAGGACGACGGACCGCGCGCAGGCACCACCTACGAGGCGGTCAGCCAGCTCAAGCCGGTGTTCCGGCCGAACGGCACGATCACCGCCGGCAATGCGTGTCCGCTGAACGACGGCGCCGCCGCGGTGGT
>DATJIX010000565.1:0-7291 GCA_035492865.1 Mycobacterium sp. | reverse complement strand
TTTCGGCGATGTCGCCGGACTGTGTTGCGAGCGCGGTATCCGGGCGATTGCCGGGGTCGGCGATCGCATCCTGTTCGCTGATGTGGAACAGCTCCGAGATCGACTTGCCGTTGTCGCTCCATTCGTGGGTGAAGACGTCGGACAGCAGGGTCTGACCGTTCTGACCGGAGACGGCGTTGGCCACCGCGGCCCTGTCGTCGGCGACCGCGTGAAACATCTGATCTGTCAACGGCGCATCCTCATGCTCACCGCGCCCGTCGACGAAGAACATGTCGTCGGAGTCCGCCGCGTTCTGCGCATGCAGATACTTGGCGGCCGTGTCGAGGACAGCTGCGTCCAGCCCTGTTCCGTGCTTGAACGTCATGTCACTCATATCAGCGATGCGGGCCGCCGCCTGATTGTCCGCCACCCCGTTGAGATTCCATGTGTTGTACCCCCAGCCGCCGATGACCTCCCACTTGGTGGTCACCAAGTCGTCGCGCGTCAACGAGTCATACAACTTGTGCGGCAGCAGATCCGCCCGGCCGTTGGTCGGTATCTCGCGGTCACCGCGCACATTGGAGGTCACGCTGGTCGTAGACAACATCTGCAGCGCATTGGCAACGCCTTGACGCGCCTCCGGTGGCAGCCGGTTGAGCATGCTTTCGATCTCTTGCGATGACTTGCCGTCCATCGCGCGGGCCAATGCGTTGATGTACTCCATCTGCGAGGCAGGGATGTCAACCATGTTCCCGGACGCCAAATCGACGAGCTGATCGGGCGTCAGCGAGCCCGCTTCGACCAGACGCTGAATCTGTTCAGGGGTGAGATGCGAAGGGTCGGTGAGTAATTGGTTGGCGTCGTTGCGGGCTTGATCGGACCCCAGCGTGGCAGGCGCGACGAATGTCGCGCGCAGATCGGCGCGCGCGCCATGCAGTAACGTCCGCACCTCGCTGTCAGCGGTCTCGGCGTCGCCAGCGGCATCGTCGATCGCCACTTGCCACTGCGCGCGTGCGGTTTCCATTTCCGGGGTTACCCGTCCGGGGTACGAAACCGTCAGGTTTTCGGACACCGTGAAGCCTGCAGCCTCGGCGCCGGTGATTGCAGTGCGTGCCCGCTGAAGCGGCGGGTTGACCTTGTGGAAGCCGTCAAGCGCCATTTGGGCAACGCGCTCGAGGTGATCGGCCACCTTGACCGCGGCGCGCCGATCCGATTCCGCCCGGTTCATGGCCGCGTCCGCGGCCAAGCCCTCCCAATGGCCACCGTTCACGTTCTCGACCGCCGATTTGTACCGAGTGAACAAGCCTTCGACATCGGATGCCATCGACTTCCAGGCGTTTCCAATGTCGGTGAGCATCGCGGGATTCCACGATTCGACCTGGGTACGGTTGAGACTCACTTCGGGACCTCGGGCACGTCCCAGTCGCCCGTGGCCTCGGTGTAGATACTGCTGGCGACTTCGAGTGCTTCATCGTCGCCGTTGCGGAACTGGTTGGCAACATTGACCATGATTTCACCGGTCTCGGACAACCGCTCCTTGACCGAGGCCACCAGTGTGGTGTCGACCAGGTCGTGTGCGATGCTGGACGCCTCCAGCACAGCGGGTTCCATGCCCCCGGGCACCGACAGGTACGGTCCAGCCGACGGCCCCGTGCGCAACACAGCCGCTTCGCCGGCCAATCCTTGTAGTACCGGCCCAAGGTCTGCGAGCCGGTCCATTTCCACATGCAGTGTCATCGAAAGACCCCATCGCCCATAACAATTCACGCTATGGGCGAAAGAGGTCAGCTGCTAATCGAGACAGCCTTGTTCGACAAGAATTCGGTTACCGGTTAGTTCACGTTGAACTAACCCGAACTCAGTCGGCCAGCAACCCCGCCAAACTGAGTTGGTTGATCGCCGTAGCGACATCGGCGTCGGGCGTGTCGCCGAATATCGCCTCCACATCAGCGGCGGTCGCGGTGTGATTGGTCACCGCGGTCAGCAGCGCCTCACACTCATCTTCGCGGCCGGGACCTGTGAAGCTCGTCATCGCCTGGACGGCCTCCTCCGTCGTTTCGATCAGCGGGAGCGCCACGTCGAGCTCCCCAGAGGTGTCGGTACCACCGCGGTACCACTGACCATCCACCCACCAATAACAGAAAGACAACAGCCCATTGCGAATTCGGGTGTTCAGGACGCTGTCGGTGACCCATGCGGGAGCCCCCGCATAGAGGTCGGGCAACGGTTCACCGCCGTTGTAGGCCGCCTCCAGCAGCTCCGAATTCCATTTCCCTCCAGACAGCACCGCGCGGTCGCCGGGGAGCACGAAAAGGGTTGACCCGCTTCGGCGGTCGCTTTCGTACCACGCGTAGCCCGGGTACATTCTCGGCCCCCACGCTGAACCGATGCCGGCGTACGCCGCCGACACCACCGCCCAGCGCGCCCACACGTCGCGAAGCGGCGGCAATTCGGTGGCAGGGGTGGCCGGTAACCCGATGGCCGCGGCGGCCGCCGCCTGCCGCGGGGGCCTGCTCTGCGCCTCTGGTCCTGCTACGTATCCGGCGAGCCAGACCGGAAGATGGTCGCGCGGATAGGCTTCCAAGTCGCTGCGGTAGTGCTCAGGGGCCAACAGTTGGTCGTCGGGGAAGGGTTCGTCTCCGTAGTCGTAGTCGATGGTGGTCTCGCCGGTGTTGGTGACGTTGAGCAGCAGCCGCCACCACGGGCCTGCCGGCATCTGCGCGGCGACTTCTCGCTGCTGACGAACGAGATCAGCGACCGACTGCGGAACCGGAACCAGGCCGGTCCGATCGGCGGACCAGAACCGCAGCTGTGCGACCTGCGCGGTGACGGTGAACGCGAACTCAGCAGAGAACTCCTCCCAGCCGGTGGGACCGAGCTGCGCCAATTGCTGAACGATCGGCTCGATCAGTCGCGACGCTTCCTCCGCCGTGGCTTCTTCGTCGGCAGGCGCCTGCCCGCTGCCGGGCGGGGCATCGAGAATGGTGAAGTCCGCGATCGCGTCTGTGTCGCCCGCGGCGGCCTCGCGGAACTGCCGCTCGAACTCGGCCATGAACTCCGCGTCATCGGCGTCGTGGCGGGACGGAGGTGCCGGCATGGTGGCACGCTCTCGGGCCATGAACTGATCGACGGCCTGCTTCGGCGGGACCGACGACGACACCTCCTCGATGCGCCCCGAGTCTCCGATCAGGAACACCGAGCGCCCGACCGGCATGTCCAGAAAGGCCATGGGGTCGCTCTCATCGACGTCTACGGGAGCGTAAACGCTCCAGCCCGCTTCGAAGCGGTCGGCTGCCAGGCCTTCCGTGGGATAGTCCAGGCCGCGGGACCGGATCCAGTCCGATACCAACGTGATCGCCTGCGTCGCTTCCATTGCTACTTAACCTCCCGTGCGTTGGTCATCTCGCTACGACCGTTGTTCGGCTTCGATTTGATCGGCGAGGGCAGCGCGCTCAGCCTGATGTCGGGCAAAGAGTTCAGCGCTGAAGACGGTCCAGGCGGCGTCTTGTTCGGCCGTCATCTGTTCGCCGTCGACTTCGGATTCCACATCGGGGTGCGCATCCAGAAACTGACTGAACAGCAAACCCATCTCCTGGCTGTGCCTACGGTTGAGCTCGATCCTTCGCGGGTCCATCACTGATCCTCGCAAAGCGCCAACTGGTCGAATACCACCACAGCTATCCGTGACGGTTCCTCCGGCGGATGCACCCGCAAGGTGTGGAACGGGTTTGGCTCGTCGTCGACGATGACTACGGTCTCGATTCCGGCCGGTAGGTCGGCGGGCCAGTCGATTTCGTTGGTGGGCTCGTCGACGAGGACCCGCGCGAGCTTTCCTCGCAGCCCAGTCTGATCAGGGCGCAGCGGGGTGAGCCGCTGGTTCTCGGTCATGTGCTGATCCTCCAACTTCTATTCATTATTCGTGGGGCCCCGCATCGGCGGCAGTGGGGGTGGATTCTCCGGGTCGATGCCCAGCGCCTTGTTCACGCTGTCGCGGCTGCGGGTGGCACTGGCGATGATGGCTTCATAGATTTCGTCGCCAACGCGTCCTCTGTCGCGCTGACGCTCGACGAGCGCCTCGAAAGTCGGGTTGGGATCCGTGGCATCCAGCGACTCTGCGGCCTCACGATCCGCCATCAGCGCCCTTGCCCAGGTTCTGATGGAGGCGCGGAGACCGTACAGCGTCCTGGCCCGCTCTTCGGCGTTGACGCCGTCGCTAAGCAGTTGGTCATGAACCTCACGCATCCGCAGTTCCAGCGTCGTATAGACAGTCCGCGTCTCGAGATCCGACAACGTTCCCGAGGGGTAGTGGCTGTGAGTCGCGGAGTCGATGATGTCTTCGTAGACCGCATCACCGACGAGTCCCCTCGCCTCTTTCCTGGCAACCAGGTCCTCGAAGCTGAGTGGGGTCTCGTTGGCAGCGAGCCAATCCGCCGCCGCTCGGTTGGCCATCAACTCACGCGTCCAGGTTCGAAGTGAGGTTCGTAGGTCGGACAACGCTCTCGCTCGTTGCTCGACGCTGACGCCGTCGCGAATCAACTGCTCGTTGAGCTCTCGCAAACGATGCTCGAAATCCGAATACACTGCCGTGGTTTCGACACCGGAGAGCGTGCCTGGTGCATACCGGCTATGGGTCGCGGTATCGATGATGGCTTCGTAGACGGCGTCACCGACCAACCCGTTTTGCTCATGCCGAGCGACGAGGTCGGCAAAGGTGTGATTGCTTTCGTTGGCCGCGAGGACCTCGGCAGTGGTCCGGTTGGTCATCAGGTCGCGCGTCCAGGCACGTAGCGAGTTCCGTTGTTCGAAGAGGATTCTCGCGCGCTGTTCGGCGCCCACACCCTCGCGCAGAAGTCGCTCGTTGAGCTCTCGCATCCTGTGCTCGCCGTGGCTGTACACCGTGGTGGCGTCGACGTCGGACAGTGACTGCGGCGCATAGTCGGGCAGGCCAAGCCGACCAACGGGATCGTAGGGTCCGCCTTGGACGTCACCGATGGCGTCGGCGTCGACGAGTCCCAGTCGCAAGGGGACGTCGTGCAGCGGGTGCCTTGGGTTCCCTTCGGAATCGAGGTAGCCAACGACCGTCCGTGCGACGGCCTCGTCGCCCCAATAGGGCGGCCAACCCAACTGTCGGCCGCTGTGAGACTCGACGAGGAATATCTCGTCACCGACGTTGATCGCGAGATACGCGTGACCACCCTGCCGGCCTACTGCCCACCGCGACGCCAAAATCGCCGACGAGCCGGGACCGAGACGTATCAACTCCTCGGCGACGTCGTCATAGGAGTCAACGAAGCGCGCGTTGCTGCCGACGGCTTCGAACAGCGCGCGGGCCGGAACGCCGGAAGCGGTTGCGGGGCCGAGGTCGATTTCGAGTTCGTACAGCTCCCACAGCTGGCTGGCGACAAGATGGGCGCAGTTGGTGCCGTGAAGCTCCGACGCCTCCGAGGAGGTGTCAACTCCGCTGTGCGACGGCTCAACTGACGGTTCTGCACCGCGCAGATACTTGACGCCGTGCCACCTGGTGTTGTACATCAGCTGACGGCCCAGATCCGGCTCCTCGGCTGTTGCCAGGGATGCCAGTTCGATGGGCTCGGGTAGGCGGGGGTGGTTGGGGTCCAACCGCGCCACGGTCTCCCGAAGAACCGCCTGCGCGTCGTCGCTCACCCAGTTCAGGAGGTTCGCAGCCGCGTCCCTCACGCTCTGCAGCGACTCCCGCAGCTTTGCAGGATCGGTATTCCAGGTGACACCTCGCCTGGCCCATACGTCGCCGCCGTCTTGCTCCGTTCGCAACTCGACGCGATCAACGGCGGAGCGGTCGTAGTACGGGTCGAGTTGCGCAGCAAGCGCACGGGAAAACCCTTTGAACTTGTAACGCTGATAATCGATTTCCACCACGTCGTGATGGGCGACCAACTTCCCAGCCGCGTCACGGTAGAAGGTCCGCTGCATGAAGCCGATCTCGTCATCGCCACTGAGGATGCGACCGCCGATGATGACCTCACCCGCCGAGGACACTTCGGCCCTGTACATCTCGACGCGGTACGGGCCGAACACACCACTGAGATCAGCGGCGAGCTGCTCCACTCTGGTGCGATCTGACGCATTGTCAACGACATCGGCAAGAGGATCGGCGTAGCTGGTGTTAACCCGCCGACTGATCGGATCTTCTGCGCGATATGCCGACTGCTGGTGCAGGTAGTCCGGATCGATCGGGTGTCCCTGGACGTCGCCGACGGCGTCAGCGTGGGCAAGCTGCCTCTGCCGCGGACCGCCATCGAGCTCGTGCTCGGGACTACCGTCGGGTTTGAGGTAGCCCGCGGCGGTGTGACTGACCGCGTCTTCACCCCAATGCGGCGGCCAGCCCGAACGCTCACCGGTGTGCGGGTCATAGAGATAGACGTCGTCGCCGTCCAGCACAGCGAGATACGCATGGCCGCCCTGTCGCCCACCGGCCCAGCGCGACACCAGGACCGCCGACGAACCGTCGCCCAATTCACGTAGCCGGCCGGGCACGTCGGCATACGTCGCGGGCTCGGCCTTGGTCCTGGCGGCTTCGAACAACGCCCAGGACGGCGTACCCATCGCCGAGCGTGCCGTCACGACATCGAAATCGCGTCCGTAATACCTCGATGACAACTCGTCGGCCACCAGGTGTGCACAATCCTGATCCGACCTCGACTCGCCTAATCCGAAGAAGCGCTTCAACCGCGCACCAAGACCATTGTGCGACTGCGCATTTACATCGGAGACGTCCCGCGGCATGTACTTGACGAGATCCAGACCGCTGCCGTCCTGGCGAAGAGCCAAACCGTCCAACAGTTTCTTACCCAGTGCTGGTTCATCGGGTGTGGAGAGGGCCGCGATGTCGATGGGCTCTGGGAGCCGCGGATGGTTCGGGTCCAATCGCGCCACCATGTCGTCGAGGGCCGCTTGCGCCTCGCGGCCTACGTATTCACGCAATCGGCTGGCCGAAACCCTGATCGCGTCAAACGATCTCCGCATGAAGTCCGGGTTCGGATCCCAGGAAAATCCCCTACGCGCCCATGCGAAGCCGCCGTAGTCATGGGTGTGCATCGCGATGCGATCAACGCCGGAATGTACGTAGTAACGCTCCAGCTCCGAAGTGAGCACCTTGGAGAAGCCCTGGCCGCGCAGCTTCTCGAACCCCTCCTTGATCACAGTTCCGGAGTGGTAGGCGACGAGATTCTGCTCGCTATCGAGATAGAACGAGCGTTGAATGGTACCGATCTCGGTGTCGCCGTTGAATATCTTGCCAGTCAGCAGCACTTCGTTATTGACGAACTCCGCGTCG
>DATJIX010000564.1:0-6553 GCA_035492865.1 Mycobacterium sp. | reverse complement strand
CGCGTCCAGCGCGCGTATCCGCGGACCGGGTGAGCGGCCGACAAGCGTCAACGTCGCGTCCGGCATGGAGCGCCGCACCAGCGGCATGATCCGCTCCGCCAACCGGACCGCGGCCTGCTCGTTGGCGGGGGTATCGAGGACGCCAGTAAAGAGGATTCCTGATCTGGCGCGGCCGTCCGGGGCGAACCTCGCCGTGTCCACTCCGATCGAGATCGTCTCGGTGATCAACGAAGGATCGAGTGCCCGCACTTCGCACGCGTCCTCGTCGGCCACCAGAATCACTCGGGCGAACGGCCGGTAGGCGTACGTCTGGAAGCGCCGAGTCGCGTGCACCTGCGCCCGACGCCACGCCCGCTCCACCCAGCCGGTCGCCGCGGCCGCCTCGGCCTCCACGTTCAGATGCCATGCGTCCATCGGCACGATCACCGCGGGCACATCGAGAGCGGGCGCCACGCCCGCCAGCGTCCCCAGCATCACGTGTGCCACGTCGAATCGCCCGGCGAGCTGAGGCAGGAACGACAGAAACGGCGCGGCTAGCCGCCGCGCCTCCACAGGTTCACGCAGCGCAAGCGCGGCGAGCCGCCGGCCCCAGGCTCGGCCCCACCAAGGCGGCGCCGTCGGTATTTCGTACAACTGCACGCCCTCAGGAGGCGGCCCGTTCTGGCCCGGATGGCGCAGCGCGACCACGGTCACCTCGTGCTTGCGCGCCAACTGCGAACACAGATGCCACGACAGCAGGCGCGACCCGTTCAGCGGTGCCCGCGGCGACTCGCTAGTGCAGAAAAGGATGCGCATCACGTATCGGCGATTACACGGTCATACACCGCTGCGGTGTCTGCCACCATGCGTTCGACGGTGAAGCACTCGGCCTGACGGGCACGCGAAGCCTCGCCCATCGTCGCACGCCGCTCGGGGTCGCGCAGTAGCTGAATCACGGCCTCCGCCAAGGCCTCCGGATCCCCGGGCGGTACCACGATTCCCGTCTCCGGAACGACCGACTCCCGCGTACCGCCGACCGCGGATACGACCTGGGGAACACCGCAGGCCTGAGCCTCGAGCACGCTGATCGGGAATGCCTCCCACGCCGAACTGAGCACGTAGACGTCGAATGAGCGAAGGTAACGCGCGGGAGGCGGTGCAAACGGCAGCCATGTCACGTCGAGCCCAAGGTCAACGGCATGCGCATGTAGCTTTGGCTCGGCGGGTCCGTCCCCGACGATCACGAGCTTCGCCTCTGGCACAGCAGCTTTGATCGCCGGCATCGCATCAAGAATGTAGCCGAGCGCCTTCTGCGGTCGTAGCACGGCGAGAGTGCCGACGATCAGCCCTTCAGGCATGTCTGCGAGATCGCCATCGGAACACGGCGGGCAGCCGTTGTGAATCATCGCCACCCGTCGGGGGCGCAGCCGCTTCTGAAGCGCGAGCCCCCGCTCGAATTCACATACGCAGATCAACGCTGCCGTCGACGGCGCAAGCGCGCGCTCGACGAACAGGCCGAATCGCTTTCGCGCTACCGGTATTTCACCGATAAACGGAAAGAGGTGGGGTGTGTACACCGCAGGTTTGCGCGCCAGGCGTGCCACGACACGGGCGAGTACACCGGCCTTTGCCGAATGTGCATGCACCAGCGTTGTTCGACGCAGCACAGGCAACAGACGCCCCATGGCACGCAGCTCGTCCTGGGGATGCGAATAGTCACGGCGAAACGGCAACGTGACTACTTCGCACACATTGCCGAGCTCGTCGAGGTGGGCAAAATTGTGCGGTACAACGACGACCGGCTCATACCCGTGGGCGGGCAGGCCTCGAGCAAGCCAACGCACGTGGGCAGCGACACCCCCATCTGGCGGCTCGCACACCAGGGCAACTCGCACCGGCTTCTTGCTCACTCAGCCCACCTCATCTCGGCGCCGTACCAACGACGCCACCAGGGCCCGGTTTGCCAACCCCGCGACCCCGGCATAACAGATAGCCAGGATCAGCAGCTCACAAACGAAGCCCGGCAGCGACTTCGGATCCGGCGCGATGTCGGCCAATCGGCATACAACGACGAGCGCGATGCACGAGACAGCAGGAACCAGAAATTCACCGACTGCCCGCGCGATGTCCCGAAGCGGCGGCGCGGTTCTCGCTCGACGCAGCGCGATCCACACGGCGGCGAACACTGCCCAGGCCGCAGCCGTTTGAGCGAATGCGGTGGCCGTAATGCCGTATCTGGTGAAGATCAACAACGAGACGACAAGTAGGGCCAGATGAGCGATCTCGAAGCACCGGTACTGCCGAAGTCGGTCCGTCACAATCACGGCCTGGTACCACAGCGTCAGCAGACTGAGGCCCAAACCATAGGCGCACAGCACCCTCAAGGCCGGAACAGCCGGCGCCCATCTGTCGCCAAGCAACACGAGGTGGTCTGCCAGGAGGCCGATGATCACGTACATGCCGCCGACGACCAGCAACAGCACATGAGTGAAGCGGCCGACGGCGTGTGTGAGCTCGCTTCGGCGATCTTCACGAATCAACTTGGCGTACACCGGAAATGCGACGACAGTCAGTACCACGGCCGCCATCACATACGGCAGTACTGCGACACGGAAGGCAAGTGAATACAGTCCGAGCGCCTCTGTGCCCAAGATCCGAGAGACGATGGGAAAATTGATGTTGATCATGACGGTGTAAGCGACCGCCCCAAAACCCACGTTGGCGATCCAGTGCAGAGCTTCCGCCGCCGCAGCCCGATCCCACCTTGGCCTCACCCGCACGCCGACGAGAAACCCGAACAACGGCTGTAGGACGGCGAGAACCAGAAACCCGATTGCCACCGACATGGGACCGACACCGCGGACAGCGAGAACGACGGTCACCGTGGCACCGACTACGGCGCTACCGACGTCCGGCAACAGTCTGCGGCGAAAATCGAGGCGACGGTTCATCAGTGCAACCTGAAACCAGCCAACCGCCCAGAAGGGCAGCCCGATCGCGACGGTGGCGATCAACGGCGCAGCAGCGGGCGCATCGAAGGCTCGGGCGATCTGCGACGAGCCGATGACTCCGACAAGGGTGAGAACGACCGTCGGCAGAAGCGCCATCGTCAGAACCGTGCCTGCCATGACGTTTTCGTCGCGCTCGGTGCGGGTGATCACGTTGTTGACACCCATCGACTGCACGATCATCGCGGTGTTGACCAACGACACGGTCAGCGCTACCAGCCCCAACTCGCTCTGGGTGAAGATGATCGCGAGTGCGAGCGTGACCACCATCTGACTGGCCTTGGTGGCGGCGTTGACGAAACCGAACCACAGCACACCGGTTCGCGCTCGTTCGGAAAGCGTGTCGGGCCTTCTCATCCGACTGACCCCGCGAGCATTTCACCCACCAGCCGTTGATACCGGCTCATCATCTGCGCTGGGTCGTGGAACCTGCGAACCACGGAAACTCCGATCTTCGCCGCCTCTGCCCGTGCCGATTCGTCGTGCAACATCTCGTGCAGCGCGGCGGTGATCGAGTCGACATCGCCTGGGGGGACGCATCTTCCACTCCCCGATTCCAGGACCTCTCGCACACCGCCGACATCGGTCGCGACTACCGGGCGCCCCGCAGCAAGTGATTCCAGGATCGCTAGCGGCAGGCCTTCGGAGTCACTGATCAGGACTGTCATGTCGGCTGCTGCGAGCAACGTAGGAACGTCGGATCTGTTGCCGAGGAACCTAACTCGGTCCCCCATCGGACGTGCCTGCTGCTCCAAGCGCGCGCGTTGCGACCCGTCTCCGGCCAACAACAAGATCTGCTCGCCCGGTAGCCGGCGCCACGCGTCGAGAAGGAGATCGTGTCGCTTTGGGGCCTCCATCCGCGCGAGGCAAAGGGCCACGCGCACGTCATCTCGCAAGTCCAGCTCGGCACGCGCTTCGCTCCGTGGCTTGAGAATCGGCGGCGTCACAGCATTTTGGATCGTCGTCACATCGACTCCACGAAGCCCAGCCCGCCGAAGCCGGCTTCCGATAGCGTCCGAGACCACGACGACCCGGTCGGACGCGAAGCTCAGGATCCTCGCCGCATTCCGATAATCGGGCAGGGTCACACCGTGAAATATCGTCAAGACCGGCGCCCTGGGCCGCGCTAGTCGTGTCACCAGGGTTGCTGAGACATTGTGCGCGATAACGATATCGGGCTCGAATCTCTTGAACACGCGAGCGGTGGTCATCCGGGCCGCAACGAAACCTCCGACTGTCCGCCGCGGAATTGCGGTGTGAAAGTGAGGCACATCGGCCTCGGCCAAGTCGTCGACCCTGCATCCACCGTGGGAGGCCACCGCAGAGCGCCATCCGACGTCAACACCGCGCCGCGCCATCTCCACGACGAGGGCTTCCGCTCCGCCGGTCCCCATCTCGCTGATGACATGCATCACGCGGGTGTCGCTCACCCCTCTCACCACCACGCCTACTCGGTCGTGCCGATGACGAGCGCATACCAAGCCAGGTGTCTGAGACCAGGCAAGGCAAGAAGCGCTCTATCGAGTCGCTCACTGAGATCGAGTACGGCCTTCCCGAACTTCACGTTCCGAAGCGGAACGGTGGCAAGCGTGGCGAGGCCGTAGTAGCGGACTTCGACAAGATCCAGGTACTTGGCGATTTTGGCGAAGTCGTTGGGCACCAGCGGATGTTCATCGGGGGTGCGCGCGTCCGGTGTCAGCCGGCGATAGACGTTGATCAGAGGGTTGAGCCCCAACGGTTCCCAAAAGACGGCTCGCCCTCCCCGACGCAACACCCTTGCGACTTCTCTGGCCGCGGTTTCGGTCTCCAGGTGATGAATGATTCCGCTGCCGAACACCAAGTCGAAGGAGTCGTCGGGGAACGTCATGTTCATGGCGTCCATGGCGTGAAGGGAAACGTTGTCGTGGACGTTTTCGGACCTCAACCGCCGGATCACCTCGTCGGAGATGTCGATCGCGTCGACGCTCTTGGCGACAGGCGCCAGCGTCAGGAAGCTTCGCGAGTCACCGCAGCCGTACTCGAGGACGTCGCTGCCACGAGCGAGTCCTTGAAAAGTGCGCTTGTAGTCCTCTGCCCCGGCGCTGACCGCCCAGTAGTACTTCGCCTGTCCGGCGCGGCTGCCGTCGGAGGCATACATTTCGTTGTGAAAGTCGCGCTCCCTGGCAACACGATCCTCGTCACGGGGGTTCGCCACCTGAGCTCCAGTTTTGGTCCTGCGGCTGAGCGTATCTGACGGCTTTGCGCAAATATGCGAATCGGTAGTAGCGCCCACGGTGTACTTACCGCCATGCACACAACCGCTCACTCGTCATCGAGTGGGGCGGGCGGGCCTGCTTCCGGCGACGCGGTGCCGACCACGATCCTGCTGCTGTTGGTGGCGACGTTTCCGTGGGACGACGCCCTCGGATATCCGACCCGTGAGGTGTCCGTCGGCAAGCTCCTCGGCGTCGCTCTCGTGGTCGCCTACCTCGCCTCGCGGCCGCACCGTCGGTGGGTCCCCGTGCCGAAGGTGTTCTGGGTGCTCCTCGTCTTCCTGGGTGTGCTCGCGGTATCGCTGCTGCGCAGCGGCCGCGTCGCCGACGGCGTGGTGGAGTTCTTGCGCTACTGCATGTTTGCCGCCTTCGCCTTCCTGGTGGTGCAGCTCGTCACCGATAGGGCGCGGCTGGTGCGGCTCGCCGAGGTCTTCGTCATCTCGTCGACGGCCGCCGCGGCGGTGGGCACCTTCCGTTTCCTCGTCTCGACGACCGGGCGGGCATCAGGGCCCATCGGAGAAGCGAACGACTTCGCCTACGTGCTGGCGACGGCGGTGCCGCTCGCTCTCTACCTTGCGTGGCGCCATCGTGAGCGGCAGGTGCTCTGGCTGCTGGCCACCGGCATCCTGCTCGTCACCATCGCCCTGACATTCTCCCGCGGCGCATGTGTCGCCCTGGCGCTCGCCGGGCTGTGGGCGGCCATGCACAACCGCACCATCGCCAAGCGGCTCGTGGCTACGGTCGCGGGCGTGGCGTTGCTCGGTGGCGCGGTGTTGGCTCTCAACTCGAAATGGGTGGAAGACCGCATCAACGCCAAAACCGCTGTCGCCGACGAGAACTGGGCGTCACGCCGGGCGCTGTGGCGAGGCGCGATCGAGATGTTTCAGCAGGAGCCGCTGCTCGGCGTCGGCACCGGTCTCTACCCGCATCGGGCCGCAGAGTTCGTCCACGACGAGCCGTGGGGCATCAATGAGCCTGTTGCCCACAATGCGTACCTCGAGGTGCTTGCTGAGGATGGTGTCGTCGGGCTCACCCTCTTCGTCGCATTCATCGGCGGCTCGTGGGTCGGCCTCGTACGCGCCCGTTGCGCAGCCCGCACGGTCGACGATGCCGACGGCGCAGGGTTGGCGCTCGCCGTACAGGCCAGCGCCATCGTCGCGGTCGTCGGGGCCGTGTTCCTCAGCGTGCAGATCCAACCGCCGATCTGGTTCACCGCGGCCATGGGCGTGGCACTGGCGGCAAGCATCGGTGCCGACGCGCCCGCCCGGCGCAGTCCCGACCAGGCACGATGAAGGTCGCGCTGGTCACGTCGCT
>DATJIX010000563.1:0-8269 GCA_035492865.1 Mycobacterium sp. | reverse complement strand
TTGGCAGAATCGGCGATACTCGCAGACCGCGGCATACTCGGAGTCGAAGCTGGCCAACCTGCTCTTCGTGAGTGAACTCGCCGCCCGTGGCGTTCGTGCGTACGCGACGGACCCGGGCATGACCGACAGCGGGATCACCAGACGCGCCGCGGAGGGCCTTCCCGTTGGCGAGCGAAACCCGGTGTGGCACATGATGCACACGTCAGACCAGGGTGCACGAGCCACGGTTCAGGCAGTGACCACTGATCTGCCGAGCGGGACGTACCTCGCGCCGCGGTTCAATCAGTGGGGCAAACCGCGCGTAACGGGTTTGCGCAAGAAGGCCCGCGACCCTGTGGCGGCGCGCCGGCTGTGGGAGCTGTCCGCCGAGCTCACGGGTTGCGACTGGCCGGCGGACCGCTAGGGCTGGTTGCGGTTCCATTCGACCCAGCCGACGCCGGTGCGGCCGTCGCCTGTGGTAACCGTCGCCCACGCCCGTGGGAAGTGGCTGATCCGGCCGTCCGGGCCGGTCAGCAGCACCGGGGCATGCCCGCGAATGTCGATGGTGGCGGTCACGTCGCCATACGCGATCTCCGTGGCCTGCGGTAAGTCGTTGTCTCCGAACACTTCCCGAGCAGTGACGGACTGCAACTCGACCAGCGGCTGTTCAGGTGGCTGCAGGTAGCCGATGCCGATCGGCGGTGCGCCGGGGATGCGGATGTCGACGCCGTGCAGGTGTGTGCCGTCGTCGAGGTGCAGTGCGCTCCACACCCAGTCCATCGCCCACCAGTCGCGTACCCCCCACGAGTGGTCACGCTGACCCGCAACTTCATGTATGGCGACTTCCCGACCGTCGATACCGAGAGAGCCGGACACCGTGCACGGGATCTCGTAGCGCGGCGTGATGCGGTACTGATACGGCGTGCCCGCCGTGGTCCACACCAGATCCATCGCCAGCTCGATGGGTCGGCCGGCTTCCCCGCGCAGTAGCGCCGCGGGGTCGTCGTAGGCGACGCCGTGGCCCCGCACCGTCACGCGGTAGGTCCGCAGCGGTTGCGTCGCCGCCAGCGTGAGCTCGACGTCGTCGGTGCGCACCGCGCCGGGATCCTCTGGCAGGGCCACCTCGAAGTCGTTGATCGCAATCGTCGGCATGTCGGGCCCGCACACCAGCGCGTTGATCCATGCGATGCGCTGGTTCGGGTAGAGCCCAAGCCGGATCCATCCACCGACGCCCTGCTGCACGTCGGCGAAGTCGAAGTACCAGCTCTCGTTCCACAGTGGTTCGTCGGTGGCCTGGTGCGGGCCTTCGTCGTCGGCCTCCGGGGTAAGCGGTTCGACAGCAACCGGTTCCGGCAAGGTGGCCAGCGCGTCGGTGTCGAGCGCATGCTGGCAGTGTCGCTCGAGCATCACCATGAACATCTCGTCGCCGCGCTCGGTCTGTGCGACGAGCATCGACGACACGATCGCCATCATCACCCCGAAGAAGCTCTGCCGACGCACGCCGTCGCGCACCTCGTCGAAGCTCAGCGTCGCGTTCGGTCCGAGCGCATCGTGATAGGCGTGCAGCAAGGCGTCGTAGTGATCGCGGCGCGGTTGATCCGCCAGCGCGCAGCCGAGGAAATACGCAACGTCGACCATGGCGGGGCCCCACGTGACGGTCTGCCAGTCCACGACCGTCAGCGGACGGTCGGCGCCGGGCTCGCCGAAGAGCATGTTGTCCAACCGGTAGTCGCCGTGCACCAGGCCGTGCGCACGCTGCGCCGCGTCCTCGGCCGCGATGTATGCGTCGAAACTCGCCACCAGCCGCTCGCACACTTCGCGGTGCTCGGGGGCGATCCGGTCGCGGTAGCGGGCGATGAACCCGGCGTACAGCTGGCCGATCAGGGCCTGGTTCATCGGCGACTCGCGATTGAGCCAGTCGGCGTTCGCCATCGCGGTGTCGCCGAGCAGCGGTGCGTGCACCCGGCCCAGCTCCGACAGTGCCAGCATGGCCTGCTCGACTGTGGCGCCGCGGATTTCGTCACCGACAACGGCAGGACCCGCGTCTCCGAGCAGGAGGTGGAACGCTCCGGTTTCGGTGTTGAACGCGGCGTGGTGACACGGCGCGATCGGGCCGTCGACGCCCGGCGCGATGTCGGTGTAGAAGCGCACCTCGCGTTCGTAGAGCCCGAGCGAGTGGCCCGTCTGACGGCTCACCGGGTCGGTGGCGGCGACCTTGAGCACCACTGAACCGGGACCGCTGTCGCCGTCGGCGTAGGCCAATTCGACTCGGTAACACTCGCTCATCTGGCCGGTACCGATGCGCTCAAAGGTGAAGCCACTGACGGGTACACCAAGAGCTTCGGTGAGCCAGTCGACAGTCAGATCGGCCGGTCGCTCGATGACGTCAGTGGTGCGCACTGGTCACCGATGTGTGGGCGCCAACCACGTCCAACGAGGGGTTGCGGTCGAAGAATCCGAACGGCTTCAACCAGAAGGACACCACATCGACAGGCATCACCGGCCAGTCCTCCGGTCTGGTGATGTGGTGAATTCCGAACACGTACCACATCACCACGTCGGTGTTCTCGATGGATCTGTTCGCCTGTGTCCACCGGCCCAGCCCGGTGTCGCGTGTCGACTGGTTGACGAACTCGCCTGCAGGCCAACGCTCGTCGGGCCGGTTCGGTGTCACCCAAAGAGTATGACCGATCACATTGGCTCGTTCGACGACCGGCGACTCCGGGTCGAACATCGGTGGAATCGCGCCGCTGGGAACCAGTTTGTACGACGGGTGGGTGCCCAGACCGTTCACCACATTGGTGTTGACCACCTTCCAGGCGCGCTGTGTCTCGAAGTTCACGTCCTGCTTGGCCTGGCTCTCGGTGCGCAGCGGCACATTGCGCACGACGAGTGAGAGGCCGTGCGGATTGTCCGGCCCCAGTGACTCGGGGTAGGACTCGGTCATGAAGACGGTGTTATCGGTGCCGTCGATGTCCATGTCGAGGCGGGCGACCAGGAAGTGTTGGTGGAACGGCGCATATGTGCGTTCGTCGACGAGCGTGCCGTTCGGATTGGGTTGTCCTGGCGCCAGCGGCGTGGTCACCATGATGCCGGTGGCCCGCACCTCGCATTCGATGTTGCCGTCCTGATAGAGCCGCCAGTACACCAGGTATTCGTAGTTGGCGACGGTGACGTGAAAGGAGATCGTCAGCCGCCGCATCCGGCGCACCTCGGCGCCGATGTCGTGGTCGACGTGCTTCCAGAGCACGGCGTTGTCTTCCTCATGGATGCAGATGGCGTTGGTGATCGTGTAGGGCTCCCCCTTGCTGTTGTGCAGAACAGCGTCGAGGTAACGGATCTCACCGAGGCAGTCGCAACCGAGCTCCAGCGAGGTGGTCATGAAGCCAAGCCCCCACTCGCCGATGTCGAATGCGGTACGGCGGTAGTGATCGACCGACGGGTCGCGGTAGGGAACGATCATCTCGGCAAACGACAACCGATGCGCGACAGAGCGATTCCGGTCGCCATCCTGATATCGCAAGGTATGCAGTGTCATTCCCTCGCGGTGGTTGAAGCCGATGCGCAGCGACCAGTTCTGCCACTGCAGCAGGTTGCCGTCCAACGTGAACGACGGCCCCTCGGGTTGAGTGATGTGCAACGGCTTGAGCGGCTCGCGTCGCGACGCCGCGCGGATGCGTTCCGGGATGCGGCTTGGCACGTACTCGCCCATCACCTCGGGCGCCTGCGCGCCACCGCTGTCCTCGACCCGTAACAGTTCCATCGCGTTGAGGTCGATGACGCAGTGCAGCCCGCTGATCAGGTTCGCGTACGGGTTGGCACCCGGCTCGGCTTTGAGCCAGGTGTCCGACCAGCCCAGCCGCCGGTCGCGGTACTCCGGCGGCGCGACCGCGTCGCCGTAGGTCCAGGTGTCGAAGAAGACCAGATCCATATCGGTGATGCCGCGCTTGGCCAGGGCCGCGATGAGGTCGGGGTGGGCACGCAGTAACTGGTCGCACTCGACGAACTCGTCGACGGTGAAATTGGCCTGCACGCCGGGGATGTGCTCGAACGATTCGGCGCGGTCATCGGCCAACGACACCACGCACTTGTAGGTGGCGTTGTTCGCACGCTGCAGGCAAATCACATCGGCACGTCGCGGCGGTGGCGGTCCCCCGTCGTCGAACGCCTGCAGTTCGGCCTTGCCAGGTTCGGCCAGTTCGATCGACGCGAATCGCCAACCGTCGCCGACGCCGTGGTCGCGCTGCAGGATCGATGCGACCGTCGTGAACTCGTCGGCGGTGAGCGGATCCAGTGGGTGAGCCACGGGATTACGCAATCACATCCGCGCCGCGCCGCGCAGCCGATTCGACGACCGCCTCAGCCCGTTGCCAGCGAGAATCCTTCCCAGGCCAGCCTGCGGTCGGCGTGCGGGTCGTACTCGACGCGGGGCCGCCGGTCCAGCACCATGACCGCCCGATCGGCGCCGGTGTACGCCGGCCAGTCCTGCCCTGGCACGCCGGTACGCGAGAAGCCCCGCCAGCGGGCCTGAACGTCGTCGCTGACCCGTAACGCCGCGCGACGGTCGGCCGCCGCCGTGAGCAGCCTGCCGAACTTGGTGCGGTAGACGTCGAAGACCGCCAGCAGCTCGGTGGCGTGCGTCGCGCCAAGACCAGACCAGCGCAGTGTCCGCGGCGCGTAGTCGTAGCGGTACAGGTAGGTCGGCGCGTGCCGGCTGTGCGCCTCGCCGATCTGCCAGGCCGCAGAACCGAACGCGAAGTCGCCGCCGAACTGGATGCAGGCCGCAGCGTCCGGATAGCCGGGGTAGGCAGCGGTAATGCGTTCGCGCTCACCGGGTTCCGCGGCCGCCAACAGCCGCTCGATCATCGGTTCGGTCATCGGCAGCAGCTTGATGAACCGGCCGAACAGCCTTGCTTCCTCGGCGTTGGTGCCGACGATGAGCGGCACGCGGTGCGCCGTGCCGTCCCGCATCGCCTCGACCGGGTCCAGCGGCAGGTACTCGGTATTGCGCGTGGGGCCCGCGGCAAACGCGCCAAGCATCTCGCGCTGACCCTGCCGCACCAGCCGGTCGAATGCGTTGACCAGGTCCGCTGGCCGCGCCGCCATCACGGCGTTGGCGCCGTCCTCCTTGCGGGCACCGAGCTGCTCAGCGAACTTCGTTGCGTAGTCGGCCGCGATTTCCGGAGAGCGCACCATTCCTGCGGCCGGGCTCTCCGAAATCGCCTGGGCGAACAGGCCTTTCGCTGCGGGGACGGCGAGCAGCGTGGCTACGGCGTGCGCGCCCGCGCTCTCGCCGAATATCGTCACGTTGTCGGGGTCGCCGCCGAACACCGCGACGTTGTCACGCACCCAGCGCAGCGCCATCACCAGATCGCGGAGGAACAGGTTGTCGTCGAACGTGATGTCCGCGTTGGACAACGATGACAGGTCCAGGCACCCCAGCGGCCCGAGCCGGTAGTTCACCGAGACGTACACACAACCGCTGCGGGCCAGCGCTGCGCCGTCATAGATCGGCGTTGCCGAACTGCCCATGAAGTAGCCGCCGCCATGAATGAACACCATCACCGGCAGCGGCTCATCGGCTGGGCGCTTGGGGGTGACGACGTTGAGTGTCAGGCAATCCTCCGCCATCGGCTGATATTTGCCGGGGGCCAGGATCGTGTACATGCGTTGCTGCGGTGAGCAATAGCCGAAGCCGTGGCAGTAACGCACGCCCCGCCACGGCTCGACGGGCTGAGGCGCCCGCAACCGCAGCGGACCCACCGGCGGCTGCGCGTATGGGATCGATCGCCAGCGGTTCACACCATCACGCGTGAAACCCTCGACCGTGCCCGACGCGATGTTTGCGCGGACGACATGTTCGTGCATATCTCGACGGTATCGAACGTGCGCCGCCGCCGCGCCTGGCCAGCGATTGCCTGTCGGCCCGCTAGCCTTGGCCGTTATGCGGATAGCTGCCCTGATCGCGGCGTCTGTGCTGGTGGCGGGGTGTTCGCACTCGGTCGGCGGAGACGCCGAGCGGTCGACGCCGTCTTTGACCGTGCCGCCGAGCACGACGCGCGCCGCACCGTCGACGTCGTCACCCGCCCCGAAACCCCCCGTCAAGGCGCCCGGCCCTGGCGCGCCGATGAGCGATGTCATCGCCTGGGTCGAAGCGGGCACGGCCGCCGATCCCGCTTCGTTCCACTCCGCAACCCGCGACGGTGTCAGCACCGATCTGGGCGAGGATGTCGCGTTCGTGACGCCGTCGGGCAAGTCCAACTGCATGACCGACACGAAGTACAGCGACGGCGCGCTCGCGTGCCTGGTGGATCTGACGAACCCGCCGCCGCGACCCGACGACGCCTACGGCGAGTGGAAGGGCGGCTGGGTCGATTACGACGGCATGAGCGTGCGAGTCGGCTCCGTGCACGGCGACCCGGGCCGGTTCGCCGCGGGTGAAGGATCTCAGCTGCCGTACGGTCAATCGCTGGCGTTCGGCGACTACCGCTGCCGCAGCGACCAGGCGGGGTTGGTCTGCGTGAACTACGCCCACCAGTCCGCGGTTCGGCTCAGCGACGCCGGTGTACAAACGTTCGGCTGCCTGCAGCCGGCCACCGCACCGCCACAGATCGGTGAGATGTTCAGCTGCTGAGCGCGACGTCGTGCGCCGGATACGCGTGCACGATCACCGAGCTGAGCTTCGGAATGCTATGAGCCAGTTCATGTTCAGCACTGTGCGCGACCGTGTGGGCGTCCGCGAGGCTCAGCGATGGGTCGATGTCGAGTTCGGCGTCGGCCTCTAGTTGATGACCGACCCAGCGCATCCTGACCCGTCGCACCGCGCGGACTCCCGGCCGGGCGGCCAGCACCGTGACCGCCTCGTCGACCAGGCGGGGATCGACGCGATCCAATAGCCTGCCGAACACGTCGCGCGCCGCGAAGACCAACACGACGCCGATCGCGACGGCGATGACCAGGCCGACGATCGGGTCGGCGGCCGGAAAACCCAGCGCCGCGCCGACCGCGCCTGCGACCACCGCCAGCGATGTCAAACCGTCTGCGCGGGCGTGCATTCCATCGGCTCGCAGCGCCGCCGACCCGATCCGATTGCCGACCCGAATCCGGTAGAGCGCCACCAATTCGTTGCCGAGGAATCCGACGACGCCCGCCGCCGCGACCCAACCCAGATGCGTCAGCGGGACGGGGTCGATCAGTCGTCGGATCCCCTGCACGGCGGCGACCACCGCGGAGATCGCGATCATCGCCAGCACGAACAGGCCTGCCAGATCTTCAACTCGGCCAAAGCCGTACGTGTAGCGACGGGTGGCGCCGCGCCTGCTCATCGAGAATGCGATCCACAGCGGCACCGCCGTCAGTGCATCCGAGAAGTTGTGCACGGTGTCGGCGAACAACGCGACCGAGCCCGACAGCGCGACGATGACCAGCTGCGCCACCGCGGTGACACCGAGCACCACCAGGCTGACCTTGACGGCGCGGATACCGGCGGCGCTGTCGCGAAGGGCGTGGTCCACCGCGTGGGTGTGGTCGTGACTATGTCCGAGACCCATCAGCCCGTCGCCTCCTCGTGCAGCACCCTCAGCTCGGCGTCGTCCAGGTGGTGTGCTGGCACGCCGCCGGTCGCATGCTCGGCGTTGTGCACCGCGTCGGTGACGAGCTGGCGGACGTGGTCGTTCTCCAACCGGTAGAACATCTGGGTGCCCTCCCGCCGGGTCCGCACCAGCCGCGCCATCCGCAGCTTGGCAAGGTGTTGTGACACCGACGGCCCCGGCTTGCCGACCCGACCGGCGAGCTCGTTGACCGACAGCTCGCGATCGGCGAGCGCCCACAGCAGCTGAACGCGGGTCGAGTCGGACAGCATCCGGAACACCTCGACGACCAGGTCGGCCTGCTCATCGGCAAGCCGCCGCCCACAGATCTGCTTATCTGCATTCATACGCAGATAGTAGCGCTTGTCAGGCCGGCCGGGCACCCTCCCGGGCGCGGGCGGAGTTTTATGCGCGAGAACTCAGGCGACGCCTTTCTGTTTCAACAGCGGCAGCACGCCCTCGGCGAACCAGTACGCCTCTTCGAGATGCGGGTAGCCCGACAGGATGAACTCGTCGAAGCCCAGCGAGTGGTACTCGTAAACGAGGTTTGCGACCTCCTGGTGGCTGCCGACCAGCGCGGTGCCCGCACCGCCACGGACCAGCCCGACACCTGCCCACAGGTTCGGGTAGATCTCGAGCTGATCCACCCGTCCGCCGTGCAGCGCGGTCATCCGTCGCTGCCCTTCGGACTCCGACTTGGC